>NZ_JBFAPO010000004.1:38218-352724 GCF_040676755.1 Dactylosporangium sp. NPDC049525 | reverse complement strand
CCACCGCCCCAGCCCCGTTGCGTACATGTTGGGTGGGGCGTACCCAACAGGTACCCAACAGGGCTGCAGCGTTGGCTGTTCGGCGCCCAACGCCGTCCTGCTGTTGGGCGGTGCGGCCGGGGTGGGGCGGCGCCGGTGGCGTGTTGGATTCGTGGGCACCGGCCGCGGTTGGTCGCGGTCCGACGTGTCGCGCCGCGACCTACGCGATCGGTGCGGCGCTGACGGCCCGTGCGGCACCTACCTTCGGCGACGCGCTGCTGGCAGACAAACATCACCGAACGGAGCGGACTGCTGGGTGAGACGACCCTGGCGCAGAGTGCTGAGCAGCTGGGGATCAGCGCGGGTCTGGCCTCGTTGTGGCGGCGGCGGGCAGAGGAGCGGTTGGCGCGGCGATCCACGCCGGCGACCTTGCGTTCGTGCCGATCCGGGCCGGGCGACGTGACGACAGCCGCGGCGGATCGGATCGGCGGCAGCGTTCAGAGCAGCCTGACCGGGTTCGCTGACCGGCCTGCCGCGCAACGCCCCCGGATGGTGGTGTCCGTTGCCAACGAGGTTTGTCCGTATGCCACTCAACTTCGTACCGGAAGAGACCCGAACGAGTGAGTTGGCCCGTCCCGTGCTCGCCGACGTTGAGAACCGCGCTTCTGGCCACAGATCCGTAAAACCGCAGTTCGGCGGCCATGTTGACAGACTTAAGTGGCAAGGAACCCATCCAAGACAAGACTGGATGGCAGGAACAAACTTCGCTGGCAATGGACAGGTGGGCAACAGCAGTCAACAGGGCACGGCGAGGATCAACGGGGGTTCGGTTGTTGGCGTGCTGTTGGGTGCCGGTCTAGCCAACAGGGCGGTGTTGGGTACCGGACGGCAGGCATTCGGTGGCAAGGCATCGGACTCATGCAGAACTCGGTGCCGGCGCCTCGGGGATCGGGGCGCGGCCGGCCTGTGTGGCCGTGTTCGCACTCGATCACTGACGGCTGGAAGGAGCGCTGCTCCCTCGGCCTCGTCCCGGTTCCCGGTGGCGCCCTTCATCCCGACTTGGAGCCCCGCTGTGCGGGGCGGGAGGTGCCATCATGTACCGCCGCATCACGAACCGTGTCATCGCGGTCGTTGTGACCGTCCTGCTCGTCGCGGCCACTGCCGTGCCGGCGTGGGCCGCACCGCCGGCCGATCCGAACCCGACCGCTCGCATCAACGCGACCATCACGAACATCACGAACATCACGAACTGGGTCACCGGGATTCTGATCGGGATCGCCACGCTGTTCCTGACGGTGGGTGGGCTGCGCCGGATGACGGCCGGCGGCGACCCGGCGGAGATCGAGAAGTCGAACTCCGCGTTCAAGAACACGACCGCCCGAGCACCTGACCACAGCAGCGACCGCCAGAGCACTGAACGCTGGACGCCCGGCATCCCGTACCGGTCGTCGAGCCCGGACGCCCGCCGTCCCAGCCGCCGGATCATGTCTCATCTCGCGACGCAGCGCCGCCGCCCCGCCGCTGACCCGGTATCGATTCGGTGCCCGCAGGGCTGGGGCGGCTGGTCGACGCCCCTGGTCGACTCCCCGGTCTGTTGGCCGGTCAAACCCCCGGCACAGACCCGGCAGGGTACTGCCGGGCCTGTGCCGCCCTCAGCCAACCAACACCGCAGGTAGGAGCCATCATGTCCGCACGCCCCGAAACCCGACACCCCTCCCAAGGGGACAGGTCCAGACGGGGAGGCACGGATACCACCATGCCACCCGCCACCGGACCCACCGGACCCGCTGGACCCGCTGGACCCGCTGGCAGGCCAGGCGCGCCGGGCGTTCCCGCAGGGCCCGTCCCGCCCCCACCGCGCCTCACGGTCTGGGATCGCCTCACCGCCGCGCGGGCCAGACGAAACGGCGCCGACGATGTGCGCAATCTCGCCAACGAACACGGGCTCGCCGCCATCGACGACTACGACCGGCTCATCACACTCGGGCGCATAGCAAAATCCACGGCTCAGCCCGTACAAGGCCCGCCGGCGGCCGGATGACGTCGGCCTTCGCCTGCGCCCGGCCGCACCGGCTCGCCGCCGTCGCCCCGGTCGCCGGCCTGCGCGCCGGCCGCCCCGACCCGCAGAACCCCGCCCAGCCCGACCCGTCGTCGTGCGCCCCGGCCCGTCCGGTCCCGGTCATCGCCTTCCACGGCCAGCAGAACTACACCAGCCCCTACCAGGGCGGCGGCAGCGACGTCTGGCGCTACTCGGTCCCGGCCGCCCAGGCCCGCTGGGCGGCAATCAACCGCTGCATCTCGGGCCCGGTCACCGTCTCCGTCACCACCCACGTGACGAGGAGCAGCTAACCGAACTGCGCCGCCGACACCGTGCTGTACACGATCAGTGACGTCGGCGGCCACACGTGGCCCGGCACCCCGGCCGCCTCCCCCGGCAACGGCACCACCACCCAGAAGATCAGCGCCAACACCCTGATGTGGCAGTTCTTCCAGCGCTTCACCCTGCCCACCTGACCGCGGAGCACCGTCGGGCTGCTGGCGCACAAGGCCGGTTCTCCGCGTTGGACTGCCCGGCGCCTCGTCCCGGGAATGCCGCGTCCTCGCAGGTGGACGGTGGTGCGACGTCCCACCGTCCCAGGTGTGCGCCGCGGGCTGGTCCGCGGCCGGGTCGCCGTGCCATGCTCCCTGCCGCCGGGCCGTGCAGGGAAATGCGGTCCGGACCAAAGCGCCAGTTGGCGCCACGCCCGCCGTCTCCGCACTGCCGTGTTACGCACCGTCACTATTCGTGACAACCCGCCGATCTGGGCTGATCGGCGGGACAGCGACGGACGGTGAGCACGGGCGTGGTCCGCCAACTGTCCACCGACACGTGGAGCAACCCAATGACCGACGCCCTACCCGACGAAGTCGATCCAACCGTCCAACCGCCCGTGGCAGTACCGTATCTGCTGGTCATGCCCGGCGGCGATGGACAGCCGCAGCCGGTCGCCTGGCCCGGCACCGCCGAGGGGCAGACGACGTGGGCGATTCCGGTGACGATTCCCGCGGGAACCCCGGGATTCGCCGTGTTCGTGCCGCTGGTCCCAGGCGCGGCGGCCAAGCCTGTCGAGGGCATGACGGCCGCGCCCGTTGAACCCGAGCCAGTCACGCCCGTCGCGGCCGAGCCAGTCACGCCCGTTGTGGCCACAGCCGCCGCGCCTGTTGAGGAACTGCCCGACGACGAGCTCGAAGAGGATGAAGAACAAGACGAGGAGGCTGTCGCACCGCCGCTGATGCAGCACCAGTCGGGAACGCGGCCCTTCGCACCCCCGTCTGGCGCGCCCTTCCCGCCGCATCCTGCGGTGCCCCCGTTCCAGCCCTATCAGACCGTTCCGCGGGTCATGGGGCCGCCGCGACCGCTGCCGCCCGGGTTCCTGGAAGCACGTTGGCCCGGGCCGGAGCCCGCGAGCGGCTGGCGCGTACCGGTCGCCGTGCTCGCCGGCGGGCTCGTCGCGGCGATCGTCCTGCCCGGCACGCGGGTCGGCATCGGCTGGCTCCTCGGCGGGTTCGCGCTCGTCGCCGCCATCATCGCCGGCATCTGGCCGGCCGCCGCAGCACTGCCGAAGGCCGACCGCGCGATGCGGGCCGTCTGGGCCGGCTCCGCGGTCGTCCTGCTGTCGGTGCTGGCGTTCCGCAACGCCTGGTGGCTCGTCACGTTCTGCGTGCTGGGCGCGCTCGGCTGCGCCGCCCTGGCCATCGTCGGCGGCCAACGCGTCCGCTCCATACTGTTCAGCCTCGTGGCGGCGCCGGTCGCGGCGTTGCGCGGCATCCCGTGGGTGGCCAAGCACCTCAGCGCCACCAGCGACCGGCACGGCAAGCCCCGCCACACCCAGCGCGTCGTCTGGTCGGTCATCATCACGGTCCTGTTCATGCTGGTCTTCGGCGCGCTGCTCTCCTCCGCCGACGCCGCGTTCTCGCAGGTACTCTCCGCCATCGTGCCGACGGTCAGCGTCGGCCGCGTGTTCCTGTTCATCCTGTGCGCGCTGATCGCCGTCGCGGCCGTCTACACCGTCGCCGCGCCGCCGGACCTGTCCACCATCGACAAGCCGGGCACCGCGCGGCTGCGCCGCCTGGAGTGGGGACTGCCGATCGGGGCACTGGTCCTGCTGTACAGCGGATTCGTCGTCGTGCAGGCCACCGTCCTGTTCGGTGGCCAGCACCACGTGCTGCAGACCGCCGGCCTCAGCTACGCCGAATACGCCCGCAGCGGCTTCTGGCAGCTGGCGACCGTCACCGTACTGACGATCGCCGTGCTGGGCGGCGTGACCCGCTGGGCCAGCCGCGAGGACCGGGTCGACCGCATCCTGCTGCGGACGCTGCTCGGCCTGCTCTCGTCGCTGAGCATCGTGATCGTGGTGTCGGCTTTGTCCCGCATGTACGCCTACCAGAAGGTCTACAGCTTCACCGGCGAGCGCATCTTCGTGATGGCATTCGAGCTGCTCCTCGGCATCGTGTTCATCATGATCATGGCGGCCGGCATCCGCTGGCGCGGCGCCTGGATCCCATCGGCGACCGTCGGTCTCGCGGTCGTCATGCTGCTCACCCTCGCGGTGCTCAACCCGGAGGACTACGCGGCCCGCCGCAACATCGCGCGCTACCAGGAGACCGGCAAGATCGACGCCTGGTACCTGCGCGCCCTGTCCTCCGACGCCACCCCGGCCCTGTCGACCCTCCCGGACTCGGTCCGCCGCTGCACGCTGAGCTGGATCGTCGACGACCTGGACGAGCCGGACCCGTGGTACGGCTGGAACCTCGGCCGTGAAAACGCCCGCGACGCCCTGGACCGCGTGGGCTCGTCCGCCATCGGCGGCTCGAGCGACTGCCAACGGGCCGACCAGTTCGACCTGCCGAAGACACGCTGACGCACCACCCCGGGCCGCCCCAGCATGGCGGCGGCCCGGGTTCGGGCCGTCCGGCTGCGTTCAGACCGTGCAGGTCGCCTTCGCGAGGTTCGCTTCCAGCTCGGCCTTCGTCTGCTTGACGACATACGCCGGCCGGTCGCGCTCAACGCGCCACGACTCGCTCAGCGGGCTGACGTCGACCGTGTCGAAGCCGATCCGGTCGCAGATATCCCTGGCGAAGCCGGCCGCGTCGGGATGGTCCGAGGACACCATCAGGGCGCGCCGGTCCGGCGTGCCGGACGGGGAGCCGTCGGTGGTGATGTCGGCGGCGCCGATGCGGTTGAAGGCCTTGACCACCTTCGACTTGGGAAGGTGCTCCTGCAGCAGCCCTGACGGGGTCGCCTCGCCTCGGTCGAGCTCGCCGAACCTGCCGTCGCGCTCCAAGTAGTCGCATCCTCGCCGAGCTCCTCGAGCGTGACAGCCTGACGCGGTCACTGCCGGGCATGGGCAGGGACGCGAAGGCGGCCCGCCAGACCTCCGCCCGCCTACTTGAAGCGATCGAGCCGCTTGCTGACGCGCTCCGCCTGCCGGTCCCCGACTTGGAGGCGCCCGATGTCGTCTGCGCACCCGCGTCGCCGGATCTCCAGCCGTACCTCCGCGTCCTGCGCTGGTTCCTCGAGGACGGTGAGACCGTGCGGGCCCTCAGTTTGCCCTACCAGGTCGATGCCGTCAGCCCAATCTCCGCGATCCTCGGTGGGGCGATGGACAAGCTGGCCGCGGCGATGGACAAGACCCGGACCCTGCTTGCCGTCACCGACCGCCGCATCATCACGGCCAAGGCCAACGCATTCCTGGAGCAGGGCGAGCTCCGTCTCGACATCCCGATCGACCGGGTGCGTTACGTCCGGGTGGCGACCACACCGGACAAGAACGCCCGACCAGCGGTCGACCTCATCACGCGTGACGAGAACATCCGGTGGATCTTCCCGCCGACATCGACCACGCGCACGTGGGTGCGCTCGCCGCCGTGCTCGCGGAGTCGATGGCGATCCCGGACGCCGAGCGCGACGAGCTGCTGTGGTGGCGCCGTGCCGCCGTCGAAGCCGGAGAGCAGGACGAGAGCGCAGCCGTGCAGTCCACGGAACCGGCTGGCGCCCCGACCGAACCAGGGAGCGTCGGGCGCTGAAAGCTGCCTCGGCCACTGGTCGAGGCAGTGCGTTCGACATCGACTGTCAACTACCCTCCGAGCTGGACCCACTACAGGAGGCCTTTTGTCAGCGGACCAGCGCTCCCCCTCTCCGGACCACCGCGCGTTGTTCTCCTATCTGACCGCTGACGCAGCGGACGACTACATCGCGATCATGCGGCTCTTCGCCGGCACGCTGCTCGCCGACCTGTCGGCCGAAGAGGTCGGCAGTCAGCTCACTGAGCGGGGCGTCGTCATGGATCCGGACACGGTCGAGAGTCGCTGCCGGCAACTGGTGGACTGGGGCAATCTGGTGCGCTCGGTCCGTGAGACCCGGGTACCGACCGTGGCGGCATACCATCGATCGCGGTCCCGCTACCAGGTGTCGAAGCTCGGCGGCCGGCTCCACCGCGAGGCCGAGGAGATCTTCCGGGCCGTCGACGGTGCCCGCGAGGTCGCCCGGGAACTGCTCGCTCGTATCGTCGACAGCCTCGATCACATCCTCTTGCAGGTTGGGGACGTCAACCGACGCATCGACGTGGAGACACTCGCCGGCGCGGTGACTGGCGTGTTCAACGACCACCAGATGTTCCACGAGTCGGTCACCGACTTCTACGCCTACCTGTCCGGCGTACTGACCCGATATGACCTGGGCGGCGAGGAGTACACCCAGTTCAAAGGCCTCCTGCTGGACTACGTCGACCTGATCGGCGCGGACGTGAACCGCAACGCGCCGGAGATCCTGGAGCGGCTTCGGATTCTGCTGCAGCTCATCGACCGAGTGCTCGACCACCTCCCTGCCATGCCCACGGTTGAGGGTGAGGCGTTCACGATCGAACGGCTGCCGGGCCGGACCCTGTCCGACTGGGAGCAGCTCGCCGCCTGGTACGGAGCCTCCGGCAGCCGGTCCGGCCCCGATCAGCTGCGGGCCGCCGCGCGGCAGGCGCTGGGCCAGTTGATCGCCAACGCCCGTCGCATGCTCACAGCGACCGGCACCGGGCTGTCGCGGCGTGCCGACCTGCTCAAGCTCGCGGCCTGGTTCCACAGCGCTGACAGCGATTCCGCGCACCGGCTCTACGACGCGGCGTTCGGCTGCTATCCCGCCCGGCACCTGCTGTTCGGGCCCGACGAGCCGGACACGGCGACCGGCCCCGGAACGTCATGGTGGGAGTCGGTCCCGGTGAATGTACCGGTGTCGCTGCGTGAGCGGGGCGACCGGGCCGCCCGCGGGCGCAGCTCACGCGTGCCCGACCCGGGCGCCGAGGCGCAGCGGCTGGTGGCCCTGGCGCACGAGCGCGACGCGGCCAGACGGGCGGCCGCGGCGGAACTCCTGGCCGCCGGTCCGCTACACCGCAGCCGACTCAGCAAGGCGGCCCGGGACCTGCTGCTGGAGAAGCTGTCCGCGGTCTTCGCCGCCGTGTCCACCACGGCGGCCCCCATCGAGCACCAAGACGCCGACCTCGGACTGATCCTGCGAGCAACCCCGACAAACGGCGACGCCACCATCGTGACCAGCGCCGACGGCACCATCACCATTCACGACGTCCAGCTCGTCGCGGTCCCCGTCGCCGGCGCCCCGCGCCGTCTGGCGGCGGCCGGGTGAGCGGCCGCAACCTCGCCACCGCGGACCAGTCGGCGCGGGAACGCGTCGACGCGGCGCGGACCTTGCTGGCCAACCCGCTGCTCACCGCGGCGCAGGCGGAGGAGTTGGCCCTCGTGCGGCTGCATGCCCCCGCACTGCGCGGCACGTTTAAGACTCTGCTCGGGTACAACTTGATCATCGAGTCGTCGTTCGCGAGGCTGGTCAAGGGCCCGGTAAGCCAGGACGCGCCCGCGAGACCGGCGCGCCGCCCCGACCACAGCGCGTGGACACCTATCACGTACACCCATTTGGCGCTGCTCTGCGCCGCGCTGCTGGCTCCTGGAACAGGCGAGCAGACGCTGATCTCCGCCATCATCGACCAGGTCCGCTCGGACGCCGCGACGATCGGGGTCAGCATCGGCGACACGCTGCCGGAGCGTCGCGCGCTGGTGACCGCCGTCGGGCACCTCATCGACTGGGGGGTGCTGTCCGAGACCGACGGCACGGCGGCAGGCTGGAGCGAGCGGCGCGACGAGGCGCTGCTGACCATCCACCGCGCGGTGCTGCCCCACCTCCTGGCCCGACCGCTGTCAGGCCTGTCACACCCGGACGACCTGCTGGCCACCGACCCTGCCGTAACCGACCAGCCGCGCCGGTCGCTGCGCCGCAAGCTCGTCGAGAACCCGCTCGTGCGGCGCGAAGACCTCACCGACCCCGAACGCGACGTCCTGTCCCGCGAGCGTGGCGAACTGACCCGCATGCTCGACGAGCACTTCGGCCTCACTGTCGAGGTCCGCGCCGAAGGCGTCCTGGCCTACGACGCTGGCGGCAGTCTCACCGACATCACGTTCCCGGGCACGGGCACGGTGAAGCAGGCCGCGCTGCTCCTGCTGGCCGAGCTGATCGACTCGGGTCAGCCGGACCACGCCGCGAGGTCCACGCCCGGTGTCGCCGCCGGCTGGGACACGGTCGACGAAGCGCTGGTGAGGCTCATCGACCGGCATCGCCGCGCCTGGGGCTCGACCCTGGTCGACCAACCCCTCCGACTGCGCGACGAGGTCGTCGCCCTGCTCGTGGACATAAGCCTGGCCACCGCTGGCGATGTAGGTCTGCTGATCCATCCGGCAGCCGCCCGCTACCGTCCTCAGCCGTTGTCCGCGCCGCCGACCAGAGCGTCCAGGCGCCTGGCCGGCCAAGGCGAGCTGGAGTTCGCATGAGCGACACGTTCGACGGGACACCGCTTCGGCACCATCCGTACCGATGGCGGCTGTCCCGGGCCGGATTTGTCAACGTCTGGCACTACTACGAGACCACCTTCGACATCTCTGGCGGGCGGCTCATCCTCCGCGGCACCAACGGCTCGGGCAAGTCGCGTGCACTGGAGATGCTGCTGCCGTTCCTGTTGGATGCCGACCGCCGCAACATGGGCACCGGGTCGTCCGTCCGGATGGAAGACCTGATGAACGCCGGGGCGGGCGAGCAAGGCAACCGGCTCGGCTACATGTGGCTGGAGCTGCGCCGCGACCCCGACCCGGCCGTCGACGGCGGCGACGAGCCGCAGTACCTCACCCTCGGGGCGCTGGTCCGCTTCGCGATCAGCACCAAGGAAGCCAAGGTCTGGTACTTCACCACACCACTGCGGGTCGGTGACGAACTCCCGCTGCTCGGCCGGGACCGGCAGCCGCTGTCGCGGCGGGACCTCGCAGAGCTGGTCACCGAGGAGCGCATCACCGACGTCGCCGAAAAGCACAGGGAGCGAGTCCGCACCGAGGTGTTCGGACTCACCGGGCAGCTCGGCAAGGAACGCTTCGACGGGCTGCTCAAGCTCCTGCACACGCTCCGCTCACCCGACGTCGGCAACCGGATCGAGGAGGGCCGGCTGCCGGCGATCCTCGCCGACGCGCTGCCGCCGTTGTCCGAGGACGCGCTGACCGACGCCGGGCAGCAGCTCGACGGTCTGACCAGCACCCGCGCGGACCAGGAGCGCCTCGAGGCGGCCCGTGAGCAAATCACGACGTTCCTAGACGTATACCGCAAGTATGTGACCGGGGTGCTCAGCGCCTCGCTGCTCTCGGTCAAAGACCGGGCCGCCGTGGTGCGGCGGTCCACCGGGGACGCGGCGCGGCTCGCCGCCGCCGCCGAGGAGCTGGAACGCGGTGCCGCCGACGAACAGGAACGCACAACCGCGCTCGACGAGCAGGTCCAGCAGCTGGATGCGACGCTGGCCGCGCTGCGCGAGTCGGACGCCTACCGCAATGCGTCCGACCTGCTGCAACTGACGACGGTCGTGCGGACGCTCGCTTCGACGGCGGACAAAGCGTTCGGTCACGCCGCCCAGCTGCGCGCCGACGAAGCCAGGCGGGCCCGGGAGGCCGGCCCGGTCGCCGACGACGTCGCATCGGCTGTCGCGGCGCTGTCGGATACCGTGCAGCGGCTGCAGGTGCTCCTGCCCGGCATCGGCATCGCGACGCACGGCCTACCCGCCGCCGTCCAGGTGGATCGCGGGCCCGGACCGCAGCCGACCGATCTGGTCCGGACATCCCGCGAACAGGACCCGGAGCGTCTGGCCCGTCCCGCCACTGACACCCTCACGCTCGTACCGGCTGACGTCGGCGACATCGTCGAGGCCGCCCGGCAGGTCGAGCCCGCAGCACAGGCGCGTTCCGCGCAGGCCGCCAACCGGGCAGCCGACGCCCGGAGACTGCGCCACGAGCGTCAGCGGGTCGACGCCGCCGCCACCAAGGCCGGCGACGCCGAGCAGCGAGCCGTAGAGGACGAGCAGGCCGCTGAACAGGCCGCCGAGCAGCGCGACGACGCCGCGATCGCGCTGGCCGACGCATGGCACACATGGACCACCGCCCGAGCCACCACGGACCTGCTCGGCACCACCGACTGGGCGGCACACCCGATCCTCGGCGCGCTCCTCGCCGACCGGACGGCGCTGTGCGGTGACGGGCAACCAGCGGTCACGCTGCCCGAGCTGGACCGCGCCGCCGACGACGCGGTGTCGGAGGCCGAAGCCGAGGTGGCGGCCGCACTGTCACGGCTCGACGACGCCGACGGGGTCGACGCCGCGACCGTCGGACGACTCACCACAGAGCGAAAGCACCTCCTGAAGGCGCAGGATCCCGAGCCGCAGCCACCGAACTGGGTGCGGCCGTCCGGCGGTGCTGCGCTGTGGCGATGCCTGGACTTCGCGGACGGCGTCGACGACCAGCGCCGCGCCGGCATCGAGGCGGCGCTGCTAGCGTCCGGTCTCCTCGTCGCTGAAGTCGACGAGGACGGCCGGCTCACCACCGTCGACGGGCAGCTGCTCGTCTCGCCGTCGGGAGGGCCGGCGACGCGGCCGCTGTCCGCAGTGCTCACCGCTGACCCGGACGGCCCGGTGGCGCCCAACGCGGTCGCCGCGCTCATCGAGCGGATCGCGTTCAACGACCCAGGTGCACGAACCTGGGTCGGCGACGACGGTCGCTGGGGCAACGGCCCGCTCCGCGGCCGCCACACCGTCCCGGCAGCCCGGCACATCGGCGCCGCCGCACGCGCCGCGGCACGGGCCGCCCGTCTGGCGCAGATCGCCACCGAACTCGCTGACCTGGAGGCCGCCCGGGAGGTCCGCGACCGGGATCGCGAGCAGCTGCGGCATCGGCGGCTGGCACTGCGGGACCTACGCAGGTCTGCGCCGCGGTCGATGGCGCTAGCCCAGGCAAGGGCCGAGTATGCCGCGGCGGTCAAACAAGCCAGCCGATCGGCGGCCAGCGCGGGAACGCTCCGGGCCGAGGCCGATCGGCTGGCACGCGCCTGGGCTGAACAGGACCGGGAGCACCGGCGCGTCTGCGCCGAGTTCGGCCTGCCGGCCGACGAGGAACCGCTGCTCGAACTGCGGCGCCGGGCAGACAAGGTGGTCGGCGGGTGCGCCGAAGTGGGCACCGGCGCCGCCGCGGTGCGCCAGGTGCTGCGCCGGTACGCGTCCGCCGTCGAGGCTGTCGGCAGCACGGCCGCCCGCCGAGCCGATGCGGAGCAGGACGCCGGGAACGCCTGGGAGACGTGGCGCAGCGAGGCGACGAGACTCGACGTCCTACGCGACGCGGTCGGTGCCGAGGCCGACACCGTCCAGCGGCAGGAGGCGCAGACTGAAGCAGCCCTCAAACAGGCCAGGACCCAGCTGCGCGCCGCAACCGAGACGGTCCAGCGCCTGACGCGCGAGACGGCCACCGCCGCCGCCGAAGCGGGGCACGCGCTCGGCCGCGTCCGCGAACTGAGGGAAGCGCTGGCCGAAGACACCGCAGCCGTACTGCAAAGGCTCAGCCAGCCCGGGGTCATCGAAACCGCCTTCACGACCCGGCCCGAGTCCATGTTCGCGGACGCAGCACCAGAAGCCGTCGAAACCAGCGCGGCGACGTTGCTGGCCAGCCTACGACGGGCGAAAACCGACGAGAACGCCCTCCTCCGTGCTCAACAGGCGTTCGAGCAGGCCATCTCCGGCAGCTACGACGTTTCCGCCACCGTCTCGGCAGGCATCAGGCTGTTTGAGCTGATCGACGCCGACGGCCGACGACCGCTCGCCCAGGCCGCCGTCGAGGTCGAGCAGCAGTGCGAGGCCGGCCGCGCCGCGCTCACGGCACGGGAGCAGCAGGTGTTCACCGACTTCGTCCTCGGTGAGGTCGGTGAGGAACTGCGGCGCCGACTCGGTCAGGCGACGCACCTGATCGCGGCCATGAACGACAGCCTCCGGTCGATCCGCACCAGCCAGGGCATCGGGGTGCGCCTCACCTGGAAGCTGTCCGATGACGCGAGCGGCGACATCGCGCGGATCAAAGAGTTGATCACGACTGCCGCAGCGGTCCGCACAGTGATGCAGGACCGGGAACTCACGGCGCTGCTGTCCGCCCGGGTCGCCGCCGAAGCCGTACAGGATCCGACCGCGGGATACGCCATCCACCTCCGTGGTGCGCTGGACTATCGGGCTTGGCACACCGTCGAGGTCTTCATCACCGGCCCCGAACCAGGTCGCGAGCGAAGGATTAGCCGCCGGGCGAAGTTGTCCCAGGGCGAGACACGGTTCGTGTCGTACGTGACGCTGTTCGCCGCGATCGACGCCTACCTGTCCGGCTTGGAGAACCCGGCGACATCACTGCGGCTCATCCTCCTCGACGACGCGTTCGCCAAGGTCGACGAACCCACCATCGCCGAATTGCTCGGCCTGCTGGTCCGGCTGGACGTCGACTTCGCGATGACCGGCCACGCACTGTGGGGCTGCGTGCCGCAGGTCCCGGCCCTCGACATCTACGAGATCTGCCGCGAGGAAGGCACCCCCGCCGCGACTGCCCACGTCCGTTGGGACGGTCGTAACCGACATTTCCTGCACACCGCATGAGCGATCACAAGCCACCGCTGCCGCCCGGCCTCCGCGCATATCTGACTGGCCCGGAGCTCGCGGGTGTATGGTCTACCGCCCGCGCACGGCTGGAGCGCAACGGCCTCCAGATTACCGGCACGATCAGCGTCGACCTCGACGATGCTGCGGCCGACCGCCTGTCCGGCCTGCTCAGCCGGCCGCTGCAAACCGGTCCGGGACGACCCGTCAAGCTCGCCGACCTCGATGAGGCCCTTCGCCGCTCCGCCGCCCAACTGGGCCTCGTTTCCGTGCTGCAGATCATCCACGGCCAACCGATGACCGACCTTCGCGCGGCACGCAGGGAGGTGCAGACACAATGGAACGCAGTATGGCTCCGGCTCGACGCCGCGCTGGCCGGCGCCGGACTGGCCGACGCGGCATGGGTCCCCGCCTGGATCGCCGGCATGCGAAGCACTGGTGTCCTCACCCGGGTCGGGATCGACGCCGCGGACCGCGCACTGGACCACGCGGTTGCCGCTCTCGCCGTCCTGCTGCCTCCCGGGGACCGGGCAACAGTCGAACTCGCGGCCCTGGCGAGCCAGGTCACTGGTGACGCCCACGGGCTGGACGACACGACGCTGGCGTCGCTGGTACTGCTGCGCGCCGCCGCACACGCGCACGACAGGCCGGTGCCTGAAACCGCCGCCCAACGGCGGGACCTCTGGCAGCTCCTCGGCGTCGCCACTGACGCGGTCTCCGGAACGGTCCTCACCTGGCGGCTCCAACCACCAGGTGAGGACCGCTGGTCGAGGATGATGCGAGACCGGGCCGACCTCGGTCTCATCACTCATCTCACCCTGCACGAACTCGACAGGGCTGGTGCGGTGTCCTACGCCGGACCCGGCCAGGTCGTCTCCGTCTGCGAGAACCCACAAGTGCTGCAGGCTGCCGCGCACGCCGGTGTCGAGGCACCGTTGATCTGCTTATCCGGCAACCCCGCAACCGTCGGCACGCGCCTGCTGCGAGCACTGATCTCGGCCCGGAACCCTGTCCGGTACCACGGAGACTTCGACTGGCCCGGCGTCGCCATCGCCGGGCGCATCATCAACCTCGGCGCGTCGCCTTGGCGTGTGTCGGCCATTGACTACCAAACGGCGGCGGCCGTGCTCGACCCCGACCACGCGATCGCCCTGAACGGCAAACCTGTTACTACCGCATGGGACCCTGCCCTCAGCACTGCCATGCAGGCTCGCGGACTGGCCGTCCACGAGGAATCCATGCTCGGTGTTCTCCTCATGGACCTCACTAGCGACCATGGGACGACGGTCAGCCGTTGATCGGCCGTCACGAGTTTCTACGTCTGAGTGGCGGAGCGGGTCAGGCGTTCCCAACGCTGCAGTGACTCACTCTCCTTCTTCGGTCGGCAGTGCCCCGGCTGCACGCAGCTGTTCCGCGTCGACGCCGACGAGTACCAGGCGCTGCCGGACGAACTGCAGCTGTGCTGCGCCTACTGCGGTCACCGGGCCGACGCCAGCGACTTCATCACCGACCAGCAGCTCGAGCGGGCCAAGAGCGCTGTCGGAGCCTGGGCAATGCAGCAGATGCACGGCGTGCTCGACAACGCCTTCCGGCGTTTCGCGCGGCCGCAGCCGCGCTCCGGCGGCTTCGGCATTCAGATCAGTGCCGTTCGCGGCCATTCTATCCGCAGCCGCTGCCAGGTGTTGACGAGGAGCAGCTCATCCGGGTCCGGGACTGCGTCAATTGCGGCCTTCATTACGCCGTCTTCGGTGAGCACCGTTTCTGCCCGGTGTGCGGGCCGTTGCGGCCCGACGTCGTGGCCCTCGATGCGCTCGCCGCGGAGATCGTTCGCCTCGACGCGCTGGCTCAACTGCCGGCCGATGCCACCGGGACACTGCGCGAGCAGGGCGGCTTCACCCGTATCTGGGTCGACACTCTGGAGAACCTCGTCGGCATTGTCGAGACTCTCGCCAGCGCAGTGTTTCACGCGGCCGTCTCGAACGCTGACCAGATCTTGAACGGCAAGGGCGCCATCTTCCAGCGCCTCGAGGGCACTGCCGACCTGTTCGTCGCCAACGGCTACCCTGACCTCCGCCAGCGCCTTGATTTGGCGACCTGGCAGCGGCTGCTGCAGACCTGGGCGACCCGCCACGCATTCACCCATCGCGACGGCGTGGTTGACGCCAAGTACTTGACTGCGGTGCCTTCCAGCCCAGCCCAGCTTGGCCAGCGGCTCACCGTCACCGAACAGCAGACTCGGCTGGCGATCAGCAACAGCCGGGAACTGTGCACCGCAATCGCCACCCTGATCAGTACGCCCTGATCAAGACGTCCGGTTCGATGTGCTCACGCTGGCGGCGGCGCGGCACACGTCCGTACGCCCACCGTGACCCGCAACGTGAGTCCGTGCGGACAGATGTTCACCGAGTTGCGGCACCGGCGCGTGAGAGCAGGAGACGCGTCCAACGTCGCATCCGCCCAATGAACGGCCGCCGAAATCTACCCACGACAACGCAACCCAGTCCTCCCTTACCCCCGACCAAACGCCCTGCTGCGCCAACTCAGCGGAGCTCCGGCATAGAGGGTGGTCACTCTAAGACGCCCTCGAAACCTGGAGCTCCCCGGCTGCCCAGCGCAACATGACCAGCACCGGCTCAGGTGGAATAGCCGTTTGGACGGGCTGGTGCTGTCGGTGCCGACGCTGTCGTGAAGCTGGCCGGGCACGCCGGCCAGCTTCCGAACCACGGGCGCCCACGCCGCCGGCGGTGACGAGGACAAGGGTCTCCAACCGCGCCACACCGAGCCTTTCCAGGCTGATGTTGCAGGTCGAGGTGGGTAGGGCAAACCCGAAGATCGATGAGGGAGAGTCTCCCGGTAAGACAGATGGTGCATCGCCGAGATGAAGGGCAGAACGGCGCGACCACCGTCCATGCGTCGTCGAATATAATCGATGACCACTGGCCATCAACAACCTGCGACGGCCCGGTCGCGATGGTCTTTAGTCCGTTTCACCCCGCAGGTACCGCCCGAAACCGCCTGCACCTTCGAGAGCGCGAGGTGTTGAAATCGCTATTACGCGCGGAACGGAAATGCGTCTGAAAGATGACCGACGGCAGCGACCCAGTCGTGACCATGTACAGGACATCTCCAGACCGGACCATCACCAAGAGGTTCTTCGGCCGCCTCAGCCTCGCTTGGCACCGTGAGTACTCGGCGATGTTCGGGACAGACAGGCCATGCGATGCCGAGAAGCTCAGCCACGAGATCTTGCGCGCCTATGGCAACAGATCGCGCCGCCGCTCGCTTGCTACTGCCGTCCAATCCTGCGGCTCCAGCCCAAAATTGTCCGTCGGACAGTGCGACATGATACGCGTCGACGTCCCCATCCCGACCAGCTAGCTCTAGTCCGATCTGCTCCGGGATACCGCTCCAGCCCAGATCACTCTGCACCAGCCGGACAGCTTCCTTCAGGCGGTTCAGGTCATCCTCATGCACGATTCCACCCACGATCAGCAAGGCTAGATACCATAGCGAGCATAGCCCTCGAACGTTCCGGAAGAGCTCGATGATACGTACTGGCCCCACACACGGATCTCGATGACCGAATATCCCGCTCCCTCCGTCGCCTCGACCCCAGCCGGAGTCAAACCGGTTCGCGTAAGATGCTGAGTCGTACCAAGGAATCCTTGATAGTAACCCCGCCCATGCGCGCCGGGTGCGCCAAACGTTCCGTGCAGCTTGTATGGACCAACAACCGTATGACCGTAACGCTTCGGACCGATGACACTCCGGCCATTAATACGGATTTCAATATTCGGGTCCGGCATCATCGCGGTCGCAAGTTCACCGACTGGCCGGGCATACCATTGCACCGAACACCACTGAGTGACATTCTCGCATACCACTTGAGCACCGATGCATCCAGCGATATTACATTGCTCTCCGAGCCAGAGTCCATATGTTCCCGGCGGAAGCGGGACAGTTACCGGGAGGACCGGATCAGGGTTCAGGCAAGGCCCGGGATTAACGTTGCAGGGCACCTCATCTTCGGCCGCCGACGACCCGCTTTGAGTATCGCCGCATATGCCATACTTCCGACATTCCGGCGAGTCGTCGGCTTTGGTGGACGAACGGGGCTTGTAGCAGTTTCCGTTGCAAACCTTCTTGGTGGACTTGGAATCGTCGTACGAACTTTCGGGTGATGATCCAGCGCCGTAGGCCGAATTCCCATTGGTGGGGTCTCCGACGCAGTCGCTCGGGTCACTGCAAGTCCGCAGACCAGTTGGGTCGCTGTTGGTAACAGGATTATTGGTGGCATAGCTGTAACCGTTGATCTGCCCGGGATCGGCGAAGTCCGTGGTTGGGTCGTCGGAGATGAACCGTCCGGTGGTTGGTTCGTATTCGCGGGCGCCGAGGTGGTTGAGGCCGGTGTTGTCGCGGGTACCGCCGACGAATCCTTGGGTGTTCGGCCAGGTGGGGTCGGCGCCGCGGGGGTTGCCGAACGGGTCGGTTTTGCGGCGGATGACGGTTTGGGTGACCGCGTCGATGGCGAGTTGTCCGGTGCCGTGGTGGTCCGCGGCAACCCAGGTCAGACCGGACGGGGTGCGGCTGGCGACGCCGTAGTAGCGGGTGCCGGTGACGGTGCCGCCGACTTTGCGCAGTTCGTAGCCAGGTAGGTAAACGGTGGTGCCAACGGGGTCCTTCGCGACGAGGCGGGTGCCGGCGGCGTCGTAGATGTAGCTGGTGGTTCCGCCGGTGTCGGTGACGGTGGCGAGGTGGCCTTCGTTGTCCCAGGTGAGATTCTGCCCCGGTTTGCCGGTGATGTTGCGGGTCAACATGTTGCCGGCCGGGTCGTAGGTGTAGCTGTCGGTGCCAGTGGCACCGCCGGTCGCCACAGCGTTGGTCAGGGTGTGCCGTTTGCCGGTGGTCGGGTAGGTGTAGGTGCGGGTGGTGTCGGTGCCACCACCGATGGCGTGGCGGATCTCTTGGGTGCGGTTGCCGCTGTTGTAGTTGCTGGTGCCGGTCGCGTACTGGTAGCTGCTCCAGTACGGGTCGGGTCCGCCGACCACCGGCGTGGACGGGTTGGCCTGGCAGATCGCCGCGGTCGTGGTCCACGCCTCGGTCAGTTCGCGTAGCGCGTCGTAGTTGAAGCACTGGTTGGACACGACCGACCCTGCAAGGGTCTCGGTGATGTTCTTCAGGTTGCCGGCGGGGTCGTAGCCGTAGCCTTCGGTGAGCCGTTCGATCCACGTGTTCGGGTTCGCGGAGTTCTCAGTCTCGGTCTTGGCGCTGGTCAGCCTGCCGGTCGCGTCGTCGATGACGGTGGTCTGCCGGACCCGCTTCGAGCCTGAGCCGAGGATCTGCTGGTACGGATCGCCGAAGGCGTAGTAGCTCGTCCCGGCGATGTACGTTTCCAGCCCGGCCAGGGTGAGCGTGTTGCCGGCGTCGTCATAGGTGCTGGTCAACGTCTCCGTCGGCAGGTTCCCCGCCGCAGGGTAGATGAGCGTGGCTGCGGACCCGTCGACCTTGTACGTCATCGACGTGGTGTATGAGCCGTTCGGCAACCACGGCATGGCCAGACTGGACGGGATCACGGTGGTGATACCCAACGGCCGGTAGCCGTCGTCGTAGCCGGTAACGGTGTTGGTGAAGCTGTCGGTGCCGACGTACCGGGTGGACTGGGTCAGTTGCCCCTTGGCGACGGTGTCGTACGCCCACGAGGCGCGCTTGAACCCGCTGGTGCCGATGCCGTCGTACAGGTCGGTGGTGCGGCCGAGGACGTCGTAGGCGGTGGTGAGGCTCACGCCACGGGCGTCGGTGGTGGTGACCGGGCGGCCGTCGAGGTCGAACGCAACAGTGTTGGTGGTACCGCGGTCAGGGTCAACGGTCTGGTCGACCCAGCCGCGCAGGTTGTATCGGGTGCTCCAGGTGTTGCTGGACTGGTCCTGTACCTGGGTCAGCCGGCTGAGCCGGTCGTAGGTGTACGTGGTCGCGTGGTATGTGCCGGTGGCAGTACCGCCCAGGTACTGGCGCAGTTCCGTGGTCGCGCCGCGCACGTTCATGATCGACGTGGTGGCGTAGCCGCCTGCGGGCGGGAGGATGGTGGTGCGGTCGCCGTCGTAGTCGGTGGTCGTCTGCCATTTGAACGTCGGGTTGGTGGTGCCGGCACCGTAGAGGGCATCGATGGTTTTGCGGCCTGAGGTGTCGTAGGTGTACTGGTGCTGGCTGAGTACCAGGTTGTCGGCGACCGCCTCGAGGTTGTCGGCGGGTGCGCTGGCGTTGTAGGCGACGGAGGACTTGGCGACGAGGCCGCGGCCGTCGTATTTGGTGTCGGCGATGATCCGGCCGCCGTTGGCGGTCGGTGCCGGCGACTGGGTCTGCCGTGCCCGCAGCAGCCCGTCGTAGAACTCGTAGCTGCTGATGATGTTGCCGTTCGGGCCGAGTTGCTTCGTCTGCACGGAACTGGCCGACGTGTCCCGGATGTTGTAGACGTATTCGAGGCTCGGCGGCAAGTTTACCGCGCGACCCGGTACCCACACCTGGGTCAGACGGCCCAGCGGGTCGTAGGCGAGGGTGGCGGTTTTCAGGTTGGCGTCGGTGATGGTCCGCGGCTGGTTACGGACCCCGTCGAACGTCGTGGTGGAGATGTATCCGAGCGGGTCGGTTCTTGTGGCGGTGGTGACGGGACCGCCGGCGTAGGCGGTGGTGAACCGGGTCATTGTCAGGGCGTTGGAGGCGTCGAAGCTGTCTTGGAGGCGTCCGTTGGCGTCGTACTCGGCGCTGCCGGTCTGCTTCCACACCGGTGTGCTGCCGGTGAACGAGTCCAACGCAAGGCTCTTCGTGGACAGCCCGCGAGTGCCGATGACGCCGACGGTGGTGTTGCCGTCGTACAGCGTCTGGCTACCGCCGAGGTGGTTGGCCGGTGCCGGGCTGGCGGTGCAGTCGGTGGTGAGTGTCTGCGCCGGGTAGTCAATCAGCCAGTTGGTGGTGTTGCGGGCGTAGGTGGTGGACGTACAGACGTCATCGCCGGTGCCGGTACCACCGAGGTCCTTCACGAGGGTCGGCTGGGCGTAGGTGGCGTCGAAGGTGGTCTGCACATCGGTGCGCCGCCACGTCGACGTCGCCTCGACCAGCGTGCGGCTCTGGGTCCGCGAGGTCCGTAGGAACTTGGCGGTCTGGATGTTCGGTGCCGCCCACGCCGGCACCATGGTGCGGGAGGCGGTCTGCTGCTGCCACGGGTCGTTCAACGTGGCGGACAGCAGAATCCCGCCCGGACCTTTGTAGTGGCGTTCCTCGCGCAGGAACCCGGACAGCCGGTCATCGTCAGTGAGCGCACCACCTTCGGACGCGGTGATCGTGGCGGTGCGGGTGTAGAGACCGGCGTCGGTGCGGTCCTTGTCCATGCCGCGCATGTACCGGTACTCGGTATACTCCTGCGGGCCACTGGCGGGGCCGGTGGTCACCTTGACGGTGGAGTAGCCGCGCCACGTCGACCAGGTCCGGTTGGACACCTTCGCCGACCAGACACTGTCGTTGTGGTGCCACAACACCGGCGTCGACGATCCTTCGATGGTGTAGGCGTAGTTGTACTCGACGTCGTTGGTGTTTCCACCGACGAGATCTTTTTCGAGGATCTTCGACACGCGGTACTTATTCCACCAGGACCAGCCCGGCGGCGAACCCGGCAGTGCGTAGTACTGCGGGAAGCAGCGCTTGTCGTTGTTGTCGGGATCCGGCGGCGCCGACACCAAGCAGTCGGTCGGGTCGTAGGTGATGATGGTGTCGCCGCCGGTGCCGTTGCTGACCCGGGTCACCCGGTACTTGTTCGTCGGCGGCACACCCGCGGCGACGTTGTAGTCCATCCGGTTCGCGAACCGGTCCCCGCCGAACGTGACCGTCGGCAGCGCCTTGCTGCCACCGACCTTGCCAGTGTGCGTGATGCTGGCCAGCCACAACGACGGGCTCGTACCGTCGTTCGTCACCGGGTACTGGTGCGTGAACGCCCACTCATCCACGCTCCGGTAGACGCTTCCATCCCACACCTGGGTGGTGACACCGGTCAGCCGCTTCGTGGTCCAGAACGACGGGGCGACGTTCGTGTTGCACGGCGGCCCAGCACACTTCAGGTCCCACGGCGTGTCCGGCCAGTTCGCCGTCACCGGGTTCGAACCCGACCAGCACGAGGCCAGGCAGCGGTCGCCGGTGGAGAACACCATCTGCATCGGCGCCGGCGTGGACAGCGACCCGTTCTTCCGCGTGCCGTAATCCATCCGGTTCAGCACGACACCCCGGTCGTAGGCGGCGGTGGCGTTGGGGTTGCCGAACAGGCCGGTGGCGTTGCCTTCTTTGGTGTACCAGTACGACATCGTGTTGCCGTGCGGGTCCTCGACATAGTCGAGGTTCCACCGCCACGTCTGGTAACACCACGACGACGCGAACCCGCCAACTTGGAAGCACGGCTCGTCACCCCGGTTGGCGAATACCGGGATCCGCAACGCCGAGTTCGTCTCCGGATTCCCCGACACCCAACCCGGAATCCGGTTCAGGCCGAAGAAGTACTGAGTGCCGTCCGTCGCCGTGAGCTTCCAGTGCTCGCCGTTGTTGTCGCCGTTGTTGTTAGTGCCGCTGGTCAGCAGCTCGAACTTCGACCCGTCATCGCTGGCGAGGCGCCACGTGCCGGTCGCGTCGTCGAGGACCAGTTCACCGGAGCGGCCACCGAACACGACCGTGGCGTTCTGCGACCGCCAGCACGAATCACTGGTGGCATTGGTGAAGAACGGCGCGTAGATCGGCTCACCCGCCATGCCGACGTTCAACCACGTCCGCAGCACGTCACCTTCACGGCCGATGACGTCGACCTTGCCGTCGGCGTCGAAGTCACCGGCGACGAGGAGGTTCACCGAACCCCACACGCTGCTGGAGAACACCCTCGCCGCCGCGGACACGACACCGCCGGTGGAGGTGTTGCGGTGGAAGTACATGTCGGTGCCGACCACCGCCAGGATGTCGGGCTTGGTGTCACCGTCGTAGTCCTTCAACGGCAGGAACGTACCGTACCCGGACCAGCCGGTGGACCAGATCGTCGACGCGCCGACGCTGAACGTGCCGACGGTGCCGTTGCCCGGCCACACGTAGAGCGCGTCACCAGAGCGGCCGAGGATGTCGCGTTTGCCGTCGCCGTTGTAGTCACCTTCCAGGAAGGTGTCCACCGACCCCCAGCCGGTACTGACCTGCGCCCACGTAGCCGACGGGCTGCCGGCGGTTGACGTGTTGCGGAAGAAGTCCAACCGTCCTGGATTGCTTGCGGTTGGGCTGCGCACCGCGAGGATGTCGACCTTGCCGTCGTTGTCGTAGTCGGCCATCGGCAGGAACTTGCTGTACGCCGACCAACCCGTCCAGCCCGACCAACCCGACGTGGGCAACACCACCGACGGCGCCAACGAATATCCGGCACCGGTCCCCTGCCCCCGGTACACGTTGAGCTGATTGCCGACCCGGCCGACCACGTCGATCTTCCCGTCGGCGTCGAAGTCGCCGGCCATCACTACATCGGCGATCTGCCACCCCGGCCCCAGGTTCTGCGCCGTACCCACCGTGGCACTGCCCGTGTGCGACGTGTTCCGCCACAGCATCATGTCGTTGCTGCCGTTGATACCCACCACGTCGACCTTGCCGTCGCCGTCGTAGTCCATCACCGGCAGCATCCGGCCGTACAGCGACCACCCAGACGTCACATCGATACGGTTGTTGTAGTCATCCGCACACGACCGGAACGACCGCTCGATGTACCCGGCCTCGTAACCCCAGCCCTCACCAACCCACGACGTCTGCGCCCCACTGGCGTTCGTCCGGCCGTCGACCTGACTCGACGAATAGCCCAGGGCCACCTCCGGCACCGGCCCACCCAACCCCGGCGGCGCGGACAGAGGATATTTCCAGGAGAACTCACCGGACTGCGTCCCCGCCTGCCACGACGCCGCCGCAGACAACGGCGTGTGCGAGTAGTCCGGCCCGTCCGCCGCAGACGCCAACGCCGTCACCGCCAGCACCGTCGGCGATGAGGCCACCAGCGAACCCGACCGCGATGCCTCCGCCAGGTCCGCCTTCGATGCGACCTGCGCCCCCACCGACACATCCGCGGTCAGCCGAGTGGTCACCTTGTCGTTGCGGGTAGCTACCGCTGTCCCCTGCTGACACACCTCCAGCTGCGGCGTGGTCAGGGCGCACTCGGGAAGTTGCACCAACGTCAGCCGCGCGGACCAGTCGGCGCCGTACGCGTCCCGGAATCCGGAATAGTCCACCTCGACGGACGCCGAACCCACCGCCGATACGTCATCCGCCCATGACATCCGCAGCAACACACCCGACACACCAACCGCCGTTGCCGCCGCCCGGTCGAACACCTCGACCGTCAACCGCGACGGTCCGCCGGTGGTCTTCGACTGCGCCGAACGGCCTGCCCACACGGGGGAACTGCCCGCCCGCGCCCGTGTACCAGCCGCCGGCACGGAAATGTCCACTTCGGACGATGCGGCCGCAGGCCACGTCACTGGCCGCGGCGCCCACGCGGCCGCGGTGTCCGTCTGCGACACCGTCTTCGGCTTCACCGTCTGCGTCGACACCGCAGCCGACTTCTGCGCCGGCACATCCGGGTTCGACGGCACCACCGGCGCCGCGTGAGCAGGCAACACCACGAACAACGCCCCAACCAGCAGGCCAGCCGCCGCGAACACTGTTACCCGCCGACCAACAGCCGACGCCGCCATGATGCCTCCCCCGCGCCGCGCCCGCCAGCCGGACATCGACGAACCGCAAACTACGCGGGGAAACGATCAGCTCACAAGAGGTCACCTTCATCAAACACGCAGCGCCACATTGCACAGACAGAAACGAGCACCGTCACCCACGGCGCGACGTGCACCGCAGCCATGTCCGCATGAAACGAGATACACACCCGCACTCACTGACCGCACATACAGACGCCACAGTCTAATCGATGCGAAACCCCTTCACATTGGACGTTGCGTCGCCCACCTCTGAGATCCGACCAAACCGCGTTAAGTCCGTAGGCAACGCCGGCCAGCGGACACTTGTCCGGCGCACCGGGATGCCGTCAACAGGTCCAGGGCACCACCAAGCGAACTCCGCGCAGTTCACTGGCCGAAATCACGCGAACGACACAGAATGACGTCACACTCGCTTACGGCAACAGCCAGTTCATCCCCCACGGGCGAACCGTCGCCGAAGCCGTCTAGTCGGACCTGATGAGGGTAGACGGAGCACCAGTGGCGACTATCCCAACAGTGCCCGAGCGATCTGGATGACGCCGCCATTCCTTGCACTGACAGGCGCCCACGGCAGCGACACCACGCCAAGGAGGAACCCACTCACCCACTCGCAGGAAATCGAGTCACCCACTCGCAGGAAATCGAGGTCAGACGTACGACGACCTGCCTCGTTTCAATCGGCGGGACGCCACGGCACGCAACACAACCGCTGACGGACCCACACGTGTGATCGACGCGTGATCTACCGCCGCCCCACTAACCGGCAGCGGACATCACCTAGCTACCTACGACCACCCCGACGACGGGAGTGAACTGGACGAAACGGCACCAAACGGCATGTGCATCACTGGCCAACACCAGGCACTTCAGGCGCTTAATCTGCTGGTTGCTGATTGCGCTCGATCTTCGCGATGGGCTGCGATCAGCGCTCGGTAACCCCGAACGCCGACAAAGCCGTCATAGACCTCCTGTGGCGGTAGCATCGATAGGACGACCGGTCGTTCAGCCCGTTTGAGGTATGACCAGGCAGGTGGACAGCATCGCATTCGGTTGGGTGTCGGTGCGTGTCAGACCTTCGACACGTTAACCTCTGCGCGAGGACATCTCAGCGCAGAAGGTTTAATTCGGAAACTCCGCCTCGATCGAGCAGGCGGTTTCCGTGCAGGTCACCACGAGCTGACGCTGACGCAGGTAGCCAGCGAGACTCCACATCGGTAGATCGGCAATATCCGGTACGGCATCGTCTCGCAGCAGCGTTCGAATGACCGTGATCATCTGGTCCTCGCGGACGATCGGCGCTGTCACCGGATCCGGTTCAAGACCATGCAGCCGCTTGTCGTCGGCGGCCTTCGCCGGATTCGGATGCGGACCAAGGTCACGTAGTGCGTAGCCACATGGTGGCGTCCCCCGAGGTAGCGGCCCTCCACCTTCGTCTGGGCGGTCATGGCCGTGCGGACCCGAAGCCTGATCCGGTTACGCTCCCCTTGCTCATCCCGCCGAAGACGGACATGACCAGTTCGTGCGCCTCCTTCTGCGGATCGATCGGGCCGCCGACCTCTGGAACCCACAGCCGCACGCGGAAGTGCTCAAACAGCAGGAGGGTCAGCCCGAATTGATTGCCATAGAACGCGCGGTGCGGCTCACCGATCACCACGTCGTGGAATCCCCGGCGCGGATCACGCGACGCTCGAGCAAACGCTGCCACGGTAAGGCGCCGGTGTGCCCCACGTCGAAGTACTCGGCCACGATCCGGCCGCCGTTACGGGTCGACCGTTGAGCCGCAGCCTGCTCGGCCGTCCAGGTGATGCTGGGTCGGCGGCCGCTCGTAGACGCTAACTGAGCGATGCGGCCGGCACTGCGGGCGTCGCCGTCGCGCGCACGGGTGGTACGTCGCCCCCGGCGGCTTCCAGCTGTGCTGTGGCGTCCGCTGGTTCCGCGGAGCGTCTGGACCGCAGGCCGGGCGATGCGGTGGCCGCCAGCCGGCGGGCGCGGGTGGCCAGTGCGACGACGGCGGCCTCCAGCGGGCCGCGGCCCACGGTGCACCGCACAGCGAGTGCGATGAACACCACGGCGATGAGTTGGACGAGACAGCCGGTTGTCGCACTGTAGGTGTCGTATTCGGAGTTGATGAACATGACGTGCGCGGCGTAGAAGCTCAGGGTCATACTGCCGACCGCGGCCAGCGGCACCAGCACGGCCGTGATCAGATGGCGCAGGAACCGGACGTTCACGTGGCCGAGCAGCAGCAGGAGGCCGAGCACGGCGACGGCGATTCCGGTGGTGCCCAGGATGTCGAACTGGGTGCTGGTGTGCGGGGCGTCGATGGTCAGCCACCACCAGGTCGACGACGGGGTGTAGCCGTTGCCGCCGAACGTGAGCAGGTCGTTGGTCTGCGCCACGCTGAATCCACTGGCCGGTTGCGCCGACCAGATGTGCGCCAGCCCGTACCGGTGCAGCAGGAAGGACGAGGCCGTCTTCGCGGCGACGGCGAGGACCGTGCCGCCGGCGAGCAGCACGGCCCCGGTCCGGATCTTGGCGAGGTTCAGCCGGCCGATGACGATCCCGGCGCACATGTAGGCCAGCCAGACCGGCGACGGGTAGAAGCCGGTGAGTGACAGTTCGGTGAGCATTCCGACCGGGTCGTCGGCCAGGCGGGCGAATGTCGGGTTCGCCAGGCTGGGTTCCGGCAAGTGCGGCAGCAGGATGTGGTTGGCGACCGGCCCGGCGGTGGCCAGGACCACGCCGATCACGGCTACGGCCCAGGTCGGCAGGAACACCAGCGGGATCGCCAGCAGGAACACCACGGCCAGGTAGGGCAGAATCACCGAGTTCAGCATCGTGTCGGAGCCGCTGAGGAACAGTCCGATCGTGCCGATCGCCAGTGCGCGGACGGCGAGCATCGCCACCGTGGGCCGGGCGTCGGCCCGGCGGACCGGCCGGCGGCCGGTCGCGAATGTGATGCCGACCCCGGCCAGCAGTGCGAACGCGGCCGCGGCCTTGCCGCTGAACGCGAGTTCCGACCAGGTCGGGTGGCCGGCTGCGTCGGCCTCGTACAGGGCGTGCAAGGTGATCATGCATAACAGGGACACGCCCCGGGCGGCGTCCACCCCGACCAGCCGCGCCCGTTTCTGGTCCGGCGTCGCCGGTGGCGGCGGCGCAGTGCCGGCCGGGCTGGCCAGGTCGGGTCTCTGTGTCGCGAGCTGTGTCATGGCTGCATCCCGCATTTTCGAGGTCGAGTCCGAGGTCGATGCCGAGTTCGTCGATGGCCGGCCCGGCGTCGGTGTATCAGTCGTCGGCGGCCTCGGGGCGCGGCCCGCCAGCGCCGACTTGATCGGAGGAAGGAGTTGACGCCGTACGGACGGCGCTGACCGATGCTGGCAGTTCTCGGCTCAGGCCCGGGCCGGTTGGCAAAGATTTCTCACTACGAGATCACCCACTCGGCGAGGACGCCCTGAATCGCGTGCCGTGCCATGCTGGCGACAGCCAGGGATCTCACCCGCTGCCTCATACGCCAGGTCCATCGCCCGAGCGGCGAAGCCCTCGATCGCGCTGTGGTGGCTCATCGGCTCGCGCGGACTGCGCTGCAGCGAAGCCTGCGGGCTGCGCTGGAGCGACGTCGAACTCGGCTGCGGCGTGCGTCAACCGAGCAACGCGCCGGCGATGCCCCACCGGCCCGGCTCCATGAACTCCGCCACGACGTCGCATCCATCGCCCACGACAGCTGCGCCGATTTCAACCCTGCACGGGTTGTCCGCTGGGTAGCACACGACCGAGTGGCGGCTCGGGCCGGATCAGGACCACCACCGCCCGGCGGAGCCTGATCGCGGACCCGGTTCCTCGTCTGGTTATTCGCAGCAGCTGCTGACCTTCCTGATCAGACAGCCGCCGCACGCGCACGGGTTCTGCCATCGGCACTGCCTGAACGCAGACACACAGCCCGGCCCGGAGGCTGAGCGGCGTGTCATCCAACACCGTGAACGTTCGTGGTCAGAGCACCAGCCGGCGGGCCGGCGGTGTGGACCTACCCCGGCAGGCTCGGGGCGCAGTGGTCCCCTCAGTCGCAGTCGTGTCCGCTTTTCGACTTCGATCCGCTCTTCGATTTGCTCTTGCTGCTGCCACCGCTCTTCCCGCCTGGTTTGCCGGCGATGCTCATGGTGATCGTGTCGCAGGTGCTGCCCGAGACGAGGTTGCAGGCGCTGAGGGCCGGCGTGAGCAGCAGGGCCGCGAAGGCGGCGATGATGGCTCTGCGGGTGCGGGTCATGGCGGTTTCCGTCCGTGGTTGGCGCTGTCCTCGGAATGATGCACGACGTTGTCGATTCCGTAGATCAGGTCTCCGACACACGGGTGCGGCGTTGCTCACTCATCCACCCAGCAGGGCGCGGACGGCGCCGTCGACCATGCGGCGCACGGCACGCTCGACGGCGACAGCGGGATCTGGCGATCGTCCGTGACCTGTTCGCCACCGTCGACGTGGCACCCCGAACGGCAGCGGGGTCAGTTGCGTTGAGTATTGCCCTGGTCAGGCAGGCGACACCCGGCCGCCAGTGCCGACGTTCGACGACTACCTCCCGCAGGTCCTCGCCGCGACCGGTCCCGGCGCGCTGCACGCCTACCGCAGTGGCGCCCTTGTCACCGGACGAATCGGCGGCGGCCACGAGCAGCGGCTCGACGAGGTCGTCAACGTCCGTACCGAGCCGCCACAGCGCACGAGCGGCGGCGATGCCGCCGTAGGAGTTGTCGAGCGCGTTTCGCAGGGCGGGTGTCAGGTGATCCGCAGGTGAGTTCCGCCGAGGTGTCCGTCGTGGTGGGCCGGCCGGTCACACAGTGGGATGCGAGCCTGCACCGCGCGCGGAAAGGACGAACATCGTGACACTTGTGACCGGTACCACGGGGCAGGACACAACCACCGTCCGCCTGGTGGAAACCGCTCTCACCGTTAACGGGGGCACCGTCCGGGTGGCGTTGGATCCCCGCGAGTCGCTACTTGACCTGCTGCGTGAGCAGTTGGGCCTGACCGGCACGAAGAAGGGCTGCGATCAGGGGCAGTGCGGTGCCTGCACGGTGCACGTCGATGGCCGCCGGGTGCTGTCCTGTCTGACCCCGGCGGTACAGGCGAACGGCCGGTCGGTCACCACCATTGAAGGGGTCGCGGATCCCGATGGGACGCTGCATCCGCTGCAGCAGGCCTTCATCGACCACGACGCGCTCCAGTGCGGTTACTGCACCCCGGGCCAGGTGATGTCTGGGCTGGCCTGTATCGCCGAAGGGCATGCCGCCGACGACGAGATCCGCGAGTCCCTCAGCGGCAACCTGTGCCGGTGCGGTGCATACGTGGGCATCGTCGCGGCCGTCCGCGACGTCGCCCGGCGAGAGGAGAGCTGACCCGTGCACGCGTTTGCCTACGCCGCACCCGCCACCGTCGCCGAGGCGATCGAGGCGCTGCACACAGCTGGGCCCGGCAGCCGACTGCTGGCCGGCGGTACCACGCTCTACGACCTGATGAAGCTGGAGATCGAGACCCCACGGACCGTGGTGGACATCAGCCGGCTGGCCGAACTCAGCGCCGTCGACACCAGTCGGCCAGATGAGCTGCGTTTCGGCGCCGGCGCCCGGATGGCGGACGTGGCGGACGACCCGATCCTGCGTCGCGACTACCCGGCATTGGCGGAGTCGCTCTCGCAGGCGGCGTCCCCGCAGTTGCGCAACATGGCCACGCTCGGCGGCAACCTGCTGCAACGCACCCGCTGCAGCTACTTCCGTGGCGGTCCCACCTTCCCCTGCAACAAGCGAGACCCGGGCAGCGGCTGTGCCGCTCGCGGCGGCCTGGACCGCGGCCATGCCCTGTTCGGCGCGAGCGATGCGTGCATCGCCACCTACCCTGCGGACTGGGGCGTCGCCCTGCTCGCCTTCGACGCCAGCGTCGATGTCACCGGCCCGGCGGGGGAACGGACCGTCGCGCTCGCCGACCTGCACGTCGAGCCGGCAGACACGCCCCAACGCGAGCACACACTCGCCGCCGACGAACTGATCGTGCGCATCCGCGTGCCGGTGACCGCCGCCGGCAAAGGCTCCACATATCACAAGATCCGTGACCGGGAATCGTACGCGTTCGCGCTCGTCTCGGCGGCCGCGGCGCTGACCGTCGACGACCGCGGCGTGGTCGAGGACTGCCGGATTGCGCTCGGTGGAGTCGCGACCCGTCCCTGGCGGTCCGCCGCGGCCGAGCAGGCAATGATCGGTACCCGACTGACCGCGCACAGCGCCCGCCGCGCCGGTGAGATCGCCTTCATGGACGCGCGGCCGGGCACACACAACGCCTTCAAGGTCGAGCTCGGTGCCCGTACCGTCGCCGACGCGCTGCAGATCGCAGGGAAGCGGGCGGTCCGATGAGCATCTCCACCGCCCGGGTCGACGCCCGCGAGAAGGTCACCGGCGCGGCGCGCTACGGCACCGACCGGGCACCCGTGGATCTTGCGCACGCCGTGTTCGCCGTCGCCACCGTCGGCAAGGGCCGGATCGTCGAACTCGACGCGACCGCGGCCCGGGCGGTGCCCGGCGTGCTGCTGGTACTGACCCGCTTCGACGCCGACGAGCTGCGCCCGACCGGGTTCTTCATGGCTGACGGGTACGGGTTCCAGAGCCTGCAACCGCTGCTGGACGACCGCATCGCGTACCGCGGGCAGCCCATCGCACTGGTGGTGGCCGAGACGCTGATCGCCGCCGGCCGGGCCGCCAACCTGGTCCAGGCCCGCTACGCGGTGGAGCCGTTCGCGGCGGAGCTGGACGCGGCCGGCACCGAGACGGTCGCGCAGGCCGTCGCGCTGCCCGATCCGATGTTCGCCGACATCGCCGTGGGAGACGCCGATGCGGTGTACGCGGCGAGCCCGGTGCAGATCGACGAGGTGTACCAGAGCCCGACACAGCACCAGAACCCGATGGAGTTGCTGGGTGCCGTGGTCGAATGGCGCGACGGCACGCTCGTCGTCCACGAGAGCACCCAGAGCGCCGGCGCGCTGCGCCACGGCGTGGCCCACCAGCTCGGGGTCGACGCCGATCGAGTGGCCGTCATCTCCCCGTACGCGGGAGGCGGATTCGGTCAGCGGGTCAGCGTGCAGTCGTACCTCGGCCCGATCGCGATCGCGGCCAGGCGACTCGGCCGGCCGGTCAAACTCGTGCTGTCCCGGCCGCAGACGTTTCTCGGGACGAGCTTCCGACCGGCCAGCCGGCACCGGATCCGGCTCGGCGCCGACCGGTCGGGGCAGCTGATGGCGGCGATCCACGACGTCGATCAGCAGACGTCCCGGCACGACCTGTACCCGGCCAGCTACACCGAAACCAGCGCCCGGCTCTACGGCATCGGCGCCTTCCGGGGCCAGCAACAACTGGTTCGAACCGACACGCAGACCCCCGGCTTCATGCGCGCGCCGTGGGAGCACCCAGCAACGTTCGCGTTCGAGACCGCGGTCGACGAGCTCGCGTACGCCACCGGCCGGGATCCCGTCGCGCTGCGGCTGGCCAACGACACCGACACGGACCTGGTCACCGGCCAACCGTTCTCATCCCGGCATGTTGCCGAGTGCCTGCGCCGGGGCGCGGAACGGTTCGGCTGGGCCGAGCGCGACCCCGAGCCCGGGTCCATGCGCGGCGACGACGGTGCGCAGCTCGGCTGGGGTGTCGCGCTCGGCGCCTACCCAGGTCTGGCCGCCCCGGCGGTCGCTCGGCTGCGCGTCGACGCCGACGGCCGGGTCGCCGTCGGGGTAGACGGGCACGAGATGGGGCAGGGCATGCGCACCGCGATCGCCCGGTTGGTGAGTGAGGACCTCGGCATTGCGGTGACGGACGTGATCGTGGACATCGGCGACACGCGCCACGCACCCCAGCACCTGACGGCCGGCTCGTGGGGCACGGCCACCTCGCTGCCGGCGGTCCACGCGGCGCTGCGTCAACTGCGCCGGGCGCTCGGGGTGGCCGACGTCGGGCCGTTCCACCTGTCCGACGCCCTCGCCATGAGTGGGCAGCCCACCGCCGAGGCCGAGGCGGTAGTTGTGGCGCCCGGACAGCCACCGGCGATCATGGACCGGTTGCGCGCCGGTCAGCTCTGCATCGCCGGTCCGGTGTTCCCCGGCTTCACGACGTTCAGTTTCGCCGCCCACTTTGTCGAGGTCCGCGTCGAGCCGACGACCCGTCGGATTCGGGTCCCCCGGGTGGTCAGTGTCGCCGACTGCGGTCGGGTCGCCAGCCCGGCGACCGCTGCCAGTCAGGTTCGCGGCGGCGTGGTCTGGGGCATCGGCGCGGCGTTGCGCGAACGCAGTGAGGTCGACCCGCGCTTCGGCGGGTTCCAGAACACGACGCTGGAGGAGTACCCGACCCCGGTCAACGCCGACGTCGGCCGGATCGAAGTCGACTTCATCGACGAGCCCGACCCGTTGCTCAATGCGGTCGGCGTGAAGGGGCTCGGCGAGGTGTCCTTCGTCGGGGTGGCCGCCGCCATCGGCAACGCCGTGTTCCATGCGACCGGCCGGCGCCTGCGCAGGCTGCCGATGCGCATCGAGGACGTGCTGTAGGGGCGCACCGAGAAAGCAGCGCGTTGAATGTATCGGAGCCCGCTGAGCATCCAGACCGGCTGACCTTCCAGGGCCACGTTCTGCTCACCCAATCGCTCGTCCTTGCCCACCGCTGCGTCTTTGAACGGCCCCGGCAGGTGCGCTAGCGAGTGGTGCGCGGCTGCCGCTTCCAGATCTGCCGCCCGGTGTACTTCACGTTCGCCAGGATGTACAGCCGGGCGCGCACGCGGTCGAGGTCCTCAGTGCCCCGGCGCGAGCTGCCGTAGCACCGCGCTGAGCTGCTCGTCGAGGCCTCGCCAGCTGGACTGCTCGTCGACGCCGGCATCGGCGTGATCATTGCCGCCTATGACGTGGACCGCTGAAACATCGTTCGCTCTGCGACGTCATCAGGCAGCGAATCGGCGTCCGGGACGCCGAGTTCGGCGTAGATCGCCAGAGCTTGCTGCCGGTGCATCTGTGCGCCAGGATGCCCCAGTGCAGTCAGGCACCGACTGATTCCGCTGTGAGCGTGTGCTTTCGCCACGCGGTATTCAACGGTTGCCGTGATCTCAAGCGTTTGACGGTAGTGGGCAAGCGAAACCTCATAGTCATGGATGTCGCTGTGGATCGCGCCCAGAACGTTGTGTGTCTCGGCCAGATCCACCGGATCGGGGATGTCGTGGAGGATGGCGAGTGCCTCATGCGCGTGGTTCAGCGCCTCATGAGGCTGCCCGGATCTTCGAGTCGCCTCTGCGAGCCGGTGCAAGTAATCAGCTTCAAAGCGCCGGTCCTCACCCTGTCGGGCAAGGTCTACGCTTTGGCGAAGCAGCCGGATCGCGCTGTCGTGCTCGCCCAGTCCGCTGTGGGCGGTGCCCCGTCGACTCAGAACAGCGCTAGCCTGCCGCAGGTTCGCGAATCCGTCGAGGGGGAGCGCCGCCCGATCCGCGGCGTCGATCGCCTCACGGTGGCGTCCCAGCCGACTCAGGGCATCCATGATCACCGTCAAGGCTGCTGCTTCACGCCACAGGTCGGCCTGGTCATGGTAAATCTCGAAACTGCGGGTGGCGTATGTGACGGCATCGGTGAACGAGCCGATCAGGTAGCTCAGGTCAGCCTTGTGAATCAGCGATCGCGCGATGCCGTCGCGATCGCCCGAATGAGCGGCATTGGCTGTGCCCTGGTTGAGGAAGTCGAGTGCAAGCCGGTATTGGCCCAGCACCTTGTGCATCAAGGAGACGTCCAACAGGCAGGCGGACTTCACTACGGGCGGGGTCTCGGGCCCGCATGCAGCCAGCGCGATCCTGAACACCTCGAGGCTCGCGGAGAGCTGACCATTCTCGTACAGGAGTGACCCCACATTGCGCGGGAGCTGCCAGCCGGTTTCGCCGGCCCGGTGCTGCGCCGCGAGCCGGGCGACGGCGAGGAGATTGGCATATTCGGCGTTGACCCACGACCGAATTTCTGAAGTCTTCGTGAGTCGAGGGACGGCAGTTGGCCGATATCGAGGGCCTGCGCCAAGGCTGGGCCGCCCGGGTGCGTCCAGTTCGGCGGCGATCTGCGTGACATGCAGGTAGTAGTCCAGGAGTCGGTCGAGTGCGGCCGATCGTTCCGATGCGGTCTCCTCAGCGTCGACGCTGGCCCGGGCGAAGTCGCGCACCAGGTCATGCAGACGGTACCGGCCGGGGAGGTGCGGTATCAGCAGATGCATGTCGCACAGGGCGTCGAGCAGGTTCTCGGCCTCGTCCACGGTCAGGCCGGCCAGCGCCGCCGCGGCGAAGACGTCGATGTCTGAGCCCGGGTGCACACCGAGCAGGCGGAACATGCGCTGCTCAGCATCGACAAGGTGTTGATATGACAGGGAAAAGGCAGCGGTGACGCCCCTGTCTTCTGACTGCAGCAACCTCGTCCTGCGATGGTCATCGGCAAGCTGCTCAACCAGATCAGACACTGTCCATTGTGGACGGGTACGCAAGCGTGCTGCGGCGATGGATATCGCGAGTGGCAAATGGCCGCAAAGCTTGACCACTTCGACGACTGTGGCTGGTTCGGCCTCGCAGCGGTCCGGCCCGGCGACTGCCCGGAACAGGGCAACGGCATCGTCCGGGGGCAGGGTGTCCAGCGACAACACTTCCGCACTGTTCAGCCCGGTCAATCGGCGTCTGCTGGTAATCATGACGGCGCAGCTGGCTGAACCCGGCAACAGTGGCATGACCTGGGCGGAATTCAGCGCATTGTCGAGGACGAGCAGGACACGCCTTCCGGCGAGCTCCCCCCGCCACACAGCGGCCCTCTCATCCAGGCTCTTCGGGATTCGAGCGTCGGGAACCCCGACGGCGCGCAGCAGCACACCCAGGGCCTCCTCAGCAGTCAACGGATCACGGCCGGCGGTGTACCCATGCAGGTCTATGAACAATTGGCCATCAGCGAAGCGCCCCGCGAACCGGTGTGCCGCGTGCACCGCTATGGTCGTCTTGCCGACCCCCGACATCCCGTCAATAGCTTGGATCACAGTCACGCCGCCACTGTCCGCAATGGACATCAGCCGGTCCAGTTCGGCGAGGCGGCCGGTGAAATGCCCGATGTCTCGGGGCAGATAGTTGCGCTGGAGCGCCTCAGACCGGTGATTCAGCGCCGGATCAGCGGCGAGGATCCGATGATACTGACTTTGCAGTTCAGGACCTGGGTCCACGCCCAAGTCCTCCGCAATCGTGTGGCGAATCCGCTGGTAGCACACCAGCGACTCCGCGGCCCTCCCAGCACGGTACAGCGCCAGCATCAGCAGGCCGGCCAGAGGCTCACACAATGGATATCGATCGAGCTCTGCGCTCAGCTCGTCGGCGACGACACCATGCGATCCCAGCTCCAGAGAGATCTCGGCCCAAGCGATGACTGCCGACAAGCGCCTTTCCTCGAGCTGTCCCGCGGCAGCCAATGCGGTCCTGCCCCCGACGCCCGCGAGCGCGGGCCCGCGCCAGATCGCCAACCCTGCCCGCAATGTCTCGGCTGCGCGCATCAGATCGTGGCGGGTCCGGGCAGCATGCGCCTCGGCCAGGCATCGTTCAAATCTCCCGGCGTCCACCTGTTCGACCGAGACCCGTAACACGTACCCGGGGCCGACCGCCGCCAGCGCTGCGCCCACAGGTGTACGCCGCAACGCGGACACCGCATTCTGGACCTGCTTACGCGCCGTAACCGGAGGCTCACCATCCCACACGGCGTCCACGAGTTGGCCCAACGTAACTACCCGGCCCGCGTTGAGCGCCAGAGTCGCAACAACACGCCGCTGCTTCGTCCCGCCAATCGTGACTGGACCGTCGCCATGCCGGACCTCGAGCGGCCCCAGGATTCCGAACTCCATGCCGCCTCCCACCCTCGTCAAGCTCCTGGCGAGTGTACGAGGAGCGGTCCGATCGCGAGGAGACCGATCGAGGACGAAACGATGACGGCACTGGTCACGATGGCACGAGCGAGCAAACTCCACGCCATACCCGGCATGACTTGCGACGCGCACCGAAGCCGCAGTTAACGGGGGCTCAGTTCGCCGGCGAGATCCGGCGAACTGGGGCAGGTTCTCGGTGCGCCAGGCAGGAAGCTATGTGGAGCGAACTCGACGTGAATCGGGGTCAACGCTCATGTCTCCCGATGGATGCCGGCGAGCGGCTGGACGGCTTTCCAGCCGCGCCGCCGGTCTGCATGTTGCGGCTACGGGCGCTGTTGCGTTTGCCGATCGGCGGGCGCATTCGAGCGAGGCCCGGCTCGGTCTTCGGATGGCGGTGGCGAGTTCGGTGAACGCTGCGGCGACGCGGAGTCCGCGTGCGGCGTCGATGCCGAGTTCGTAGTGGCCGCGGCGGAGGTTCTGCATGAACGCGTGTCCGGCGATGGCCGTCTGTGCGGTCCGGTCGGTGCGCAACCCGCGCATCGATCCGAGACGACAGCCGGCGGCTTGCAGACATCACTGCTCAACCCTGCCTCGATCATGTCGAACACGGAATGCAACAGAACCGGGCGGTCTCCTATCGCAAGGTGCTGGCCACGCTGGTTGGCGCCGGGAGGGCGATCAGGGTGAACCGGCCGGCCAGGTCGGGCAGGATCGTTCGCAGCGCGGCGACCGTCTGCGGCCCCGCGCCGTCGTGCAGGAGCACGATCCCGCCGGGGCGAGTTTTCGTCAGCACGGTGTTGACGATCGACTGGACCCCCGGGCCGCTCCAGTCCCGCGGGTCGACGGTCCACGAGATCGACGTCATGCCCAGGCCGGCCGCGATGCTCACGATGTCGGGCGACCAGTTGCCGCCGGGGGCGCGGAAGTAGCCGATCACCGCGCCGGGTGCGACCGCCCGGATCGCGTCGTTGGTGCGTTGCATGTCGGATCTGATCTGATCGGGCGTTCGGGTGCGCAGCATCTCGTCGTGGCTCCACGAGTGGTTGCACAGGGTGTGCCCCTCGGCGACCATCCGCCGGACCAGTTCGGCGCGCGCAGCGACCTGCCGGCCGACCATGCAGAAGGTAGCCTTGACGTGGTGCTGGGCCAGCAGGTCCAGCACGGCGGGGGTGTCGTCCCACGGGCCGTCGTCGAAGGTCAGCGCGACCGCGTCCGATCCCGTCTTGCGCACCGTTCCGGCCGGGCCGTCGCCGGTCGCGATGACCGGCGACGACGCGGACGGCGAGGCCATGGGGCTCGGCACGCTGGGTTGGACCGTCGGCTCCTGGTGCCCGGCGACCACCGGCACCGCCGCGACCGGCACGGCCGCAGGAGGCGCGGGCGGGCCGCTGTTGCCGCGGCTGCCGCCGAGCGTCAGGGTCAGGATGGTCAACCCGAGTACGGCGAGGCGGCGCAACGGCACGGAGGTACTCCAATTCGGTCCGGCCCCGTCAGGGCTCGACGATGCTACGGAACAGACGGATGCCGGAGCTCTTTCGGTTGCCGAGGTTCCGGTCGGCGCGGCCGGAAACCTCGGCCGTCGTCACGCGCGGCCGAGGTCAGGAGGACCTCGGTGGTGACGCCGACGCTTCCGCGCCCGCTACGGCGACGCCCGCCCGAGCGGCGCCGCCTGCACGACCCCGGCCCCGGCTGACGGCCTCCACCTGCTGATGGGCGAGCACATCGCAGTCGTCCAACCAGGTCGGCGAGTCGGACGTGACCGCGGCTCGGCCACCGCTGGGACCGCCACGCCGCCCCTGGCCGGCCACCCGGCCCGCCGGGCACGGCCGCGGCCTGCTGTGGTCCGGCTCGACGATGGTCGCTGCCGCCGACGGCGGCCCTCCCATCAACCACGGCGCGACCGAACTGATGACCGCAACCACCGGAAGGTGCGCACGGCCAAGCCCGTCCGCCGCGCTCGCCCAGGCCAGCGGACAGCCCGGCGGCACCACGTTCGTGTACATCGGCGCCGGCCGACCCTACGAGTGCCAACCCGGGAACTTCCGCAGGAACCCGGCCGGCCCGTGATCCTCGGGTCCCGTCTCGAAGCCTGGGCCGTCGTTCTCCGAGGTGGCGTCCTGGTCGTTGCCGCGGGCCCGGGCACGGCTGATCAGCGCGGCGAACACCGTCCCGCTGAAGACCAGCGCGCCGACACCCACGGTGAGCACCCCGGCCAGCGTCGGATGCCACTGGTCGGCCCGCCGGACGTTGTCGCATGGCAGCCAACGCGAGTAGTGCACGGTGACGGTGTCGCCGGCCGCGATGTTGTCGAGGTCCGGGAAGACCTTGGTGGTGGCCTCACACCGGGTGCCGTCAGGTAGGACGAACACCGCGGCGTAGCGCGGCGGCTGATCGACGGTCACCGAGCCGACGGTGAGCGGCTGCAGCTCGACCCGCTGCGCGGTGGCAACGGCCTCGCCGCCGTGGGCGTCCTCCCACGTCTGCCACAGCGCCATCCCCAACACGACCGTCAGGAACGTGCCCCAGATGCCGATGAACCAGCGCATGTCTTGAAGGTATACACCTGCGTCACGCTCAGCGTGCGCCCGTAGCGGAGCCGTTCGTCTGCCTGCCGTAGAGCCCAGGATCGGGCGTCGTTGAACGCGGGCGGCGGTGAGGTCGACGACCTTCTCAGCGACCGCCGGGCAGACTCCACACAAAACCGCACATCACAACCGCGAACCGAATTTACGAGCCCGACAGCCGGTCACCACCACGTCATCCCAGTCCTAACTGAGCAGTGCTCCACCGGTCACAGCGCGGGACGCACGGCCATGTGTGACAGGTTGAGGTAGGAGACGTTGACGGAGGTGTTGGGAATGTGGACCGAAACCCTACTCAACACCTTCCCGTCGGTGCGGCTCAGGACCGTGTAGACCATCTCGCCTTCGCCGCCGGGAACCGTGCTGAGGGCGTGCAGCTGGGCGCCGGAGAACACGAAGGTGGTTTGCGAGGGGACCCGGGCACCGGCGCCGAGGTTGGTGTCGAACTCGGTGGTGGTCTGTCCCGTGCGGGAGTCGGTGGAGAAGACCCGACCGTCGCCGTAGATCCACTGCAGTTTGCCTGCCTGGACGTCCTGCACGATGCCCCCGAAGTATTCGAAGTTCAGGCGGGTGCCGTCGTCGAAGGTCAGCGGATGGGCCTGATACTCCCCGGTTCTGGTGTCCCACGAGACGACGTTGGGCTGTTCGCCGCCTTGGCTGTCGCGGTCCCACGACAGAAAAGTGATCACGTTCTCGCGGCACGGCACCCGCCCGGCGGGGGTACCTCCACCGAAGTGGGGCCGCCAGGCGACGACCTTCTCGCCACCGTCGGCCGGGTACAGGCGCGCCAGCATCTGCGGTCGCGAGCTCTGGTCCATCGAGGAGGTCATGTTCGGCAACTGCGCGGCCTCGCGGTCATGGGTGCCCGGTCGGTTGGTGAGCCCGAAGATCTCACTGCCGCAAAGGGCACCGGTGAAGTAGTTGCCTTGCACGTTGTACAGACGGGCCGTGCCGGCTTTGGTGACACTGACCTGGTTGTTGTAGCCGCCGCCATCGACGAACCCGGCGTTGTACACCCCGACGGCGCCGCCTTCCGGCAACGCGAACATCTGGTTCTGCGCATTGATTTTGGTGTTGGCGGTCTTCGTCAGCCCTGTTGCCGTCAGCTGATAGTCGTCACTCTCGTCCGTGAAGTACAGGCCATGTCGGGACCAGATCGGGCTCATCATGTCCATGCGCTTGGTCTTCACGGTCCTAAAGGAGCCGTCCGCGTTGACGAGCACCAGGTATCCCGGCCGGTGCACTTCGCCGACCACCGTGTACATCTCGCTGTTCTGGGGTCCCACGAAGAACGCCATGACCGCGTTGTCGAGCCGAACATCGCTCTCGGATACCGCCGCCCGGTCGTACAGTTGCTGCGCGTCGGACGTGTTGGACGCGTTGGTGCAGCCCGCCAGAGCCAGAGCCAGTGCCACCGCCATTGCGGTGACGACCCTGCGTCCCGTTCGCTTCACCATTGTCTTCTCCCCCGCGGATTTCGCTTCTCCGTCGAGCGCGGAGGGCTTGGACCACACGCGATGCCCAAGTCCTCCGCGTGACCTTCACACGCCCGCGCTGAACCAGCACGGGCGATTGCTGCTAGGCGCTGATGGTCCGGTAGATGGACGTCTCAGAGTCGTTCACGATGTCGTTGGGGTACACGCCCAGGCCGCCATCGCCGTCGAGGTCGATGTTCACCGAGCGCTTGTACGCCTTGTACACCAGCTCCGAGCAGTTGAGAGAGTCGATGTTGCCACCCTTGTTCCACGCGAAATTGCTGTTGTAGGGCTTGTTGACCAGGTACGCGGACGCGTAGTCGGCCGCGCTGGTCTGAGTGGCGGTGCTGTACGGCGTCGTCATGATCTCGATGTTCTTGCAGTACTTCCGGCCGTAGTAGTACCACTCGCCGCTGTTCTGGCCCGAGCCGCGGGCCTCGGTGAGGTAGTCCTTCTCGGAGTAGATTCCTACGTGTCCGTGGGAGATTCCGTAGGTGGAGGACGCGGTGTAGTAGATGTCCCCCTTCCACGTGGCCGGCTGGATGTTGACCGTGGTGCACGAACCGCCGCCACTGCTGGCAATGACCCCGTTGGCGGAGGAGATCGACAGGTGGCTCTCGGCCTCGCCCAACGCGGTCGCCACGGCTTGGCTGTAGGTCAGGCCGGTGGCGGCCGCGGCCTCGAGCATGCTGCGCTTGAGCTCAGTCGCGCTCAGCCCGGGGTTGAGGGCCAGCAGACGGTTGAAGGCATCGGCCTTGGGGCTGGCCCAGGCATTGCTGCCCATCGCCAGGACGAGAGCTGCGGCGGCAGCAAGGGTTCCAGTGGCCCTCGCTAGGTTCCGCCGCGAACGGGCGGAGACGGACGTACGCATGGTGTTGCTCCCTCCGTGATTGGTGAAACTCTTTGGCACGTCCACAGTGGACAGCGGGATCGGCTAGTGAGATACCCGATCCCGTGAGATGAGCCTATTGATCACATCGAACCGGCGACTAAGTCGCGACTATGTCGGCTGGCTCGATACCTGGCCTCGTGCATCGTTGACCGCATGGCCCCGAACCGGCAGAATCGGCTCGGCAGAACGCAGGCGGGAATCACTTCATGATTCGAGGCTCTTTCGGGTGGACCCATCCGACAGCGGTGACCGGTTCGGCGCGCTCCTGCAGCAGTTCCGCGTCCGGGCCGGGCTGACCCAGGACGAGCTGGCCCGACGCAGCGGGGTCAGCGCCCGGGCGATCCGCGACATCGAGCGCGACCGGGTCCGCCAACCGCAACCGGAGTCGTTGCGCCGGCTGGCGGACGCGTTGAACCTCACCGCGGCCGACCGCGTCCGGATCCAGACCGTCCACTCTGCGCACTCCGGCGTCGATACCGTCTGCGTTAACATGCTCGGCCCGCTGGTCGTGACCCGTGGTGCCGGTCGGGTGCCGCTGCCGGTCGCCGCGCAGCGGGGGCTGCTCGCGCTGCTCGCCCTGCGGGTCGGTCAGCCGGTGGGCCGGGACGAGATCGTCGACGTGCTCTGGGGTCCGTCGCCGCCGAAGACCTTCGCCACCCAGATTCACATGGCGGTCGCGCACCTGCGGAGCGTGCTCGACCCGCACCGCCCGCTGCGCCAGCCGGGTGGTCCGATCGAACGCGTCCGCGACGCCTACCTGCTCCGCCTGGACGCCGAGCACTGTGACCAGGTCCGGTTCGAGGCCCTGATCGCGCGGGCGCAAACGCGCAGCGCCGAGCAGTTGGACCTGCTCGACGAGGCACTGAGCGGGTGGCGCGGAGCGGTGCTCGTCGACGCCGGCACCCGCCTGCGTGACCATCCCGACGCGCAGGCGCTCAACCAGCAGCGGATCGCCGTCGCCCTGCGCTTCGCCGACCTGGCCAATGCGACGGCCGGCGAAACAGCCGCCGCGCACCGTTACCCGACGGTCGTCCGGCACCTGCGCAGCATTGCCGGCGACGAGCCCTATCACGAGGCGTTGCACGCCCGCCTGCTGCTGGCCCAGGCGGGCTCCGGCGACCGGGCCACCGCGCTGCGCACCTTCGCCGAGTTTCGGCGCCGGCTGGTCGACGAGCTCGGCGTCGAACCGGCCCGCGAGATGCAGGACGCCTACCTGCGCGTGCTGCGCGACGAGACGGCTGGCACCCCGCGGGCCACGGTCACGATCGTGCAGCAGGACCGGGCCGGCGCCCCGTCGTTGCTGCCGCCGGACATCGCCGACTTCTCCGGCCGTACCGCTGAATCGAACCGAATCGAGGCCACCGTGTCCCGATCGGGTCAGCGGCGGACCGCGCTGCCGGTCGCCGCGATCTCCGGCATGGGCGGGATCGGCAAGACCGCACTCGCGCTGCACGTCGCCCACCGGTTGGCCGACGCGTTCACCGACGGGCAGCTCTACGTCAACCTCCGCGGTGCCGAGCCGGACCCGGTCGACTCGGGCGACGCGCTCAGCCGGTTCCTGCGGTTCCTCGGGGTCGACAGCCGCGCCATCCCGGACGACGTCGGGGAGCGGGCCGCGCTGTACCGCAATCGGCTCGCCGGCCAGCGGATGCTCGTCGTGCTGGACAACGCCGCGTCGGCCGAGCAGGTCCGGCCGCTGCTGCCCGGTGCTCCACCCTGCGCGGTCCTGCTGACCAGCCGGGCCAGGTTGACCGGCGTCGAGGGCGCGCAGTGGGTCGACCTGGATGTCTTCGAGCCCGAGGACGCGGTCCGGCTGCTGTCGAACCTGGCTGGCCGGCAGCGTGTCGCAGACGAGCCGGACGAGGCCGCGGAGCTGGTCCGGCTGTGCGGTCAGCTGCCGCTCGCCGTACGGGTCGCCGGCGCCCGGCTGGCGGCCCGGCCGTCCTGGCGGCTGGCGCACCTGACCGGGATGCTGCGCGACGAACGGCGCCGGCTCGATCACCTATCGCTGGGTGACCTGGAGGTCCGGGCCTCGCTCGCGTTCAGCTACGAGGGGCTCGACCCGATGACGCGCCGGCTGTTCCGGCTGCTCGGGCTGTTCGACCTGGCCGAGTTTCCGGACTGGTTCGCCGCCTGCCTGCTGGAGTCGGACACCGACGGGGTCCTGCCGCATCTCGACGCGCTGGTCGACGCGCAACTGCTCAGCATCGCCGGGGTCGATCAGCGGGGCCATGACCGGTACCGCTTCCACGACCTGGTCCGGCTGTTCGCTCGGCAGCGGGCCGAGGCCGACGACAGCGACGCCGACCGGGAGACGGCGCTGGACCGGGGGCTCGGCGGTTGGCTCGCGGTCGCCGCGGACGCCGCGAGCCGGGTCCCCGGGCCCTGCTACGCGACGATCAACGGCACTGCGTTCCGCCCGGTGGTCGACCTCGAGGCGGTCTACCCGCCCGGCGATGGCGGCGACGCGGCGCTCGCCTGGTTCGACGCCGAGCGGGCGGCATTGATGTCGTCGGTACGGCAGGCCTGCGATCTCGACCGGCACGAGCTCGCCTTCGACCTGGCCGGCAGCTTGGAGAAGTACTTCGACCTGCGCGGCATGTACACCGAGTGGGGCGCGACCAACGAGCGGGTCATCGAGGTCTGCCAGCGGCACGGCAACCTGCTCGGTGAGGCGGTCATGCTGCGTGGCCTGATCGACGTGATGGCGTGGAACACCAGCCACAACGGCGACGACCAGGCGATGGCCCTGCTCTACGACGCCGGCCTGCGCCTGCGGATCCTGTTCCAGAAGGTCGGCGACCAGCGGGGGATCGCCGACGCCGCGGTCATCGTCTCCTGGGGGTTGACCGCCCGCGGCGCGTACGCCGAGGCAGTCGACACCGGCAACGACGCGCTGCGGCTGGCCGACGCCACCGGACACGTGGGCGGTCAGGCCCGGGCGAACGTGGCGCTGGCGCTGGCCTGGCGCGAGCAACGCCGGGTCGACCTGGCGCTGGGGCACCTGCGCAGTGCGCTGGTCCAGGCGCGGAAGCTGGGCAACCCCCGATACGAGGCGACCGTGCTCCAGTTCATCGGGGTGGCCCACTTCGAGGCAGGCGAGCTCAACGCCAGCCGGCACGCCGTCGACGACTCGCTGGCGATCTCCCGCCGCTACCGGGACCACTACGCCGAGGCGCTGACCATGCTGGTCCTGGCCCGGCTGCACAACGCCCGCGCCGAACCGGGCGGCCGAGCGGCGGCGGAGGCGTCGCTGGCGCTGGGCCGGGAGTACAACCTGCCGCACCACATCGCCGACGCCCTGGGCGTCCTCGGCGACATCGCCCTGCGGGAGGGGCGCACCGGCGAGGCGATCGCCCACCTCGCGGAGTCGGTGCAGCTGTGGCGCACCCGCGGCTGGCCGTCGTTCCTGGCTGGCGCGCTGGAACGGTTGGGGACGGCGACGCGGGAGACCGACCCGACGGCGAGCCGGCAGGCCTGGACGGAAGCGCGCGGACTCTACACATCGCTCGGCAACACGGACAGGGCAGCGGAACTCGACACCCTCATCGCCCGGTGACCCTGGAGGGCGCTGTTGCGTTTGCCGATCGGAGGGCGCGCTGGAGTGCGCTGTTGCATTCGCTGTTCTGCATGACCGAGGCAGGCTTGAGCGGCCTGCCTCGTGTTGCCGTGGTCGTACACCCACTGAACGTCATTGATTCGGACAATTAACTACAACACGCAAACGTCAGGCAGGATCCGTGCCGTCCAGGATGGCCCGTGTCGCCCGGGCTTCGGTCTCGAGCCGGCTGGACAGACTGTCGGCGAGCGCCTCCAGTGCGCGGGTCAGGTCGGCGCGGGCCTCGGCCGGACCGGTGTCGTCCAGCGTGGGCAGCATCGCCCGGGCCTCGTCCCCTAGCCGGCTGGGCAGGCTGTCGGCGAGCATCTCCAGGGCGCGGGTCAGGTCGGCGCGGGCCTCGGCGGGCTGGCCGAGCGCGGCCCGGGCCTTGCCTCGCAGGACGAGTGCGAAGGCCACCATGTCGTCGTCACGGTTCTCGATCAGCACCGGCAGCGCCCGTTCGACCGCGCGCAGCGACTCCTCGTGGCGTCCGGCGCGGTCGAAGGAGGACGCCACGCCGTACATCGCACCGGCCCGGGCCAGGAGGGCCGGGCGGGCGGCCACCGGACGTCGGTCGAGTTCGGTCACGGCCCGCTGGAACTCGACGACCGCCTCGTCGTAGTGGCCCAGATACTCCAACGCATAGCCGACGCCCACCACATGATCCGCGAACCCGGCGTGATCGCCGGCCCGGTCGGACAGCTCGCATCCAGTGCGGTGGGCCCACAACGCATCGTCGAAACGGCGGAGATTCAGCCAGGCGGCGCCGGCCGCGTTGAGGGCACGGGCCTGCTCCTGGAGGTCGCCGATCGACTGTGCGAGCTGGTATGCCTCCATCGCTGCCTCCGCGGCCTCCTCGTACAGGCCCATGAGGTACACCGCGGTCGTGGCGTAGAGGGTGGTGTGGAAAGCCTGCTGGCGACGGTCGGGCAGCGCGTCGGCCGCGGCGCGGGCCATCCGGCGAACCTCGTACCAGATGAGCCACCGCAGCGTCGACTCGGAGTACCAGCGGGTTGCCGCGGCGACGTCGGCGACGAGTTGGTGCCGGCGTTCGGCAGCGGCGGTGCGCAACGCCGGCAGCCAGTTGTCGACCTCCGCCCGCAGCCAGGCGTCAGCTTCCTCCAGGGTGGCCAGGGGCGCCAGGCCGGCCCAGCCGTCGGGCAACCCGCCGTACCCGGGTTCGTACCACCGGCCGGCGACGACGACGGTATCCAGCAGCCAGGTGTTCATCCGTTCGGTGGTCTCCGCCTGGACGCCGGGCGGCTCCTCGGCGCGCAGCCGCTCGTCGGCATAGAGCCGGATCAGGTCGTGGAACCGGTACCGGTCAACGCCCTCCGTTTGCAGCAGCCCGACCTCCACCAGATCCTCCAGGCGGTCCTGCGCGTCCGGCAAGGCGGCCTCGATGAGCGTCGCTGCGAGCGGCGGCGCGAAATCGGCGGCCGGAACGTGGGCGAGGCGGCGGAACAGCTGGGCGGTGGGAGGGGGGAGCTGCGTGTACGACAACGCGAACGCCGTCGCCACTGCGGTGTCGCCCGCGGCCAGCGCGGCCAGCCTGCGGCCGGCGTCGGCGAGCCGGTCGACCAGATGTCCGACCGACCATTGTGGACGGCTGGCGAGGCGGGTCCCGGCGATCCGGAGGGCCAACGGCAGGTGCCCGCACAGCTCAGTGACCCTGTTGACCTGCGACGCCGCCCGCGGGTCGCCGGCCTGCACGGCGATGGAACGAAGCAGGCCGGCGGACTCTTCCGGCGCGAGGGGCCGCAGAGCGATCCGCAGCACCCCTTCGAGGCCACTGAGCGCGCGCCGGCTCGTCACGACGACGAGGCACCTGCCGCCCGCGGGTAGCAGCGGCCAGACCTGCGCCTCCGAACCGGCGTTGTCGAGGACCAGCAGGCATCGCCGATCACGCAGGATCCCGCGGAGGTGGGCACAGCGTTCGTCGTCGTTATCGGCGATCTGGTCGGGCCTGACGCCGAGTGCACGCAGCAGTCGCAGCAGGGCGTCTCCGACGGTGAGCGGCGTGGCGTCGACCCCGCGCAGGTCGACGTACATGCAGCCGTCGGGGAAGTCGTCGCGCAGTTCGTTCGCAGCCCGGACCGCCAACGCGGTCTTGCCCAGCCCCGGCTGCCCGTGCACAACGAGGACCGGCGACAGGTCGTTGCCCTCGACGGCGTGCTTCGCGGCGTGCCGGACGATCTCGAGTTCGGCCTGCCGGCCGACGAAGTCCGCGACGCCGCGTGGCGGCTCGCACAGCCGGGGACGGCCGGCTGCGCTTGCGGAGCGGGCGTTCTTCGCCGCGGCCGTCAGGCCGGACCGGGCGTCACCGTCGAGGCCCAACCCGTCGGCGAGAGCGGCGAGGGTGCGGGTCTGCGGTGCGCGGCTGTGCCCACGTTCCATGTCGGAGATGGCCCGGGCGCTGACGCCGGACCTTTCGGCCAACTGCTCCATGGTCAGGCCGGCGGCCCGGCGCAGTGCCCGTAGGCGGTCGCCGAACGGGGACGTCTGGCCCGGCACCCCATCATGATAGATCGGCGAGAGTCCGGTGGACGGAGGAGCCGACGCCCGCACCGTCACCCACTCTTGGCCACGCGTTTCGTCGAGTCCGAGCGGAGGTCGCCCACGACGAAGACCCGGGCCGCGCTGGTCCGGAACGGTAGGGACGGGGATGTCCGTGATGACGAACCCGTCGTCGTCCGCGGCGACACCAGGCGGCCAAATTCACCAAGCTCCGCGAGCTTTACCATGCGCACGGCCGTGGCGAGCCGATCGGGTACGGAGTGCGCGGGCTTTGGGGTCGGACAGTTCGCCGGGCGGGCGCAGGGAGCGCCACAGCAACGCGGCGGCGTAGGAGCGGTACGGCGACCACGCCAGCGCTCTGGTCCGCACCTCGCCGACGGTGGGCAGCCGGTCGAGTTGCCAGCGGTTTCGTACGGCCTCGCGGAGTCCGCGGTCGTCGGCGGGCAGCACGTCCGGGCGGCGTAGGTTGTGGATCAGGAAGGTCTCGGCCGACCATGTGCCGATGCCAGGGACGCCGGTCAGGGCGGCGAGGGCTTCGGTGTCGCTGCGGCGGTCCATACGTTCGATGTCGATGCGGTGCTCGGCCTGGGCTTCGGCCAGGTTCAGTGCATACGTGGCCTTGGCCGTCGAGATGCCGCAGCCGCGCAGGCCGGCCACGCCCAGTTCGAGCACGCCGGAAGGCGTCGGGACGCCACCGGTCGCGGCAATGATCCGGTCGTACACCGTGAAGGCGGACGTCGCGGAGATGCGTTGCCCGACGATGTGCAGCAGCATCGCCGCGAACTGACTCGTGCCGGTGCGGCCGCCGTCATGCCACTCGAAGGCGGCCGGATGTCCGTACTCGTCGATCAGCCGCGCGAGCACGGGGTCCCGCCCGGCGAGGTCATCGTAGGCCCGCCGTGCCGCGCGGTCGGTCATCGTCGCTCGGATCGTAGGGCGATGCAGTCGATCTCGATGTCGAAGTGGTCGGGCCAGGCCGGGACGTTCACGAAGGTCCGGGCCGGCGGATCGACCGGGAAGTAGCGGCGGTAGACGTCGTTGACCGCGGCGAACATGTCGACCGAGGTGCAGTAGACCGTGCACCGGAGCACTTGGTCGAGCGACGAACCGGCGGTCTCCAGGCAGAGTTTCAGCTGCTCAAGTACCAGTTCGGTCTGTCTCTGGATCGGTGCGTCCACAACCTCGCCGGTCGCGGCGTCGAACGGCGGCAGCCCGGACACGCAGACCGTGTCCCCCGCCGCGGTGACGACGGAGGTGGGCGCCTTCCAGTTGTCGAGGTACGTCGAAAGGGGCTCGACCCGGATGACTTCGCGGCTCATGACGCCGGGACGAGTTGGTCGGCGAGGCCGGGCAGGTCCGGCGCGACGAAGTCGGGCTGGGGCAGCGAGGCGACCGGCAGCGGCGCGTTGCCGGGCCGGGTGATCAGGGCCGAACGGAAGCCGGCGCTCTGCGCGCCCATGGTGTCCCAGACGTGGCAGGCAACCATGCAGCAGGACGACGGCGGCACCGCCAGCTCCTGGGCGACCTGGTGATAGGTCAGCGGGGCGGGCTTGTAGGCGCGGACGGTCTCGACGGTGAACTGCCGCTCGAAGAACGGCGCGAGACCGGCGTGCTCCAGCGGGCTCTGGCCGCCGGGGTTGGCCGGCGAGTTGGTCAGCGTGACGAGGCGGAAGTCCGCGTCCTTGAGCTTGGTCAGACCCTGCCGCACGTCGGGGTGGGCAGGCATGGTCAGCATGGCCTGGCGGATGTCCTCCACATCGTCGTCGCTGACCTGGACGCCGTGGACGTCGCCGACCATCTTGAGCAGCCCCTGGCCCAGCGTGAAGTACCCCTCCCAGAGGCCGGAGAGCGTGGTGGTCATCGAGTACATGATCAGGTGGCCGAGCCATTCGCGCATGACCCGGGCGTCGCCGAAGATCTTCTCGAACAGCGGGTTCATCGACTCGAAGTCGATCAGCGTCTCGTTCACGTCGAAGACGAGCACCTTCGGCTCGCCAACGGTCCGGTCGTAGTTCATCGTGCTCATCCCCCTCTGCGGTGGGCGGTCACCAGTTGGCGGCGTCCACATATGGGCGGGTCCAGACGGTCACGTGCAACATGACCGACTTGGTGAAGGCGGCGTGCATGCGGTCGACCCGCTCGGGCGGTGCGCCCTTCGCCGCCAGGTAGTCACGCGCCGTGGCGATCACGACGGCGGTGAAGGCGAGCAGGTACCGCATGGGAATGTGATCGAGCGAGTCGGCGTGGTCGGTGGCGTTCTTCTTGGCCCGGGTGTGCCGCAGCCCGATCTCCTGCTGATAGTTGAGCCAGTCCTGGTCCAGCGGGCGGGTGCAGGCATCGATGATGAACCGGTCGAACCGCGGCTTGGACGCCGCACTGTACTGCGGGTCGGGCGTGCCGTCGGGGTGGCCGGAGTAGGGCCGCATGAAGGGCAGTTCGCCGAGGCGGCGACGGTACTCGGTCACCATGTCGTCGGCCTGGTCGGCGAGGATGTCGGCCGCCTCGAGCAGCGACTGCCGGTCGTCCTCGGTCAGGCCGACCACCGCCTTGAGCCGCTCGAGGTCCTGCATCGTCAGCGGCGAGGTGGCTGCCTCGTCGGTGCCGTAGGTGTACCCGGGAATGGTCGCAGTCTGCATCGGTGCCTCCTTGTTGTGGCTGGAAGGCGTACCCGGTCCAGCCGGTGCTACACCGCGCCGAAGGACTCCACGTGGGCGATCGCTCCGTCGAGCGCGTCGCGCAACGGTTCGGGGCGGCGCAGGGTCTGGGTCAGCAGCATGCCTCCCTGCATCGCGCTGACCAGGACGCGGGCCAGCCGTTCCGGGTCGGCGTCGGGGGCGTAGATCGCCCCGCTCGCGCATGGCCAGCATGCCCTTGCGGAACAGGTCGAGCAGCCGGTCGAAGCCGTCGGCCAGCGCCGTGCGGACCTCCGGGTCGGACTCGACCAGCGGGCCGTCAAATCGAAACGCGCCACGCCGGTACAACGACTCACACCATGATCCGCGAGTCACGGCCTAACCCAGTGACGAGGTCGGAGATCTCGTCGTGACTCATCCAACGCCGCGGACATCGGCCGGCAACGTCTTGCGGCTGCGGAGCGTGACCGCCAGCGCCTGCCGAGTCCCGTGGCCGTAACCGGGTCGCGCTGGCTTTTACGGTCGGTCAGACTGCTGGCCGTGAGCCTCGTTTACCTGGTGCGGCACGCGGAGAAGCGATCGGAACCCGGGGATCCGGGGCTTACCGAGCGGGGCGGATGGCAAGCCGCCCAGACGGCGCTGTGGTTGAGTGGCGTCGGCCTGCACGCGGTCTACAGCAGTCCGCTGTGCCGGGCATGGCAGACCGCCGCACCGATCGCCAGGGCTACCGGGCTTGATGTTCGTCGCGACGAGCGGCTCAGGGAACGCATGAACTGGGACGGCGTCGAGCCGATCGAGGACTTCCTCGCGGCCTGGTCCCGCTGTGTGCGCGACCGGGACTTCGTGCCACGTATGGGTGACTCCTCGCGGCAGGCCGGCGCGCGGCTGCACGCCTTCCTCCAGGACCGGGTGGACGAACCCGGGGCAGTGGCCGCGGTCACGCACGGCGGAGTCACCGCTGATCTGCTGCGCACTCTTGTGGGCGACGACAGGGTACCGGCCGAGGTGGTGCATCACGGCATTCCGTCGTGTGCGATCACCGTCCTGGACGGCTCGACAGTTGTAGACGTGGCACGCATGGACCATCTCTCGTGAGTCGTTGCGAAGACGCTGCGTGACGGCTGCAGCGCAGGAACTCGTCCAGCCTTGGCAGGACACCGCTCCAGTAACCGCCGCATCGCGAAGCTACGCAACGGCGACTACCTGGTGGCTTTGCTCGCCCACAGACCAGCCCGCTGCCCAACGGCTACCGCACCCTGCAACGCTTCGCCCGGCGCTTCCCGCAGGTGACCTGGGCCATCGAAGGCGCCGCCGGACTCGGCGCACCGCTACGCGACCGGCTCGCCGCCGACGGCGTCGAAGCCCTGGACGTGCCAGCGAAACTGGCCCGCCGGGTCCGGATGCCGTCCACCGGCCACGGCCACGGCCGCAAGACCGACGAAGCCGACGCCCTGTCCGGCGGCGCCGGGTCGGACCCACTGTCGGCCTGCAGGGCAACGACATCCTGGACGGTGTGTCAGGACCGGCCGATTTCACCGACGGCGGCAGCGGCACCGACACCTGCGTGCACGCTGACGCCGCGGTCAGCTGCGAGTGACGCCCGGCGTCACGACCCGAGCGAACCCGTCGCCCTGCGGGCACATGCGGTGACGGCTGCGATTGCGGCGCGGACGACGTCCGGCTGGGTCTTGAAGCCGAAGACGGTCAGCGCGAGGACCGGCTGGCCGTCCGTGTCGAAGACGGGTGCGGAGATGACGCGGGCCTGCGCCAGGACGTCGTCGGACAGCTCGGCGGGCTCGTAGTCGAGGGAGGCCACCAGGGCGTCGAGTTCCTCGTTGGCGACCGTGCCCGGTTCGGCGGCGAGGCGTTGCAGGGCCGCGGCGAAACGGCGGTGTCCTTCGCTGCCGAGGCCGATCGAGAATCCGCGCTGCCGGATCCGGGCCAGGGCCTGGATCTCGGCTTCTTGGGAGTCCGGGGCGAACCGGGCCACCCACGCCTCCTGCTCCCGCTCCGGTGCCCACGCCTCGAAGATCGAGGGGCCGTGCGGCCGGAACGGCAGCCGCTGACCGACGAGGGTGGTCGGCTGCGCCGAGGGGGTCGCCGACGGCGGGTCGAGCTGGCCGACCACGACGACGCTGTCGCTGACGGGTGCGGTCACCAGGCAGCGCAGGCCGGCATCGGGCAGTTCCTGCGCGATGGAGCGGATGAGCTCGAAGTGGCGCAGCGGGCGGGTGAGCCGCATCTCCGGGTCGTAGGCGGTCAGGGTGAGCGGCGCGAAACTGCCGTAGCCGCTGCGGAAGAACAGCAGGGGTAGCTCGGTGCTCGCGGTGTCGAGGTGCCGCACCTCGGCAAGGGCGATCTTGTGATCGCCGGCGTCGTGCACCGCGACCGGGACGCAGTCGATCCAGGCGACCGCGCCGTCGATGATCGGGGCCCCGGACGGAGCGGGGTGCCACGGGACACCGTCGAACCGGTCGGCGAGCGGCGCCGTCGCGATGCGGCGGCACACGTCGCTCTGGTGGGCGGCGAGAATGTTGACGCACCAGTTGCCGGCCCGCTGCAGGTGCGGCCAGGTCTCCGAGGTGACGCTCGGGTAGAACCCGACGAGCGGAGGGTTCAGCGACACCGAGGAGAAGGAGCCGACGACCATGCCGATCGGCGGGCCGTCCGCCGGCTGAGCGGTGATCACGCAGACGCCGGTGGGGTACTGCCCGAGGACGTGACGGAAAAAGGCGGGGTCGTCGGCCGGGCCGGGCGGGCGGCGGTCGGGACTGAGCGACATCGGGCTCATGCCTCCGCGGCCCGCAGTTCGCGGTCCTCACGCAGGCCGATCGCGTCCGCCCACAAGGACGTCAGGTGGTCGATCACGCCCTCGGGGTCCAGCGGCGGGTCGGGCGGGTCGGCGACGAAGGCGTCGTAGCAGTACGCGCTGACCATGAGGCTCAGGGCGCGGGCTGTCTCCTCCGGGTCGAGGCCCGGCCGGACGTGGCCGCTCTTCATGCCGCGGGCCAGGGACCGGGCGAAGGAGCGGCGGAAGTCGCCGACCCATTCCCGGCGCAGCTCGGCCAGACGGGCGTCGCTGTGGCTGGCGGTCTCCCACAGGCTGAAGAAGTCGCGGTTCTCCCACTGTGTGGTGACGATCGCGCTGATCGCGCGGCGCAGGCCGAGGCGGCCGGTGGCAGCGTCCCAGAAGTCGGCGCCGAGGTTCAGCATGCGCAGGGCGCTCTCGCCGGCGAGCGTCGCGACGATGTCGTCGCGGTCGGCGAAGTACTGGTAGACGGTCCCCAGGCTCACCCCGGAATGCTGGGCGATGTCGTTGAGGGAGATGTTCGCGTAGCCGTCGCGGGCGAAGAGCTGCTCGGCGACCTCGAGAAGTTTCTTGCGGGTCCGCATGGCGCGCGGGCCGACCGGGGTCTCCCGCCCGTCCTGGCGCCGCACCGCTCCGCGCAGGTTGGCGGCGACCCGTTCCAGGCGCCGGCTGCGCGCCGCATCCGGCACGTCGTGTGGTTCCGGCATGCCGCCCCCTTTCCGTAGCCAGGACTCCCTGGTGAACGCCGGAGAACCATAGCGCCATCGTTGTGGCGCGCGCCACCCTGAATCTGAATAGATTCAGTAATTCGATTGGGCGCGGCAGCATCGCCCAACGGGGCAAGATCCGGGCATATCAGCTGAACCGCACGCAGTGGACACCGGTGCACGAGTTTTCGGTAGTCCCTTGCGCTCACCAAGTTTCTGAGTAGATTCAGCACTCACTTCCTGAAGATCGGCGACACACCCCACGCAGCCGCCTGCTCCCGATCTCGATCGACACCCGCTTATGAGGGGGATCTCCATGGCTCGTCCGGCGCCCATGACTTTCGGCGTGTTCATCGCCCCGTTCCACGCCAACGACGACAGCCCGACGCTCACCCTGCGCCACGACCTGGCGCTCATCGAGCTCGCGGACCGGCTCGGGTTCGACGAGGCGTGGGTCGGCGAACACCACTCGACCGGCGTCGAACGGATCGCCGACCCGTTCATGGCCCTGTCCGCGGCGGCCGTGCGCACCTCACGGATCCGGCTCGGGACGGGCGTCACCAGCCTGCCGTACCACCACCCGCTGATGGTCGCCGACCGCGTCGTCATGCTGGACCACCTGAGCTTCGGCCGCGCGATGCTCGGCGTCGGCCCGGGCGCGCTCATCTCCGACGCTGACATGATGGGCATCGCGCCGGTGACCCAGCGGTCACGGATGAACGAGGCACTCGATGTCATCATCCGGCTCCTCGACGGCGACACCGTCACCGCCTCCACCGACTGGTTCGAGCTGCGCGAGGCGCAGCTGGCCTTCCTCCCCCTCAGCCCGAACGGGGTCCCGATCGCCGTCGCCAGCACGACCTCGCCCTCGGGCGTGACGACGGCGGGCCGGCACGGCGTCGGCGTGCTGTCACTGAGCGCCGGGTTCATCGGCGGGAAGAAGGACATGAAGGCCCAGTGGGCGATCGCCGAGCAGGCCGCCGCCGACGCCGGTACGACCATCAGCCGCGACGGCTGGCGGATGGTCGTGCGGGTCCACCTCGCCGAGGACCGTGAGCAGGCGATCCGCGACGTGGAGAAGGCCCGGCTCGCGGAGCGGGAGAACTACTTCAAGCCGGTGCTCGGCCTGGAGAACGACTACACCCTCGCCGACGAGATCGCCGACGACAGTTCCATCATCGGCACGCCCGCGGACGCCATCGCGGCCATCGAGCGGATGCTCGAGCAGACCGGCGGCTTCGGCGGTTTCATGGTCATGACCCACGACTGGGCCAGCCGTGACAAGGCCCTGACAAGCCTCGAACTCTTCGCCCGCTACGTCATGCCGCACTTCCAGGGCACGCTCGCGGCCGCGCAGCGGTCCGCCCGCGTCGTCACCGAGAAGCGGCCGTCCTACAAGCCACTGGCGCAGGCCGCGATCTCCAAGGCGTACTCCGACTCCGGCCGGGAACTGCCCGCCGGGGCGAACATCCAAAGCTTGCGCTGACCCGGTCCCGGGCCGGACACCCCAAACGAAACCGGCTCGGAAGATCCGAAAGGACCGACATGCCCACCCCTTCCCCCCGCCATGTCCTCGTCCCGTTCGCCGCCCTCACCCTGCTCGCCAGCCTCGCCGCCTGCCGGGGCGAGGACCAACCAAGTTCCGGCGCCAGCAGCAGCGGCCCGATCAAGATCATGCAGATCGGGACGTTCGACAGCCCCAACCTGTCACTGAAGGACGCCAGGGCAGGTCTCGACGCGCACGTGCAGTCCATCAACGCCGCCGGCGGCATCGACGGTCGTAAGATCGAGGTGGACTTCTGCAACGACGCGTACAACGCCAACACCGGCGCGGCATGCGCCCGCAAGGCCGTCAGTGACGGCGTCGTCGCCGTCGTCGGCGCGGCCAGCTCACAAGCGCCCGCGGCACTGCCGGTCCTCGAGTCCGCCGGCATCCCGTGGCTGGCCGGCGCCGGATCGGGCGGCCCCATCGAGGGCACCAGCGCGATGTCGTACCCGATCACCGGCGGCACCCAGTCGATGCAGGTCGGCATGGGCAGGCTGCTGGCCAACAAGGGCGCCAAGAACATCGCGGTCATCGTCGCCGACGCGGCCGCCGCCTACGCCGCCGCCGACGACATCGCCAACGGAGCCAAAGCCGGCGGTGCGCAGTCGTACCGCATCCTCGCCCCGCTCGGCGCGCCCGACTTCAGCGCCGTCGCCTCCTCGGCCCTGGCGAAGACCCCCGACGCCGTCGCCGTCGCCTCCACCGCGACCGACGCGCCGCGGATCATCAGGGCGATCCGCCAGGCCGGTTTCAAGGGCAACATCTCGACCTTGGCGAACATCTTCAAGCCCGCCGACCAGAAGGCCCTCGGTGATCTCGCGAACAGCGTGTTCGTCACGTCGTCGGCGGTCCCGGTCAGCAGCACCTCCGTGCCGCAGGTGCAGCAGTTCCTGGCCGACATGGCCAAGTACCACCCGGAGGCCGTGACCGACAACGGTTCCCTGGGCACCTGGACGTCGATCACGTTCCTCGTCGAGATCGTGCAGCGGCTCGGCGGCAACGTCTCCGCCGCCGCGATCACCGGCCTGCTGAACAAGCTCGACAAGCCCATCGTGCTCGGCACCGTGTCCGACTACGCCGGCATCCCCAGCCCGCCGGTCGCCACGAACTACCCCCGCGTGCCCACGTTCAAAGTCTTCGTCTCCGAGGCGACGGGCGGGACGTTGCAGCAGGACGGCGACGCGATCGACCCGCTGGCCACGAAGTAAGGGACGGCAGATGACCCCGGCGGCGGCAGCGACGGCCGAACACGCACCGGTCCTCGAACTGCGCGGGCTGAGCGCGGGCTACGACGACCTGGCGGTGGTGCGCGACATCGATCTGCACGTGATGCGCGGCGAGATCGTCGCCCTCCTCGGTGCCAACGGCACGGGGAAGTCCACGACGATCCTGACCGCCGCCGGTGAGCTGCCTCCGATCGGGGGTGAGGTGCGGTGGCGCGGGACGGCCACCACCGCCCCGCTGCACGTGCGGGCCCGCATGGGGATGAGTTTCGTCCCGGAGGAGCGGTCCGTGCTCATGGGGATGTCCGTACGCGACAACCTCCTGCTCGGTCCGGGTGGCATCGGCCGGGCCACCCAGCTCTTCCCCGAACTCGAACCGCTCCTCACGACCAGGGCCGGGCTGCTGTCCGGCGGCGAGCAGCAGATGCTGTCGCTGGCCCGGGCCCTGGCCGCGAACCCGGTCGCACTGCTGCTGGACGAGTTGTCCCTCGGCCTCGCACCGCTGGTCGTCGACCGCCTGTTCGCCGCGCTGCGGCGGGCGGCCGACCAGGACGGGGTGGCCGTGCTGCTGGTCGAGCAGCAGGCCCGTCGGGCCATGGCGGTCGCCGACCGCTGGTACCTCCTGCGGCGCGGTGCCGTCGCGGCGAGCGGCAACGCGGCCGACGGCATCGGGGCCGTGGAGTCCCTCTACCTCGGTGACGCCACCGCAACCGGAACGGAGTGACCGTGGAAATCGTCCAGTTCGTGCTGCTGGGCCTGGGTATCGGCGCGATCTACAGCCTCCTCGGCCAGGGCCTCGTCCTGATCTACCGGGGCTCCGGGATCGTGAACTTCGCGCAGGGCTCGTTCGTGATGGTCGGCGGCTACGCCTACTACGAGTTCCGGGTGGCGGCCGGCTGGCCGGCGATCCCGGCCGTCGTCGCCGCGACCGCGGCCGGCGTCCTGCTCGGCGTCGCCGTGCAGTACCTGATCCTGCGCCCGATGCGCACCTCGTCACCGATCGAACGGGTGATCGCCACCCTGGGCATGCTGCTCACGCTGCAGGCCGCAGCCGTCCTGCGGTACGGGGTCGGTCCCATCAGCGTGCCCTCGTTCCTGCCGACCGACGCCGTGGAGCCGCTGCCCGGCACGACCCTCGGCGTCGACCGGCTCATCATCCTGCTGATCGGCGCCGCGCTCACCGCCGTGCTGTACATGGTGTTCCGCTGGACGGCGTTCGGCCGCATCGCCAGCGCGATGGCCGAGAACCAGCGCGCCGTCGCGGGTCTGGGCCACTCACCGGACCGGATCGCGACCGCCAACTGGGCCCTCGCCGCCGGTATCGCGGCCCTGGCCGGCGCACTGATCGGCCCGATCACCTACCTGCAGCCCACGCAGCTCACCCTGCTGATCGTGCCGGCTCTCGCGGCCGCGCTGCTGGCCAGGTTCGTCTCGTTCCCGATCGCCTTCGCCGGCGCCCTGGGCATCGGCGTCGTCCAGTCCCTGATCACCCGCTACGTCACGGTGACGGGCTGGGGCGACAGCGTCCCGTTCATGGTCATCGTCGCCTATCTGGTCCTGCGGGGAAGCTCGCTTCCGCTGCGCAGTCACGTCCTGGAACGGCTGCCCAGCGTCGGCGACGGCCGCATCCGCGTCGTCCCGGCCGTCGTGATCGTCGGCGTGTTCGCCGTCCTGATCGCACTCGTGGTGCCACCGGTCTGGGCGCAGGCGCTGACGGTCACGATGGCGTTCGCGATCCTCACCCTGTCCATCACCGTCGTCACCGGCTACGCCGGGCAGTTGTCCCTCGCCCAGTACGTGCTCGCCGGATCGGGAGCCTTCGCCGCGGCGACCCTCGTCCACCACGCCGGCTGGGGCTTCCTGCCGGCGCTGATCGGCGCGATGCTGGCCGCGGCACTCGTCGGAGCCCTGGTCGCGCTGCCGGCCCTGCGGACCCGCGGGATCAACCTGGCCATCGCGACGCTCGGCATGGGCATCGTGCTGTTCAGCCTCGTCCTCAGCGATTTCCAGCTCACCGGCGGCGATGCCGGCATCCGGATCGGCGAACCCTCGATCTTCGGCTGGGACTTCGGGGCGATCAGACATCCCTACAACTACGGGCTCGTGACCCTCACGGCGTTGACCCTCAGTGCCCTGGCCGTGGCGAACCTCCGCCGCGGCCGGGCCGGCCGGCGCCTGCTCGCGGTCCGGTCCAACGAGCGGGCAGCGGCCGCCCTCGGCGTCAACGTGTACGTCGGCAAGGTCTACGCCTTCGCCCTCGCCTCAGCGCTCGCGGCGCTCGCCGGGGTCCTGCTCGCCTTCCAGGGCGTTGCCGTCCTCCCGGCCCAGTTCGACGTGCTCACCTCCATCACCGTCATCGGCGTCTCGGTCGTCGGCGGGATCGGCACCATCGGCGGTGCGATGCTCGCCTCGACCCTGCTGCCCGGCGGGGTCGGCACGCAGGTCCTGCACGGCGTCGACAACCTGGAGAGCTACCTGCCCCTCGTCAGCGGGCTGTTCCTGCTGTACGTCCTGCGCAGCGGCCGCAACGGCCTGTACGAGATGAACGCCCACCTCGTGCGCCGCATCGGCCGGCTCCTGCGGGTGCCGTCCCTGCCGACCCTCCCCCGGGCGCGCCAGGAGGACCCGGCCCGCCCCCGGGCGCGCCAGGAGGACCCGGTCACGCCGCAGCACGACCGCCGCCCGTCGCGGTCGCTGCACGTGTCCGGCCTGCGGGTCCAGTTCGGCGGCGTCGTGGCCGTCGACGACGTGTCGCTGGACCTCGTCCCGGGCGAGGTGCACGGCCTGATCGGCCCGAACGGGGCCGGCAAGACGACCGTCATCGACGCCCTCACCGGGTTCGTGCGACCTGCCCGCGGCACGATCAGACTCGACGACACCTCGATCGGGCCGTGGAGCGCGCGGCGCCGGGCCCGCGCCGGGGTGGCCAGGTCCTTCCAGTCCCTGGAACTCTTCGCCGACCTGTCCGTCCGGGAGAACCTCGCGGTCGCCTGCGACGACGGCAGTGCCCGCCGGTACGCCACCGACCTCGTCGCACCGGGCCGCATCCAGCTGACACCGTCCGCCCTCGCCGCCGTCCGGGAGTTCCGCCTCGAGGACGACCTCGACCGCAGGCCGGGCGAGCTCGCGTTCGGCAAGCGGCGGCTCGTCGCGATCGCCAGAGCGGTGGCGGCCGACCCGCGCGTGCTGCTGCTGGACGAGCCGGCGGCCGGGCTCAGCGACGAGGAGGCCCGGGAACTCGGCACGCTCATCCGGACCCTCGCCCGCGACTGGGACATGAGCATCCTGCTCGTCGAGCACAACGTCGACCTGGTGCTCAGCACCTGCGACCGGGTCACCGTGCTGGAGGCCGGCGCCGTCCTCGCCCGGGGAACACCCCAGGACGTCGCCCGGGACCCCAGGGTCATCTCCGCCTACCTCGGTCGCGAAGCGGACGAGTCCGACGACAGCGCCCGCGTGTGAACGCCGGCCCGGTCGACGTCTCAGCACCCAGCCCGAAGGAGAAGCCGATGAGCACGCCGGCGACGCACGAGTCCGTGGCCGCAGAGGCGCACGCGTTCTTCGCGGCCCGCGCACAGCGGCGCGAGCGGCGCGGCATGCTGCACGGCGTCGGCGACGACGACGTGGTCGGGGTCGGGCTCACCCAGCCGGACGCCGAGGCGGCCGAGGTCGCCCGGGCCCAGCAGTGGCAGCGGGAACTGTTCGACGCGGGCCTCGCCTGGCTCGACGGCCCCACGCGGTACGGCGGGCGCGGCCTCGAGCACGACTACGTCGAACTTGTCGCCGGCATCGCCGCGCAGTACGAGGTGCCGTCCACGTCGACGTACATGGTGAGCCACGGGATCGTGGCGCCGACCATCCTGGCGCACGGCACCGAGGAGCAGAAACAGACGTATCTGCCCGGGATCTGGCGCGGCGACCTGATCTGCTGCCAGCTGTTCTCCGAGCCGGAGGCCGGGTCCGACCTCGCCAGCCTGCGCACCACCGCGGTCCGCGACGGCGACGACTGGATCGTCACCGGCCAGAAGGTCTGGTCGTCCTTCGCGCACGTCGCGCAGCTCGGTGAGCTCCTCGTGCGGACCGGGCCGCCGGAGAGCCGCCACCGGGGCCTGAGCGTGTTCCTCATCGACATGCAGTCCCCCGGCATCGACGTCCGCCCGCTGCGCCAGGTGACCGGGTCCGAGCACTTCAACGAGGTCTTCCTCGACGGTGTACGGGTACCGGACTCCCGGCGGCTCGGCCCGGTCGACGGCGGCTGGGGCATCGCGATGACCACGGTCGGCAGCGAGCGCTCCGTGCTCGGCCGGGCCCACAACGGCATCATGATCGAGCCGGTCATCCGGCTGTTCGCCCTGGCGCGCTCGACCGGCGCCATCGAGGACCCGGCCATCCAGGACCTTCTCGCGGAGTGCTGGGCGCGTGAGCAGGTGCTGCACGAGACCGCCACGCGGCTGCGCGACGCCGGCGGGGCGGCCCCGGGATCCGTGGTGAAGCTGATGACGACGTCCGACATGGAGTACTACTCCGATGTCGCCGCCCGCCTCCTGGGGTACCGGATGGTCGCCGACACCGGCGCCTGGGGCACGTACTCGTGGTCGCAGCTGCTGCTCAGCGCGCCGTCGCACCGGATCGCCGGTGGCAGCGACGAGATCCAACGCAACATCCTCGCCGAGCGTGTGCTCGGTCTTCCGCGCGAGGAACGCCCGGTCACCGAGAAGAGTGCGTGAGCATGGACGAGATCGAGCAGCTGCGGCACGTCGTCCGCGCCCACCTCGAACGGGACCCCGGGGCCGCCCTGCGCGGCGGGTCCCTCGACCCGGCTGAGGTCCGGCGGCTGGACCGCGACCGGTGGCGCCGGCAGGCGGACGAGCTGGGCCTGCCCGGGGTCCGGATTCCCGAGCAGTTCGGCGGCGCGGGCATGGGCCTGGCGGAGGAGGTCGCCGTGCACACCGAGCTCGGCCGCGCCCTCGACGACGGGCCGTTCCTGACCACGTCGCTCGCGGCTGCGGCCCTGGTCGCCCTGTCCGACGACGAGGAGAACCGTGGCCGGCTCCGGCGGATCGCCGCCGGTGACCTTGTCGCGGTGCCGGTGCTGCCGATCGAGGAGACGTTCCCGCTGCAGTACCCGCACGCCACAGCCGGCCCCGGCGGCGAGTTCGAGATCCGCGGCGAGCTGCCCTGCGTCGTCGACGCGACCGCGGCCGACGCCCTGCTCGTGCTCGCCGAGCACCAAGGGTTCCACGCGTTCTTCTGGGTCGACGCGAACGACCCCGGCGTCGAGGTCGTCCCCCTCGCCACCCTCGACCTGACGCGGCGCATGGGCACGGTCCGGCTGACGGGCGCCCGCGCCGAACTCGTCGCGCAGGACGACCGCGCCCGCGCCGGTGTCGCCGCCATCCGCCAGAGCGCCATCCTCGGCATGTCGGCGGAGTGCGTCGGCGCGGCCGAGCGGGCCCTGGAGATGACCGTCGAGTACGTGAAGGTGCGCACCCAGTTCGGCCGGCCGATCGGGTCGTTCCAGGCGGTCAAGCACAAGTGCGCCGACCTGCTGGTCTCCCTCGAACGGGCGCGGTCGGCGCTGTCGGTCGCCGTGCGTTCCGTGCAGCACAACGACGCGATCGGCCGGCGGCCGGAGTCCCTGGCAGGGCTGGCCGTCGCGCGGATGTACTGCGGCCGGATCGGCGCCGAGATCACCCGCGAGGCGATCCACCTGCACGGCGGGATCGGGTTCACGTGGGAGCACCCGGCCCACCTGTACTACCGGCGCGCCGTGTCGAACCGGCAACTGCTGGACTCCACCGGGCAACAACCGCGGCTGCTCACGGCGTCCGTCCTGGCCGCCCACGGTGAGGACACCCAACTCGCCACGTTCTACGCCGGGAAAGTCGCCCGTTGATGGATGGAGGTACCCCCGTGCAGCTTTCCGGCTTGGCCCCCGGTGACTGGGTCACCGTGCAAGCCCGCTTCACCCCGCAGGCCGCTTTCCTGGTAGCCGCGGACGGCCGGACCCGCACCTACGCCGAGGGCGAGGCGCGGATCACCCGGCTCGCCCGGGCGCTGCAGCGCATCGGGGTCGGCCGCGGCGACCGGGTTGCGCTGCTCGGCGTGGACTCCCCCGAGTACGTCGAGGTGCTGCTGGCCTGCATGAAGCTCGGCGCGACCTACGTGGCGCTCAACTTCCGGCTGTCGGCGGCGGAGATCCGCACCGTCCTGGCAGCCAGCGGCGCCCAGGTCATCTTCCACAGCGCCCGCTACCAGGAGATCGTCGAGGACTGCCGGCTCCGGCACACCATCGAGTTCGAGTCCGGCCATGAGGACTTCCTGACGGGCGGGCCGGACGGCGGCGAACTGCCGGCCGTCACCGGCGACGACGACATCCTGAGCATCTCCTTCACCAGCGGGACGACCGGCACCCCGAAAGGTGTGCTGCAGTCACAGCGGATGATCAAGGCGATCACGCAGTCCGGGGTCCTGGAGCTCGGACTGCGACCCGGTGACCTGATCTACTCCGGTGCCCCGCTCTTCCACGCCGCCGGGTTCGGGCACCTGCTCTACGGCGTCGCCCGCGGCGGGGCCTCGGTGATCATGCCGCAGTGGGACGCCGACCTGGCGCTGTCGTGGCTCGGGTCCGGGCGGGTGCGGCACGCGACACTCGTCCCCAGCATGATCATCCAACTGCTGGAACATCCGCGGCTCGCCGAGGCGGACTTCTCCGGGCTGCGCTCCATCATGTACGGCGGCGCGCCCATGCCGACGTCGGTCGTGCGGCGCATGGCCGAGGTCTTCGGCTGCGACCTGCACAACGGCTTCGGCGCCGGCACCGAGGCCGGCGGGCAGCTCGTCCTGCGGCCCGAGGACCACCGGCGGGCCCTCGGCGGCGAGGAGTGGCTCCTCGGCACGATCGGCCGGCCGGCGTTCGGCTGCGACGTGCGGCTCCTCGACCCGTCCGGCGCCGAGGTGCCGGACGGGCAGATCGGCGTCATCGCCAGCCGCGGCGACACGGTGATGAGCGGCTACCTCGACCGGCCCGACCTCACCGCCGCCGCCGTCCGCGACGGATGGTTCTGCGCCGGCGACCTCGCCTGGAAGGACCCGGAAGGGTTCCTGCACCTGGCCGGCCGGGCCGACGAAATGATCATCCGGGGCGGCGAGAACGTCTACCCCGTCGAGATCGAGGACGTCGTCGGCGGGCACGCCGCCGTGGCCGAGATCGCGGTCGTCGGCGAGCCGGACCCGCACTGGGGCCAGGTGGTGACCGCGGTCGTGGCGTTGCGCGACGGCCACGACGCACTGTCGGCAGCGCAGGTCAAGGAGCACTGCCGCGGCCGGCTGGCCAGCTACAAGGTGCCGCAGCGCATCGTCGTGGTCGAAACCTTCCCCCGCAACCCGGCCGGCAAGATCGACAAGATCCGGCTGCGGGAGCTGCTGGCCGGAAGCCAGATCACATGAACCCGTTCACTACAGAGGAGCTGACCTGATGCTCACCGGCGATCAGTACCTGCAGTCCCTGCGCGACGGCCGGCGCATCTTCGTCAACGGCCACTCGGTGCCCGACGTGACCGCCGAACCGCTCCTGCGGGGTCCCGCCCTCGCCGCGAAACTCGGCTACGACACGCACTACCGGCCCGGCGACGACGTCCACGGCCCGTACTTCTTCATCCCCACCTCAGTCGAGGAACTTCGCGAAGCCCAGCAGCGGCAGCTGCACTGGGACTTCCCGACCATTTCCACGTCCGCCAGCCTGCTCATGGTGCTCACCGCCGCGAGCCGGATGCGGGCCCAGCACCCGGTCTACGCCGAGCGGGCACTCGCCTACTTCGACGACAGCAAACGCCGCGACATCCGCATCGTGCAGGGGATCACCGACGCCAAGGGCAACCGCGCGCTGCCCCCCGGCAAACAGGACGACCCCGACCTGTACGTCCGCATCGTCGACCGCGGACCCGACGGGGTCGTCATCCGCGGCGCGAAGATGCACATCTCCTCGGCGGCGGTCTCGCACGACGTCATGGTCATGCCCACCAAACGGATGAAGCCCGGCGAGGAGGACTGGAGCGTGGCCGCCGCGGTGCCGGTCAACTCCCCCGGGGTCAGGATCATCAACGCGTCGTTCGCGCCGCGGCCCGACCTGGACCCGGACTTCTACCCGTACAGCTCCCGGAACGTGATGACGGAAGGACTCATCGTCTTCGACGACGTGTTCGTCCCCAACGAACGCGTCTTCCTGTCCGGCGAACTGGAGCACTCGGCGACCTTCGTGCACTCCCTCGGCCTGTGGGAGCGGCTCGGCAGCGTCGGCAGCTACGTGCGCCTCGCGGACACCCTTGTCGGTCTCGCGCAGCTGATCGCCGAGGCCAACGGCCTGCAGCGGGTCGCGCACATCAAGGACAAGATCGCCGAGATGATCACGTATGCGACGCTGATCCGCGCCGCGTTCGAGGCAGCGATGACCCACTCCACGTTCACCCCCGAGGGATGGGCCTCACCGGACGAACTGTTCACCAACGCCGCGAAGTATCACGCGGCAGCGCAGTTCAGCACGATGGTGCGCAACCTGCACGACATCGCCGGCGGCTCGGTGCTGACCGCACCGAGCCTGCGTGACCTGCACAACCCGGAGACCGAGGCCGACCTGCGCAAGTACATGCGCACGATGGACGGCGTCGACGCCGATTACCGGATGCGGCTGTTCCACACGATCCGCGACTTCACCGCCGACGCGTACGGCGGCTGGAAACACGTGACCGTCATCCAGGCCGGCGGCGGTCTCTACGCCCAGAAGGTCGTCGTCACCAACCACTTCGACATGGAGACGGCCAAGGCCCTGGCCCGCAAGACCGCCGGCATCACCGAATCCGGCGAGGTGCTCGGCGACCTGCACCGCTTCGGCCCGCACGGATTCGCCGCCTGATGCGGTACGAGGAGCACACTTTCGCCTGGGCCGACACGTCATGCGCCAGGCCGCCCGGCGGGCTCACGCGGATCCGGTTCGACGTCGACGACGGCGTCGCCACGGTGACCCTGGACCGGCCCGACCGGCTCAACGCGATGGACCGCACCATGAACAACGAGCTCGGTACCGTGCTGCGGTGGTGCGACCGGGCGGACGACGTCGGGGCGGTCGTGCTGACCGGCGCCGGGCGGGCCTTCTGCGCCGGTTCGGAGATGACCGCGGACGGCTTCGGCGGCGCGGACACGCAGACCCCGGAGGCCGGGTGGATCGCGCCGCACCAGGTCCGCAAGCCTGTCGTCGCCGCGATCCAGGGCGCCGCGGCAGGCCTCGGGGTCACCCTCGCCATGCAGTGCGACGTGCGGTTCGTCGCCGGCGACGCCGTGCTCTCGCTGCCGTTCGTCCGGCTCGGCGTGACCGCGGAGTTGATGGGGCATTGGAACCTGGTCCGGCACGTCGGTCTGGGACGGGCGCAGGAGCTGCTGCTCACCGGCCGCCGCTTCACCGGTACCGAGGCTGCCGAGTGGGGGCTTGCCGTCGCGGCGCTGCCGGCCGAGCAGGTGCTGCCACGCGCCCGGGCGCTCGCCCGCGAGATCGTCGAGCACGCCGCCCCGGTCGCGGTCGCGGCGACCAAACGCCTGCTCTGGGAGGCGGCACAGGCCGGCCCGTTCGAGCACGCCCGCCGGGAACGCCTCGTCATGGAGGCGCTCCTCGACCGCCCCGACGCCCATGAGGGTGTCCAGGCCTTCCTGCAGAAACGCCGCCCGGTCTGGACCGGGCGGCCGTCGACCGACCTACCACCATGGCCCACCGAACACGGGGAGGACTCCGCGTGAGCACCATCGAGCAAGAGTTCATCGGCGTCGCGTCGCCGGCGCTGGGCCGGGCCGGAGCCGGTGGCCACCCGTGCCAGGGCGTCTACTACACCCCGTCCGGCCGGTCCCCGCGGACGGCCTTCATCGCCGCGCACTACAACGTCGACTTCTCCGAGCACTACATGGCGACCCGCATGGCGGCACGCGGGTACGGATTCCTCGGCTGGAACACCAGGTTCCGCGGGGCCGAACACCTCTTCACCCTCGACCACGCCCTCGCCGAGATCGGCGTCGGTGTGCAGCTGCTGCGCGACCGCGGCGTCGAGAAGGTCGTCCTGCTCGGCAACTCCGGCGGCGGTTCCCTGATGGCGGCGTACCATTCGCAGTCACGCGAACCGAACATCCGCCCGCCGTACGGCCGGTCCAAGGTGTTCGAGCCGGCCCTGCATCTGCCGCCCGGCGACCTGATGGTGTTCCTCGCGGCCCACCCCGGCCGGCCGGAGTGGATCACGCGGACGATGGACCCGTCGGTGATCGACGAGAACGACCCGAACGCCGTCGACCCCGATCTCGACATGTACGACCCACGCCACGGCGGTACCTATTCCGCGGGGTTCCTGCAGCGCTACCGGGCCGCGCAGATCGCCCGCAACCACCGGCTGACCGCGTGGTGCAAGGAGCAGCTCGACGCCGCCCGGGACCGCCCGGCCCGCGACCGGATCTTCACGATGGGCCGCACGTGGGCAGACCCCCGCTACGTCGACCCGGGCATCGACCCGTCGAACCGGCCGACGCCGCTGTGCTACTTCGGCGACCCGAAACGCGCCAACTACGGCGTTCTCGGCGTCGGTGTGGTCAGCACGATGCGCACCTGGCTCAACATGTTCAGCCTGGAGGAGTCCGACTGCGTCGCCGCGAAGCACCTGGCCCGCCTGGACCTGCCGACCCTCGTGGTGCAGCCCGACGCCGACAGCGGGGTCTTCCCCGCCGACGCCCAGGGCCTCTACGACGGGGCCGCGACGAAGGACAAGGCGTTCGTGACGCTGCCCGGGGACCATTACTTCGCGGATTCGGAGCAGCACCGCGATACGGTCGCCGACACCCTCGCGGACTGGCTCACCGGGCGGGCGCAGCCCTAAGGCGTCACTCGCCGCTCTCTTCGTCGCGCAGCGACAGCACGACGACGGAGCGGGCGGCGAGGATGTGCGCGCGCATGACGGCCTCGGCCCACGCGCCGTCGCGGACCCGAAGCGCCTGCACGAGTTCGGCGTGCTGCCGCACGCTGGTGCGCATGCGTTCGCCGTCGTAGCGCTGGAACGTGCGGAAGATCAGCGGCGTGTCCATGATGCCGCGAACGATGCTGTCCAGCTGCGTGTGCCGGGAGGCCCGCAGGATCGCGCGGTGGAAGTCGCCGTTGAGGACGGTGAGCTCGTCGGCGGCCGCCGCGCCTTTGCGGCTCAGCGCGGTCATCCGGTGTGCGATCTGCGCGACGGTGCCGAGTTCCTCGTCGGTGATGCGTTGTGCGGCGAGCCGGGCACCGTAGCTCTCGAGCATCGCGCGGACCTCGTAGTTGTCCTCGAGTTCCTGCTCGGACCAGGCGACGACCCGCGCACCCCGGTTCGGCGTGAACTCGACGAGGCCTTCGGCGTCCAGCCGGCGCAACGCTTCGCGGACGGGTGTGCGCGACACCCCGGCCCGCAGGGCGAGCTCCTCCTCCCGCAGCCGCTGGCCCCGGGCGAACTCCCCGGACAGGATGCCGGCGCGGACGGCCTCGTACGCCGTTTCGGCAGCCTTGGCCATCGAAGCTCCCACCCGCTCGTCGTCACAGACCCGGAAACCGCGAGTCTAGTGCGTCAGATCGCGGCGAGGCCGCCGTCCACGAGCAGCGTCGTGCCGGTGACGTACGACGACGCTGGGCTGGCCAGGAACAGCAGCGCCCCGTCGACCTCGGACTGCTCGCCGAAGCGGCCCAGCAGGCTGTGTTCGGCAACCATCGCGCGCAGCTTGTCCTCGCCCGTCGCCGTCATCTCGGTCGCGACGTAGCCGGGGCACAGGGCATTGACCCGGATGCCTTTGCGCCGGGACCACTGCTGCGCGAGGTCACGGGTCAGCCCGATCACGCCGGCCTTGCTCGCCGCGTACGAGGCCTGCGGGAACCGCGAGGCGACGACGCCGTGGACGCTCGCGACGTTGACGATCGACGAGCCCGGTGGCATCACCCGGGCGCAGGCCTGGGCCATCCAGAACGTGCCGTTGAGGTTCACGTCGATCACCTGCCGGAATCCGTCCGGGGTCTCCCGGGAGGCCGGGACGGAGCCGCCGAGGCCGGCGTTGTTGACGAGGACGTCGACGCGCCCGTACTCCGCCACCGCCGCGTCCACCAGGGCCTGGCACTGCTCCGGCACCGTCACGTCGACGGCCTGGACGAGGACCGTCGAACCCTGTGCCCGCAGTTCCTCCGCCAGTTCCTGCAGGCGGTCCAGGCGGCGGGCGCCGAGCACCAGGATGCCGCCGACGGCCGCGACAGCCCGCGCGAAGCCCAGGCCGAGCCCGGAACTCGCGCCGGTGATGAGGACCACCCGGCCGTCCAGCCGGAACACGTCCAGCGGCCCCTGCACCGGCCGGCTCATCGCTGGTACTGCACGGTGGCGAGGGCCAGGTCGGCGTACCGCCGGGCCATGGTGGCCGCGTCGACCGGGCCGCCCGGCCGGAACCAGCCGGCGACGCCCTGGCACATCGACAGGATCGCTCGGCCGCACTCCTGCGGGTGCGGGGTGGCGAAGACGCCCTGCGCCACTCCCCTGCGGATCGTGTCCCGCAGTTCGCTCTCCAGTTCGTCGCGGCGGGCGACGTAGTCCGCGCGGTTCTGCGGGGTGAGACTGCGCCGTTCGGAGTCGAGGAACGCCAGGTCACGATGGTGTGCCATGTACAGGACGATGGCCTCGACGAGTGCGCTGAGCCGGGCCGTGCAGTCGTCGCCTGCCTCGTCGAGGGCGGCCCTGGCGTGGGTGAGCACGATCCGCATCGCGTGGTCGAGCAGTTCCCTCAGCATCGCCTGCTTGTTCTCGAAGTGGTAGTACAACGCCGGGACGGTCACCCCCGCCCGGCCGGCGATCTTGCGGACCGACGTGCCGTCGTAGCCGTGCTCGACGATCTCGTCCAATGCCAGCGCCAGGAGCGGTTGCAGCTGCAGCGGTGGGTATTCCCGCCAGCCGGGCGCGTCATCGCTCACGGTCGTCCTCACCTCTGCCGGTCCGCCGACTTTGTCACGAGTGATTGCTTCCGCAGGCCCGCCGAGGCTAGCTTAGCGATCGCTAACTAAGTCGTCCAGGTGTGGAGGTCGTGGCATGGATGTACGGGGCAAACAGGCGCTGGTGACCGGCGGCGCGTCGGGGCTCGGCCTGGCGACGGTGGCGGCCCTCGCCGCGGCAGGAGCCCGCGTGGTGGCCCTCGACCTGCCCACCGCCGACCGCGGCCGCCTCGACGCGCTGGGCGAAGCGGTCCGGTTCGCCGGCGCCGACGTGACCGACGAGGAGGCCGTGCAGTCGGCGGTCACGCTCGCCAACGACGACGGCGCACTTGCCGTCCTCGTCAACTGCGCCGGCATCGGCAACGCGATCCGGACCGTCGGCAAGCAGGGCCCGTTCCCCCTCGCCGACTTCGAACGGATCATCCGGGTGAACCTGCTCGGCACCTTCAACGTGCTGCGCCTGGCCGCCGCGGCGATGGCCGCCAACGACGTGGCCGGCGAGGAACGCGGGGTCATCGTCAACACCGCGTCCGTGGCCGCGTTCGACGGCCAGATCGGGCAGGCGGCCTACTCGGCCTCCAAGGGCGCCATCGTCGGCATGACCCTGCCGATCGCCCGCGACCTCGCGGCCTTGAAGATCCGCGTCGTCACGATCGCCCCGGGGACGTTCGAGACCCCGCTGCTGGGCCAGCTGCCGCAGGACGTCCGCGACTCCCTCGGCGCCCAGGTGCCGCACCCGAACCGCCTCGGCCACCCGGCGGAATACGCCCAGCTTGTCACGGCGATCGTCGCCAACCCCATGTTGAACGGCGAGACCATCCGGCTCGACGGCGCCATCCGCATGGCCCCGCGCTGAGCCGTACTGACGAAGGGAAGAGATCATGCGTCAAGCCGTCATCGTCGACATCGTCCGGACCCCGTCCGGCAAGGGCAAGCCCGGCGGGGCGCTGGCGGGCGTGCACCCCGTCGACCTGTACGCCACCGTGCTGCGCGCCCTCGCGGAACGCAACGACCTGGACCCGCAGCGGGTCGAGGACGTCATCACCGGTTGCGTCGGCCAGGCCGGCCAGCAGGCGCTGAACATCGGCCGCCACGCCGTCCTCGCCGCCGGCTGGCCGGAGTCGGTGCCGGCCACGACCATCGACCGGCAGTGCGGGTCCAGCCAGCAGGCGGTGCACTTCGCCGCGCAGGGCGTGATGGCGGGCGCCTACGACATCGTCGTCGCCGGCGGTGTCGAATCGATGAGCCGCGTACCGATGGGCGCCGCCACACTCGGCGAGGACCCGCAGGGGCCCGCAGTCGCCCGCCGCTACCCGGAAGGCCTCGTCAACCAGGGCATCTCCGCCGAGCTCATCGCCAGGAATTGGGGGCTCTCGCGGGAGCGGCTCGACGAATACTCGGCCCGCTCGCACCACCTGGCCGCCGAGACCGCGAAGGACGGCGGGTTCGACCGGGAGATCGTGCCGGTGGACACCCTCGCAGCCGACGAGACGATCCGGCCGGCGACGACCGCCGAAGGCCTCGCCGCCCTGCGGCCGGCCTTCGACACACCCGAGATGCGCGAGCGGTTCCCGGACCTGGACTGGCGGATCACGGCCGGCAACTCCTCGCCGCTGACCGACGGCGCCTCCGCGGCCCTCATCATGGGTGAGGACGTCGCCGCGAAACTCGGCCTGCGAGCGCGGGCCCGCTTCCACGCGTTCGCGGTCGCCGGCGACGACCCCCTGCTCATGCTGACAGCACCGATCCCCGCGACGCGGCTCGTGCTGCAGCGGGCCGGCCTGGACATCGACGCGATCGACGCCTACGAGGTCAACGAGGCGTTCGCGCCGGTACCCCTCGCCTGGGCGGCCGACCTCAAGGCCGACCCGGATCGGCTCAACCCGCGCGGCGGGGCGATCGCCCTCGGTCACCCGCTCGGCGCCTCCGGCATCCGGCTGATGGCCACGATGCTGCATCACCTGGAGGCCACCGGCGGCCGCTACGGGCTGCAGACGATGTGCGAGGGCGGCGGCATGGCCAACGCCACCGTCATCGAACGGCTCTGACGGCATGGTCAAGGATCTGTGGGCCCGCCGCCCGTTCTTCACCGCCGACCACGAGGCGTTCCGCGCCACCGTCGCGCAGTTCCTGAGCCGGCACGTCACCGCGCACGTCGAGGCGTGGGACGAGGCCGGCATCATCCCGCGTGCGCCGTGGCTGGAAGCCGGCCGCCAGGGGCTGCTGGGCATCAACGCGCCCGAGGAGCACGGCGGTGGGGGTTCCCTGCGGGATTTCGGGTTCCGCTGCGCCATGATGGAAGCGTTCGCCAAGGTCGGCGCCACGTCGCTGAGCTCCGGGTTCTCCGCCCACGCCGACATCGTCCTGCCGTACTTCTTCGACCTCGCCACAACGGAGCAGGCGAAGCGGTGGGTGCCGGCGCTCTGCTCCGGGGAGGCGATCGGCGCGATCGCCATGACCGAACCGGGCACCGGCTCGGACCTGCAGGGCATCCGCACGACGGCCCGGCGCGACGGCGAGCACTGGGTCCTCGACGGGGCCAAGACGTTCATCACCAACGGCATCAACAGCGACCTCGTGATCGTCGTCGCCCGCACCGACCCGGACCCCGACGCCCGCAGCCGCGCGTTCAGCCTGCTCGTCGTGGAGCGCGGGATGCCGGGGTTCGAACGTGGCCGCAAGCTCGCCAAAGTCGGCCTGAAGGCCCAGGACACGGCGGAGCTGTTCTTCGACAACGCCAGAGTCCCCGCCGGCAACGTGCTCGGCGAGGTCGGCCGGGGGCTGCACCACCTCATGAGTCACCTGCCCCTCGAACGCCTCGGGATCGCGGTGGCCGCCTGCGCCGGTGCCCGGGCGGCGCTCGCCTGGACCCTGGAGCACGTCACGCAGCGGCACGCGTTCGGCCAGCCGATCGCGGCGTTCCAGAACACCCGGTTCGCGATCGCGGAGATGCTGACCGAGCTCGAGGTTTCCCAGGTGTACGTGGACGACGCCGTGCGTCGGTTCGACCGCGGCGAGCTGAACGCCGTCGACGCTGCCAAGGCGAAATGGTGGGCGACGGAGATGCACAAGCGCGTCGTCGACCGCTGCGTCCAGCTGTTCGGCGGCTACGGCTACATGCAGGAGTACCCCATCGCCCGGGCGTACGCCGACACCCGCGTCACCACCATCTACGGCGGCACCACCGAGATCATGAAACACATCATTGCGCGCGACGTGCTGGAGACCCGATGACCGACCCGAACACCACCGGCGCCACCGAACCGGCGGCACGCTACGAACGGGCCGGGCACATCGCCGTGATCCGGCTGAACCGGCCGCAGGCCCTCAACGCCGTCAACGCGGCGTTGTCCACCGCGGCCGGCGAGGCCCTCGAACAGGCGGCCGCCGACCCCGAGGTGCGGGTCGTCGTCGTGACCGGCAACGGCCGGGCCTTCTGCGCCGGTGCCGACCTCAAGGAACTCGCCGCCGGGCGGTCCGTCGCCGCGCCGGAACACCCCGAATGGGGCTTCGCCGGCATCGTCCGGCACTGGATCGACAAGCCGCTGATCGCGGCCGTCAACGGGTTCGCGATGGGCGGCGGCACCGAGATCGCCCTCGCCTGTGACCTGGTCGTCGCGGCCGAGGACGCCCGGCTCGGCCTGCCCGAGGTCAAACGGGGCCTGCTCGCCGCAGCGGGCGGGGTGGTGCGGCTGCAGCGGCAGATCCCGCTCAAACGCGCTCTGCAGATGGCACTGACCGGCGACGCCGTCGACGTGCAGGAGGCCGCCGAATGGGGCCTCGTCAACGTCGTCGCCCGGCCCGGGACCGCCCTCGCGGAAGCGATGGCCCTCGCGGAACGCGTCGCCGCGAACGCGCCACTGTCGGTGCAGTACACCAAGAAGGTCATGTATCAGGTCGCCGAAGCAGACTCCGACTGGGACCCGGACTGGTCGCGGCGCGAGCCGTGGAGCGTCAACGACGAGGCGACCGCTGCCGTCTTCGGCAGCCGCGACGCCGTCGAAGGACCGGCGGCCTTCGCCGAGAAGCGTGCACCGGTCTGGGAAGGCCGGTAGTTCTCGTGCGTGAACTGGTGCGCCCGGACCGGCTCGGGCCTGTGCTGGCCGCGGCGCTCGGCGACGACGACTGGCGCGAGTTCGACGTCACGCTCATCGCCGGCGGGAAGTCGAACCTGACGTTCGAGCTCACCGGCCCAGCCGGGTCGGTCGTCCTGCGCCGCCCACCGACAGGAAACGTGCTGCCCAGCGCCCACGACATGGCCCGTGAGGCGCGGGTCCAGCAGGCCCTGGCGGGCACACCCGTCCCGGTGCCGCAGGTGTTGTACGAGGACCGCACCGGCGACCTGATCGGTGTGCCGTTCTACGTGATGGGCAAGGTCGACGGCCTCGTTGTCCGCGACGAGCTTCCGCCCGGATACGCCCCCGCGGCGGCGGACCGGGTCGCGATGGCCGACGCGCTCGTCGACGTCCTCGCCGATCTGCACCGCATCGACCCGGCGGCGGCCGGGCTCGGCGACTACGGCCGGCCGGCCGGGTTCATGGCCCGGCAGCTACGCCGCTGGCGGAGCCAATGGGATGCGTCGAAGACCCACGACCTGCCCGAACTCGACGAACTCGGCACCCGCCTCATGGCCGCGGTCCCCGATGCCAAGAGATCCGCGATCGTCCACGGCGACTTCCGGCTCGACAACTGCCTCCTCGACCACCGGGACCCCGCCCGTGTCCGCGCGGTGCTCGACTGGGAGCTGTCGACACTCGGCGATCCCCTGGCGGACCTGGGCATGCTGTTGTTCTACTGGCGGGAACCCGGCGAGCCCGAGCCGCTGCTGACCCCGGCGATCACGCGTGGCGAAGGGTTCCCCGGACGTGCCCACCTCGCCGAACGCTACGCCCGCCGGACCGGGACGCACCTGAAGGAGCTGGCCTTCTTCGAGGCGTTCGCGCATTTCAAGTTCGCCATCATCGCCCAGGGAGTCGCCGCCCGGGCCGCGGCCGGGGCGATGGCCGGGCAGACGTTCGGCGACCTCGACGGCGAGGTGCGGCGCATCGCCGCCGAGGGCCTGGCCGTCATCGACCGGAAAGGCTGAACACGTGGATTTCGAGCTGTCACCGAAGGCGGCGGACGCCGTCGGGCGCATGTGGGACTTCATGCGGGAGGAGGTCTTCCCCGCGGAGCGGGTGTGGGCCGCCCACCTGGCCGAGCACGGGCCGCACACCCATCCGCCGGTGATGGAGGAACTGAAGGCGTCCGCACGCCGGCGCGGCCTGTGGAACCTGTTCCTGCCCGAACTGTCCGGGCTGACGAACCTCGAATACGCGGCCGTCGCCGAGGTCTCCGGATGGTCGCCGGTGATCGCCCCGGAGGCGATCAACTGCCAGGCCCCCGACACCGGCAACATGGAGACCCTGCACCGGTTCGGCACCCCCGAACAGCGGCAGCGGTGGCTGGAGCCCCTGCTGGACGGGACGCTGCGCTCGGCGTACGCGATGACGGAGCCGGAGGTCGCGTCGTCGGACGCCACCAACATCAGGACGACGATCGTGCGCGACGGCGACGACTACGTCGTCAACGGCCGCAAGTGGTGGATCACCGGCGTCGCCGACGAACGGTGCCGGGTGTTCATCGTGATGGGCAAGTCCGACCCGCGCGCCGACCCGCACCGGCAGCAGTCGATGGTGCTGGTCCCCCGGGACAGTCCCGGCCTGCAGATCGTCCGGCACCTGCCGATCTTCGGCTATCAGGACCAGCACGGCCATTCCGAGCTGGTGTTCGATGACGTACGGGTGCCACGGGCCAACCTGCTGGGTCAGGAAGGCGACGGGTTCGCGATCGCGCAGGCCCGGCTCGGACCGGGCCGCGTCCACCACGCGATGCGGGCGGTCGGCATGGCCGAACGGGCCCTGGCGCTGATGGTCGGCCGGGCGAAGGCGCGGGTCGCGTTCGGTCAGCCCCTCGCCGAGCAGGGGGTCGTCCGCGAGCTCATCGCGCAGTCGCGGATCGACATCGACCAGGCCCGGCTGCTGGTCCAGAAGACGGCGTGGCTGATCGACCGGCACGGCGCCAAAGGTGCCCGCACCGAGATCGCCGCGATCAAGGTCGCCGCGCCGGCGATGGCGACCGCCGTCATCGACCGGGCGATCGAGGTGTTCGGCGGTGCCGGAGTCAGCGACGACACCCCCCTTGCGTACTTCTACGCGTGGGCGCGGGTCCTGCGGATCGTCGACGGCCCCGACGCCGTGCACCGCCGGAGCATCGCCCGCGAGGAACTGCGTCGCGAACGCCCCTACGCGGGGTAGACCGGGTCCCGCCGTTCCCGCAGCGCGGCCATGCCCTCCGCGTAGTCGGGGCCGTCCAGCAGGTCGGCCTGGTCGTCGAGCTCGCGGCGCATGGCCGCCTCAAGGGCATCGAACTGCAGCAGGGCGTGTTTCGCGCGCCGGAGCGCCTCCCGCGACGCACCGGCCGTCCCGGCCGCCAGAGCCCGGGCGGTATCGAGGAGGTCGGCGGCCGGGACGACGTCGGAGACCAGGCCCCACGCAAGCGCGGCCGGTGCCGGTACCCGTTCCGCGAACAGCGCCATCCGGTTCGCGCGGACCCGCCCGACCGCCGCCGGCACCAGGTGACTCGCTCCCCCGTCCGGTACCAGCCCGATCTTGACGAACGGCAGCTGGAACCAGCTGGTGTCGGCCGCCACGACCGCGTCGCAGGCGATGGCGAACGAGACGCCGACCCCGAGCGCCGGGCCGTTCACGGCGGCGACGACCGGCACGTCGGCGCGCAGCACGGTGAGGACGACGTCGTTGGCGGCGGCGACGATCGCGCGGCCATCCGCGCCGCCGGTCGCCGCGCCGGCCGGGGAGACGTCGGCGCCGGCGCAGAAGGCCCGCCCTTCCCCGGTGAGCAGGACGCAGCGCACCCCGGGAAGGGCCGCCGCGGCACGCAGGCGGCTGCCGAGCAGCCGCAGCCCTTCGAGGTCGAGGGCATTGAGCCGGCCGGGGCGGTTCAGGGTGACGGTCGCGACCGGGCCGTCGGCCGTGAGCAGGACGGCCTCGTCGGTCATCGTCCCACCGAGACCAGCGTGGACAGCCGATCGGTGATGAGTGTTTCGGCCTCGGCGACCATGCGTTCGACGAGTTCGGCCACGGTCGGGATGTCGTCGATCAGGGCCTGCGCCTGTCCGACCGTCCACAGCCCCCGCTCCAGTTCGCCGGTCTCGTAGACCTCCCGGCCGCGGACTCCGGCGACGAGGTCGCGCACGTCGGCGAACTCGCCACCGGCGCGCAGGATCTCCACGACCTCACGGCTGACGGTGTTCGTCGCGACCCGGGCAGTGTTGTGCAGCGTCCGGAAGATCAGGGTGGTGTCGAGTTCGGTCGCGGCGATGATCTGCCGCTTCACGTTCTCGTGCACCGGAGCTTCGACGGTGCACATGAACCGGGTGCCCATGTTCACCGCGTCGGCCCCCAACGCCAGGGCGGCGACCAGGCCGCGGGCGTCGGCAATCCCGCCCGACGCGAGGATCGGGACCGTGACCCGTCGGGCGGCGGCGGCCAGGAGGATCAGCCCGGGCACGTCGTCCTCGCCGGGGTGCCCGGCGCACTCGAATCCGTCGATGCTGACCGCGTCCACGCCGAGCGACTCGGCCTTGAGGGCGTGCCGGACGCTGGTGCACTTGTGGATGACCTTGATGCCGGCGGCCTTGAAGGCGGGCATGTGCTCCTTCGGGCTGAACCCGGCTGTCTCGACGACCCGGATCCCCGATTCGATGATCGCGGCCCGGTATTCGGCGTACGGGGGCGGCGAGATCGCGGGCAGGATCGTCAGGTTGACGCCGAAGTTCCGGTCGGTCTGTTCCCGGCAGCGGGCGATCTCCTTGACGAGGTCCTCGGGGGTCGGTTGCGTGAGCGCGGTGAGGAAGCCGAGCGCACCGGCGTTCGCCACGGCGGCGACGAGGCCGGCCCGGCCGACCCATTGCATCCCGCCCTGCACGATGGGGTGCTGGACCTCGAACTCGCGGGTGAAGCGCGTCTCGATCATGCCGCTGTCTCCTGTCGCGCACGCCCGAAATCGGACGACAAAATTGATGTTAATATCACTTTCAGGTTCCAAACGACGCGGTACGACCCGAGCGATGCGGCACGACGAAAGCAGGAGCGATGCCACGCCAGTACACCAAGGGAGCGCGCACCGCGGCTGCATTCCTCGAAGCGGCCCGCAAGGAGTTCGCGGCCCGCGGGTATCTGTCGACGAAGGTCGAGGACATCGCGCGCACCGCGGGCCGGTCGTCGGCGAGCTTCTACAACTACTTCACCGACAAGGCCGACGTCCTCGCCGCCCTCGCTCAGGCCTTCCACGAGGACACCCGCGCCCAGATCCTTGTGCCGTACCAGGAGGGCCGCCCGCCGCGCGAGGCCATCCGGATGGCGATCACCATCTTCTGGGAGACCTACCGCGACCGGCTCGGCGCGCTCAGCGGGGTGTTCCAGGCGTCGATGGAGGACCCGGCATTCCTGCAGAGCTGGCGCGACATCCGCAAGTCGGCCATCGACTTCATCGTCCAGGGCGTCGAGCAGGCCCAGAAGGACGGGTACTGCCCCGGCATCGACGTGCGGATGACATCGTCCGCACTGTCGTCGATGCTCGAGCTGTCCTGCTACGTCTGGCTGGTACAGGGCGGCGACAACGGCGACGCCCACGTCGACGAGCAAGCGGCGATCGACTCCCTGGCGAGCATCTGGTACCACGCCATCTACTGGCGCCCAGCCGATCAGGGCTGAGGCCTCACGCCGGGCGGTCATCACGGCCCAGGATGCGCAGCTCGACCTCGGTCCGCCGGGCCAGGGCCGCGGCGATCTCGGCGAACCGGTCCGCGGTCAGCCCGGCGCCGATCTCGGCGACCAGGGCCCGTTCGTCGGCGACGCCGAGCTGCGCGAAGACGGCGCGGTCGACGGCGCGGCGCTCAGCTCCGGCGGCCAGGTCGCGTTGCGCCACCTCGATCGCGGCGGCGCACGCCTTCAGCAGGTACCGCGATCGCCCGCTCACCACCGGCAGCAGTTCGGCGCGCAGCGTCTCCACGACCGCCGTGAGCAGGTCGTCGTGGCCGGGTACCGCCGCGTGGACGGCCCCCGTCGGTTCTCCCGTAGTCATCGGAGCAGCTCCAGCAGGTCGTGTTCCACTTCGACGACCCGCCGCCCGACCAGCGCCAGGTCGATCGAGCGGGTCGTGCCGGACAGATGCCGGTCCGCCTGTTGCAGGCAGCCGACGGCCCAGATCCAGGTGCCGAGCACGACCGCCCACGCGAAGTCGGCGGCGGACACGTCAACGCCCGCCGCGGCCCGGTACCCGTCGAGGAAGTCCTCGACGTCGCCGAAGCCGCCGATGACACCCGGCCCGCGGAAGCGCCAGCTGCGCACCGCGATCCACCCCAGGTCCTCAAGCGGGTCGCCGCGGTGGGCGGACTCCCAGTCGAGGATGCCGACGAGACCGTCCGGGCCCACGACGAAGTTCCCGAGCCGGAAGTCGCCGTGGGTCAGAGCGGTCCGGCGGTGCGGCGGCCGGTGTTCGAGGAGCCACCCGTAGGCGAGTTCGAGGACCGGCCGGTCGGGGTCGAGCCGGGTCAGGGTGGTGCGGTACTCGACGAGCCGGTCCTCGTCCGGCAGGGCGGCGATCGCGCCGGGGTCGGCGGTGTGCAGCCGGCCGAGGGCGTCGCCGCACTGGCGGGCCAGCCGCGGCCCGGTGGTTCCGGTCGTCAGCCCGCCGAGGATCCGCTTCGGCACGGTGTCACCGTCGAGGCGCCGCAGGACGAGCCCGCCGGGCACGACCGCGACCACCTCGGGCGCAGGAACACCTGCCGCGCGGGCGGCCCGGATGACGCTCGCCTCGAGGGTGGCTCCGCCGCCGCGCTGTTCCCCGGCCGGATCGGTCAGCAGGATCAGCCTGCGCCCCGCGACGGTGAAGGCCCAGACCTCCCGGGAGGCGCCACCGGCGAGGCGTTCCAGCCCGGTCACCGGTTCGCCGAACACTCTGGCGAGGGTCGCGTCGACAGTCATCGGCCGCTCACCCGGTCCCACGTGCGCGCGGTGAACGGGTCGCGTTTGAGTTCCACCTTGCGCACCTTGCTGGTCGGGGTCTTCGGCAGTTCGTCGAGGAACTCGATGTAGCGGGGCACCATGAACCGGGGCATCGTGGCCGTGAGGAACTCCGCGAGGGCCGGGGCTTCGAGGTGTACGTCCGGCATGGGCACGACGCAGATCTTGATCTCTTCCTCCCCGTCGTCGGACGGCACGCCGATCGCGGCGCACTCCAGGACGTCCGGGTGGGCGGTGACCATCGACTCGACCTCGAACGAGGAGATGTTCTCCGACCGCCGCCGCACGGCGTCCTTGACCCGGTCGACGAGGTAGTAGTTGCCGTGTTCGTCGCGGCGGAAGGCGTCGCCGGTGTGGTACCAGCCGTTGCGCCACGCCCGCGCGGTGTCCGCGGGCCGCCCGAGGTAGCCCGTGTTCATCGTCCACGGCCGGTCGGCGCGGACGATCAGCTCGCCGATGTGCCCGTCCGGGACCTCGGTGTCGTACTCGTCGACGATGCGCAGGTCGTAGCCGTCGCGGGCGCGGCCGCAGCTGCGGTGGTCGACGACGTGGTCGCCGGTCGCGATCGGCCAGCCGGCCTCCGTCATGCCGTAGTTGGTCCGCATCCGCAGGCCGAACCGTTCCTCGAACGCGGCGTAGTCGGGCAGCAGCGGGCCACCGGTGATGCTCTCCAGGGGATTGTCCCGGTCGTCGGGGCGGGGCGGCTGCCGCCAGAGGAAGTTCGTCATCGCGTAGAAGGACCAGGCCCGGTTGCAGGCGTGCGTGCGGACGTCCGGCCAGAACCTGTCGGTCTTGAAGCCGTCGCGGAAGACGTACGTCCCGCGCCGGTGCGCGACGATCTGCAGCGGGACCTTGCCGCCCAGGTGGAAGGCGGCGAACGGCGCGTACAGCACGTCACCGGGGCCGATGTCATCGAAGGCGTCGATGCCGGTGGTCAGCTGCCCCCACGGTGTGATGACGCCTTTGGACGGCCCGGTGGTGCCGGAGGTGTAGATGACGGCGGCGGTGTCCCACGGTCGCGGATCGTCGAGCCCGGTCAGCACCGCCCCGGCCGGCGGCAGCGGCTGCCCGACCTCCAGCACGAAGACCGCGGCGTCCCCGCCGTCCCCGGCGTCCACGGCGTGCCGGATCTCGTCGGCCCGGGCCTCCACCGTGACGACAAGCTTCGGGGCGGAGTCGTGCAGGACGTGCCGGAGCATCTCGCCGCGGTAGGCGGGGTTGATCGGCACTTGCACGGCCCGCAGCCATCCGCAGGCGATCCACAGCGCCTGTTCGTCGGCGCACGTGGGCAGCAGCACCGCGACCCGGTCCGTCGGCCGCACGTCCCGCTCCAGCAGGAGCGCGGCAAACTGCTCGACCCGTCGCTGGAACGCGCCGTACGTGACCCGGCCCCGCTCGACGTCGATCAGGAAGTCCCGGTCCGCCAGCTCGGCCGCTCGCCGGCGGAGGAGGCCGGGCAGCACCTGCTGTGTCACGGCGTCATCCACCGGCAACCTCGCTCAAGTAGCTGCGTTCCAGCCTCGACCAGTCCGTGGCAAGTTCGGCCGACGTGCCTTCGGCGATCACCCGGCCGCGGCGCAACACGTACGCCCGGTCGGCGACCTCCAGGGCCCGCGCCGCCTGCTGTTCGACGAGCAGGACACCGAGCCCTTCGTCGGCGGCCCGGCGGATGGCGCGCAGCAGCCGGTCGACGACGAGGGGCGCCAGGCCGAGGGAGAGCTCGTCGGCGAGCAGCAGGGCAGGCCGGCCGGCGAGGGCCCGGGCCAGGGTCAGAATCTGCTGCTCTCCACCGGACAGCAGACCGGCCCGGCGGTCCAGCAGCGGGGTCAGTTCGGGGAACGCGTCGAGGGCCAGGGACCGCGGGCCGCGGCCGAGGCGCAGATTCTCCGCCGCGCTGAGCTGCATGAACACCGACCGTTCCTCCGGTACGAACGCCATTCCTTCACGGACCCGCCGGTGCAGCCGCGCCGACGCGGGCCTGCCCCGCCAGTGCACGCTCCCGGCGAGGGGTTGCAGTTCCCCGGCCAGGGTCAGCAGCGTCGTCGTCTTGCCCGCGCCGTTCGGTCCGAGCAGCGCCACGATCTCGCCGGGCCGCACCACCAGGTCGAGGTCGCGCAGCGCGGCCAGGTCCCCGTAGCCGGCGCTGAGCCCGCGGGCCTCGATGAGCGGTTCACCGTCCACGGCCGCGCCGGGCGCCGGTTCGCGTTCGATCACCTGCACCGTGCCGCCCGCGGTGGCGTCGGCGGTGTCCTGTGTACCGAGGTAGGCGGTGATGACGGCCGGATCGGACCGGATCTCCGCGGGGGTACCCGACGCGATCACCTTGCCGAAGTTGAGGACCGAGACCTGGTCGCTGACGTCCAGCACGACGGACACGTTGTGCTCCACCAGCAGCACCGCCATCCGCAGTTCGGTGGCGAGCCGGCGGATGAGGTGCCCGAGTTCGGCGGTCTCGGTGTCGTCCAGCCCGGCGGCCGGCTCGTCCAGCAGGAGGACCGACGCGCCGGTGGCGACCGAGCGGGCGATCGCCAGGAGCCGACGGCGGCCGTACGGCAGCTCGTCAGGTTTGCGTTCGAGGTCGTCCTCGAGGTGGAACTCGCGGATGGCGGCGAGCGCAGCCGGTGAGTACCGGTCCCGCCCTGGACGCACGAGGTTCGACAGGAACGCCGGCCAGTCCTGCCGGTCGCCGGCGGCGAGCAGGTTCTCCCGGACGGTCATCGTCTCGAACAGTTCCAGGCTCTGGAAGGAGCGGCTGATGCCGGCTGCGGCGCGGCGCTGGGCCGGCCAGCGGCCGATGTCCTGCCCGTCCAGGGTCATCACGGCGCCCGGGCCGTCGACGAAGCCGGTCAGCGCGTCGATCAGGGTCGTCTTGCCCGCCCCGTTCGGCCCGATGAGCCCGTGGACCTGCCCCGGCACGAGCGTGAGCGCCACGTCGTCGAGGGCGGTGACCCCGCCGAAGCGGACCGTCAGCCCGCGGATGTCCACGGACCGTTCGGTGACGCTGAAGGTCTCCTCCCCCGCCAGTTCCGTCGCGTCGCGCCGATGCGTGCGGCGGCCGCTGCGGGCCTTGACCCAGGACGGGATCAGCCAGGCGGGCAGGCGCTGCGTGGCGAGGCCGTTCGGCAGTTGCGGCAGGACGAGGAGCAGGGTCAGGCCGAGGATCATCTGCCCGACCTCGTTGCGGGTGATGAACTGCGCGAACGCCGTACCGGGGAACAGCTGCGAGATCACCCCGGACAGCAGCCCGGCCGGTGCGTACATCGCGCCGACGACGGCACCGGCGAGGTAGCCGATCCCGCCGATGATCGAGAACACGACCGCGAAGATGGATTGGAAGGCGGTGTACGTCGGCACGAACGTCACGGTCGGCTGCCGGAACGACAGCAGGACACCACCGGCCGCGGCGAGGGCGGCCGAGATCCCGAAGGCGAAGATCTTGGCCCGGGCGACGCTGATGCCGAGGCTTGCCGCGGCGCGTTCGTTGGACCGCACGGCCACGAGGCGGCGCCCGGCCCGGCCCCGCCGCAGGTTCGCCACCATCAGGGCGGCGAGGATGAACACGACCAGGCAGAAGACCGCGTACCGGCTGGGCCAGAAGTACGTGTCCATGTCGATGCCGAAGATCTTCGGCGAGCCGACGTTGATGCCGGTGAACCCGCCGGTGCGCTCGGTCGAGGAGAAGATCTGGTGCTCCAGGACCACGGCGAGGCACAGCGTCACCACGGCCAGGTTCATGCCGCGGGTCCGCAGCGCCGGCAGGCCGACGATGATGCCGATCGGGACCGCGCCGACGACACCGGCCAGCATCGCCAGCCAGAACGGCACGCCGTGGTCGGCGACGAGGCGGGCGGCGATCCAGGCGCCCATCCCGGCGAGGGCCATCTGCGCCAGCGACAGCTGCCCGGTGTAGCCGGTGACGACCACGAGGGACAGCACCACGAGGCCGAGCGCGAGGGTGATCTCGGTGGCGCTGAGCAGGGCCGGCGGGAACACGAAGTACAGCAGGCCGAGGGCGACGAGCCCGACGCCGATCAGCACCGGGGGGCGCACGACGCCGGTGCCGAGCTGCGGCGGGCGCTGGATCGCCTCGCCGCGCAGCGGCAGCGACCGCCCGGAGATGACAAGGACGAGGATGATGACGACGAACGGCACCGTCTGGCCCCAGCCCTCGGACTGGTACCGGGTGCCGATCCACGCGACCTCGGATTCGAGCATGCCGATCAGCAGCCCGCCGGCCATCGTCAGCGGGAAGGACCTGAAGCCGCCGAGCAGGGCCGCGGCGAGGGCCGGCACGATGAGCATCGCCAGGTTCTCGACCTGCAGCGTGCCGATGCTGACGATGAGCACGGCCGACACGACGCTGAGCGCGCAGCCGACCATCCAATTCACGGTCGCGACGGTGTCCGGGGAGATGCCCAGCGCCGAGCTCGCCCTGCCGTTCTCGGCCACGGCCGAGGTGGCCAGGCCGAACCGGGTCGAGCGGTACACGACGGTGAGCACGACGGTCAGGGCGATCCCGACGCCGAGGATGACGAGCCGGTCGGTCCCGATCCGGATGCCCGGCAGCACGGTCGTCGAGCCGTCGGGCAGGATCGAGGTGACGATCCGGGCCTTCCCGACCCCGAACAGGAACTGGCCGAGGCCGAACAGGAACGCGAAGACCCCGAGTGTCGCGATGAGCCGCGACACCGGCGGCGCGTCCCGCAGCGGTCGCATGACGAGCTGATGGACCAGCGCGCCGATGCCGAGCCCCACGCCGATGGCGAGCAGTGCCGCCACCGGCGTGGAGACGCCGTTCTCGCGTTGCAGGTAGAACACGTAGGCGCCGAGCATGCCGACCGCGCCCTGGCTGAAGTTCAAAATTCCGGAACCGCGGTAGATCAGCACGATCCCGAGGGCGGACAGGCCATAGATCGCGCCGGCCCCGAGTCCGAGTACGGCGAACCTGATGATGTCGGTCAGCATGTCGGGCCCTGTCCTCAGCTCTTGGGCGGCGTGGGGCAGTTCTGGCCGGTGTAAGCGTCGCGGAACGTGTCGTACACCGGCATTTCCTTGCCGCCGCTGTACTTCACGATGAACCCGCAGGAGGTGAAGATCCGCGGGTAGCCACCGACGTTGCCCTTCTGCCACTGGATCGGCGGCGTCAGGCCGATGTCGAGGCCGCTCATCGTCGGCAGCGCGTCCCACAGCGCCGTGTTGGTCGGGTCGGGCACCTTCTTGGCCGCTTCGGCGAAGGCGAGGACGGCGGCGTAGGCGTTGAGCCGGAACCCGCGCGTCTCGCTGATGCCCTGCTTCGACATGGCCGCGACGTACGCCTTGGTCGCCGTGTTCTCGTACGACGGCGGCAGGTAGCCGAGCGCGATGTAGAGGCCTTCGGAGGACGCGCCGAGCGCATCGGCGACCTTCTCCTTCTGCGTGCCGATGATGCCGATCGCGATGTTCGGCGCGTCCTTCTTGAGCTGCTTGATGAACGCGGTCGAGTCGGTGCCCGGCAAGACCGTCAGGACGGCGTCGGTGCCGTTGGCAAGGACGGCCTGGACGTACGGTGCCATGTCGGCGGCACCTGTCGGCACGGGCACGTCGTTGAGGATCTTCTGCCCGGTGGAGGTGAGGCCCTGATTGGCGAAGCCGCTGAACGCGCCGCCGCCGTCGATCTGGATGCGGGCCATGCTGATCTTCTTGAAGCCTTGCGCCGCCAGGGCGTTGGCCAGCGACGCGGTCTGGATCGGCGTGCTGCCGTCGAGGGGGAACTGTGCGGGCTCCGCCAGGTCCGTGCCGGAGGCGACGGCACCGATGATCGGAATCTTCGCCTCCCTGAGGATCTTCTCGTGCCCCTTCTGCAGGGTGAGTTCGCCGACCACGGCCGCCACGCCGAGGCTCTGGGCCTGGCGGGCGCAGTTGTCGGCGATGTTGGGGTCGTTGCCGGTCTTGCAGACGGTCAGCTCGATCGGCCGGCCGTTGACGCCACCGTTCGCATTCACGTGCGCGAGGCCGGCGTTGGCGCCGTCGACGAGTTCCGGGGCGGTGCCCGAGCCTGTCTCGTCGTAGATCAGCATCACCTTCACCGGGCTGCCGGCCGACGCGGTGCCGCCGGTGACGGCGGGTGACTGGGTCTTGTCGTTGCTGCAGGCGGATACGGCGACGAGCGGCAGGACGAGCGCTGCCGCGAGGCGGGTTCGCAGGGTCCTCAAGGATGCCTCCATCAAGGCAAAAAGGGGGGGTGTGGGGGGTGTGGGGGTGTGCCAGGGATGCGGCGCGGACCTGATACTTACATCAGTTTCAGAAAAATGGAACGGGTGATCGTTCAGGCTTTCGCGGCCGGCTGCACCATCGGCCCAGCCGGCTCGTGGCGGACGTCGGCCGCGGTGAGTGCCCTGGTCCAGGCCGCGAATTCGAGGAGGATGCCGTCCGGGTCGAAGAAGTACAGCGAGCCGACGTAGACGCCGTCGTGCATCTGCGTGGCGATCGTGGACGGGCTGTCGTCGTGGAACAGGACGTGCCCGACCTCCACGCCTTTGGCCTTGAGCTTCTCGCGGTACTCGTAGAACTTGTCGACCGGGATCTGCAGCGCGACGTGGTTCATCGACGCGACGGCGCTGGCGATGTCGCCGCGCCCGGGCAGCACACCGGGATGGGTCACGCCGGGGACCTTCGCGGGCGCGCCGGGCAACCAGAAGAAGGCGAGGGCGTTGCCGCCGCCGCAGTCGAAGAAGAAGTGCTGCCCCATCCCGTCCGGCAGCTCCACCGTCTTGATCAGCGGCATGCCGAGCACGTTGGTGTAGAAGTCCACCGTGCGGCGCATGTCGCTGCAGACCAGCGCCAGGTGGTTGATGCCGCCGATCTCGAAAGCTCTCTCGGCCATGATGTGTCTCCAGGGTTTCAGGTGTACGAGCCGATGCCGGCGCGGTCGGCGACAAGGTCCAGGTGCAGCGCCGCACCGCCGGCGAGCTGACTGTTGGTGTAGGCGCGCTTCAAATGGATGTGCGCCGGGTGTTCCCACGTGAAGCCGATGCCGCCGTACGTCTGGATCGCACCCTCGGCGGCCGTCAGGTAGGCGTCCGCGGCGGCGAGCTTGGCGACCGAGGCGGCCAGGGCCGCGTCCGGTGCGCCGAGGTCGAGGCGGCGCAGCGCGTACCCGACTGCGGCCACCGCGCCATCGAGCTGGCTCGACACGTCGGCGAGGCGGTGCTTGACCGCTTGGAACGAGCCGATGGGGCGCCCGAACTGCATCCGCTGCCGGGCATGTTCCACCGCGTCTCCGAGGACGGCCCGGGCGCCACCGATCGAGTCGGCGGCGACGAGCGTGGCGAGTTCGGATCGCAGCCGTTCGACGTGCCGGCCGGTGTCCATGCCGAGCAGCGTCGCTGCCGCCCCGTGGAAATCGGCGCGCCAGAGGACGCGCGACGGATCGAGCGTCGGCAGCGGCCGCCGGGTGACGCCGATGGCATCGGCCGGGACGACGAACGCACCGGGGCCGTCGCTCGTCGTGGCCTCGACGACGAGCCAGTCGGCGGCCCCGCACTCCAGGACGTACCGCGTTTCGCCGTGCAGGGCCCAGTCGTCGCCGATGGGCGTTGCCGAGATCCCGCCGGCTGCCAGCGCCAGCCGTTCGCGGCCGCTGACACCGCCGTCGACGAGGCGGTCGCGGATCGGCGACGCCGGTGCGCAGTACAGCGCCCGCAGCCCGAACACGTGCCCCAGCAACGGTGTGGCCACCGTGACGGCGCCGCACTCCTCGATCGCCACCGCCAGGTCCTCGAGCCCGCCGGTGTCCAGCACGCCGAGATCGAAGAGCGCGTCCCATGCTCCGCCGGATGCGCAACGGGCGACGACGGCGGCGACCGAGGAACGCCACTGGGTGCGCTCGGGCCCGCTGAGCCCGCTCATGCCGCCACCTCCGCTGCGCTCCGGCGTCGGCCTGAGCCAAACCCGTCACATGATGAGCGGCCCGAGCCGCTCCGCTGCCCGCTCATGCCCGTAATGCGGCGGCGGCCTGGCTGTCGAGGTACTCGTCGATGCGGGAGATCCGGCCGCCGGACACCGTCACCACCAGGCAGGCATGAATGTTCAGCTCGGTGCCGTTCGGTGCGGTGCCCCGCAGCACGTGCTGCTCCACGTAGCCGGTCGGCGTCGCATGGCGTACGACATCCTCATAACGCTTGCCGGAAACCTTGCGGTGCAGCCAGTTCAGCACCTTGAGGTTCTCGTCGACGCGCTGCTCGTGCTGGTCGTCGTTGTGCCACACCACCACGTCCGGGGTGTAGATCTCGTTGCGCAGCGCGTCGAGGTCGTTGGCGTCGATCGCCGCGACCAGCCGCTCGGCCAGCGCGAGCGAGACGTCCGCCGGGACATGTGTGTACTCGCTTGTCGTCATCGCAGTTCCTCACGGTCATGGTCTACAAGGGACGGTCAGCACACGATCTCCGACCACGGCGCCTGCTCCCGGTAGTCGCTGCGCAGGAGACGTTTGGCGACCACCATCCGGTGCACCTCGTCCGGGCCGTCGTAGATGCGCGCGTAGCGGGCGTCGCGGTACATCCGCTCCAGTGGGGTGTCCTCCGTGACGCCGAGCGCGCCGTGGACCTGCAGCGCGCGGTCGACGACGTCGTGCAGCATCTGCGCGCCGAAGAACTTGATCAGGGAGATCTCGATCCGGGCGTCCTGGCCGGCGTCGATCTTCCGGGCGGCGTCCAGCGTCATCAGCCGGGCCGCCTGGATGTGCGCGGCCGACTCGGCGATGTAACGCTGGATCTCCCCCTTCTCCGCCAGCAGGGAGCCGTGCGCGTAGCGGGTCTTCGCCCGGTCGCACATCAATTCGAAGGCGCGCTGTGCCTGCCCGAGCCAGCGCATGCTGTGGGTGATCCGGCCCGGCCCGAGCCGCGCCTGCGCGACGGCGAAGCCGCCGCCCCGCGGCCCGAGCAGGTTCCCGGCCGGCACGCGCACGTTGTCGTAGCGGACCTCGCAGTGGTTGCCGCCGTAATGGCCCATGGTCCGCACGACCCGCTGCAGGTTGTAGCCGGGCGTGTCGGTGGGCACCAGAATCATCGAGAACTGTTGATGCTTGGGTGCGTCCGGGTCCGTCTTGGCGAAGAGCGTGGTGTACAGGGCTTTGTTGGCGCCGGAGGTGAACCACTTGTGGCCGTTGATCACCCATTCGTCGCCGTCGAGCACCGCGGTGGTCTGGATCAGCGTCGGGTCGGAGCCGGCGACCTCGGGCTCGGTCATGCCGATCGTCGGCCCGGTCACGCCCTCGAACAGCAGCGGAATCCACGTCGCCTGCTGGGCCTCGGTGCCGAACTCCCGCAGCATCAGGCAGTCCTGGAAGGACAGGGTGCCGAGGGCCTCCGTCCCCCAGTAGGACCGCCCGACGATCTCGTTGATCATGACGTATTCCATGAACGGCAGGCCGCCGCCGCCGATCGCCACCGGGTGCCCGAGCGCCCACACGCCCCGCTCCTTGGCCAGGCGCTTCAGGTCGGCCATCGCCTCGGCGCTGCTCGCGTCGTTGCGGTCCAGGACCGCCTCCCGCGGGATGAGCTCGTCGTCGACGAACCGCCGGACGTCCTGGCGCTGCTGGGCGAAGTCTCGGCTCGGCCGAGTCTGGGCCGCAATGGACATGGACGCCACCTCCGGTGGGGAAATGATTCTAACGTCAGTTTTAGTTCTACTCTGTCGCGGCGACGCTGGTCAACCGCCCGATTGGTCAGCGCGGGATCTGCGACCAGGGTGTGTCGCGGGGCAGACCTGGCTCCCTGGGCAGGTGCAGCACCCGCTCGCCGATGATCGTGCGCAGGACGTCGGAGGTCCCACCGGCGATCGTGTAGGCCTGCGACTGCAGCCATGTCCACACCGGGTCGTCCGGGGCCGGCCCGCCGTCCCGGACTGCATCGGCGTCGTAGACGAGCCCGGCCGGGCCGAGCAGTTCCAGCGCGAAGCGGGCGATGCGCTGCTCCAGCAGTGCCCGGCGCAGTTTGAGACCGGATCCTGCCGGGCCGGGCCCGCTTCCGGCCCGCGTCTCGGCGTCGCGCAGGGCCGTCAGGCGCAGCACCTCGGCCTCGACCCAGAGCCGGGTCAGTTCGGCGCGGCGGCCCGGGTCGGCGCCGGTCCGGCGCCAGGTGTCGACGGCCAGGGCGATGGCACCGGATCCGCGGTCCCCGCCCGACCCGCCGATCACGGCGCGCTCGCTGGCGAGCATGGTGGTGGCGACCGCCCAGCCGGCCCCGACGTCGCCGAGCCGTGCGTCGTCGGCGAGCCGTACACCGTCAAGGAAGACCTCGTTGAAGTGCGTCCCTCCGGTCAGGTCGCGCAACGGCCGCACCTGCACGCCCGCGGCCCGCATGTCGATCAGGAACGCGGTCAGCCCGGCATGTTTCGGGGCGCCGGGATCGGTACGGGTGAGGGCCAGGCCGAAGCGGGAGGTGTGCGCAAGGGAGGTCCACGTCTTCTGCCCGTCCACGACCCACCCGTCACCGTCGCGGACGGCCCGGGTGGCCAGGCCGGCGATGTCCGACCCGGCGCCGGGCTCGGAGAACAGCTGGCACCAGATGTGCTCGGCGGTGAAGATCGGCCGGAGCAGCCCCCGCTGGGCGGGTGTGCCGTGGGCCATCAGCGCCGGGGCGACCATGCCGATGCCCATGGGGTTGCGTTCCCAGGAGCCGAGGCGCCCGACCGCCGCGAGCGCGGCGTCGACCTCGGCCTGGCGGTCCGGGCCGAGGCCGAGCCCACCGGCACCGGGGGGATGGTGGACCCAGGCAAGTCCGGCGTCGAACTGAGCCCCCAGCGCCGCGACCCGGTCGGTGCCGTCGGTGTCGCGGATGAAGCCGGCGACCCACTGCCGGAGTTCGTCGCCGGTCACTGGATCAGCGTCTTCCGCCCGGCCCAGTACTGATCCTTCAGCTGCCGCTTGTAGAGCTTGCCGGTGGGCAGCCGGGGCAGTTCGGTGACGAAGTCCACGGAGCGGGGGCACTTGTAGTGGGCGATCGACGCCCGGCAGAACGCGATCAGCTCCGCGGCGGTGCCGGGTCCGGGATCGACGCCGGGGGCGAGCTGGACCACGGCCTTGACCGCCTCCCCCAGGTCGTCGTCGGGGACGCCGATCACCGCGGCGTCGTCGACCTTCTCGTGGGTGATCAGGAGGTTCTCCGTCTCCTGCGGGTAGATGTTGACCCCACCGGAGATGATCATGAAGCTTTCGCGGTCGGTGAGGTACAGGTAGCCCTCCTCGTCCAGGTAGCCGATGTCACCGACCGAGCTGGCGCCGAGTTCGGGGTCGCGGGTCGCGGCCGTCTTGCCGGGGTCGTTGAAGTACTGGAAGCCGGCGGGACCCCGGAACCACACCGTCCCGGTCACGCCGGGCGGGCACAGGCTGCCGTCCTCGGCGCGGATGAGCAGTTCGCCGCTCGCGGCCCGCCCGACGGTACCCGGGTGTCCGAGCCACTCCCGCGACGAGCAGAACGTGTACCCGATCCCTTCGCTCGCGGCGTAGAACTCCAGGATGATCGGGCCCCACCAGTCGATCATCCGGCGTTTCACCTGCGGCGGGCACGGCGCCGACGCGAGGATGACCGTCCGCAGCGACGAGACGTCGGCCTGCCTGCGCAGGTCGTCCGGCAGCTTCAGCAGGCGGGAGAACATCGTCGGGACCAGCTGCGAGTGGGTGACGCGGTGGGCGGCGACGAGGTCGAGGTACCGCCGCGGGTCGAACGACTCCATGATCACCGCCGTTCCGCCGGCCCGGAGCGTCATGGACACGCTGCCCTGGGGTGCGGAGTGGTACAGCGGGGCCGGTGACAGGTACACGCTGGACTCCTCCAGGCCCCACCGCTCGCGCTGGATCCTCGACCCGAGCGGCTCCTCGGACGGGTGGGCAAGCGTGAGCGGATGGTAGATGCCTTTTGGGCGGCCGGTGGTGCCGGACGAGTACAGCATGGCCATGCCGAGCTGCTCGTCCGGGATCGGATCCGCGGGCAGGCCGGCGACGGCCCGGTCGTAGGACTCGAACGGTGCCGGCGGGTCGTCGCAGTCGGCCATCAGCCACCGTTCGACGCCGGGGCAGCGTTGCGGGAGCTGCCTGGCGAGGTCGAGCTTGGCGGCGGACGTGACCACGATCCGGGCGGCGCTGTCGTTGATGACGTACGCCGCTTCGTCCGGGGCCAGGTAGTGGTTGACGCAGGTGTAGTACAGGCCGCTGCGTTCGGCGGCGGCCTCGCTCTGCAGCAGGCGCGGGTTGTTCTCCATGAGCATCGCCACGTGCTCGCCGAAGCGCAGGCCCGCGCGCCGGAAGAGGTGCGCCAGCCGGTTGGCTCCGGCTTCGTACTCGCCGTAGGTGATCCGCGTGCCGGACTCCGCCATGAGGATCGCCGTGCGGTCCGGGTGGGCCTGCGCGATGGGTGCGGCGTACATGGTTCGGAGTGTGCCGCAGTCGAGGATTGTGTGCAATAGTGCAGACCGAGACCGCCAGAATGCCAATTCTTCGTGTCTCAGCGATCAGATTGTGCACAACTAGGGGAGCAACCGTGAGTTCTTCAGGTCCGCTGTCGGGCGTCCGGGTCCTCGAGCTCGGCAGCTTCATCGCCGGGCCGTTCGCGGGCCAGCTGCTGGCCGACTACGGCGCCGAGGTGATCAAGGTCGAGCCGCCGGCCGGTGGTGATCCGATGCGGCGCTGGGGTGTCGTCAAGGACGGGCAGAGCCTCTGGTGGCCGGCCATCGCCAGGAACAAACAGTCGGTCGCGCTGGACCTGCGCCACCCGGACGGCCAGGCCGTGCTGCGGGCCCTCGCCGGGCAGTGCGACATCGTCCTGGAGAACTTCCGGCCCGGCACCCTCGACGGCTGGGGACTCGGCTACCAGGCCCTCGCCGCCGTCAACCCGCGCATCATCGTCGTGCACGTCTCCGGGCTGGGCCAGACCGGCCCGCGCTCGCGGGAGGCCGGCTTCGGCAGCATCGGCGAGGCCATGGGCGGCATCCGGTTCACGACCGGCGACGCGGGTTCCCGCCCGGCGCGGACCGGCATCAGCCTCGGTGACTCCCTGGCGGCGCTGTTCGCCGTCGTCGGCACGTCCGCGGCGCTGGTCGAACGCGCGAGCAGCGGCCGCGGGCAGGAGGTCGACGTCGCCATCTACGAGGCCGTCGTGGCGCTCATGGAGTCGACGATGGTCGACTACGAGCAGGCCGGGAAGCTGCGCACCCGCACCGGGAGCGTCTTGCCGGGGGTTGCACCGTCCAATGTGTACAGCACCGCCGACGGGGCCGACGTCGCGATCGCGGGCAACGCCGACGCGGTGTACCGGCGGCTCTGCGACGCCATGGGCCGCCCGGACCTGACGACCGACCCGCGTTTCGACGGGCACGAGGCCCGCGGCCGCAACTCGGACGTCCTCGACGAAGAGATCGAACGCTGGACGGCGTCGCTGCCCGCGGCGGAGCTGCTGCGAATCCTCGCCGACCACGGTGTGCCGGCCGGCAAGATCTACACCGCGGCCGACATGCTCACCGACGTGCACTACGCCGCTCGGCAGATGGTACTGCGGCCGGAGACGGACAACGGCACGGCCGGGCCGATGGCCGGCATCGTCCCGAAGTTCAGCCGCACCCCGGGCGAGGTGTCCACCGTGGGGCCGCGCCTGGGTGAGCACACCCGCGCCGTCCTCGGCAAGCTTGCCGGAATCGACGACGGAACCCTCGAAGACCTGCTGCAGCGCGGGATCGTGGCGCAGTGAGCGCGCTTCGGACGGCCGTCGTCACCGGCGGCGGGCGCGGCCTCGGCCGGGCCTATTCGATGCTCCTGGCCGCTGCCGGCCACGCCGTCGTCGTCAACGACCTCGGCGACGGACCGGCCGCGGACGTCGTTGCCGAGATCCGGGCCGCGGGCGGTACCGCCGTCGCCAGCGATCACGACGTGACGGACTTCGCCGCGACCGCCGGGCTGATCGAGCTCGCGGAGGAACGGTTCGGCGGGCTCGACGTGGTGGTCGCCAACGCCGGCATCCTGCGGGACCGGACCCTCGCGTCGATGACCGAGGCCGAATGGGACGACGTCATCGCGGTCCACCTCAAAGGCACCTTCACCGTCGCCCACCACGCCGCCGCCCGCTGGCGCGCCAGGGCCAAAGCGGGTGAAGCGGTCGACGGCCGGCTGATCACCACGACGTCCGCCTCCGGCCTGTACGGCAACATCGGGCAGTCGAACTACGCCGCGGCGAAGGCCGGGATCGCCGCGTTCACGCTCGTCGCGTCCCAGGAACTGCGCCCGTACGGTGTGACCGCCAACTGTGTCGCCCCGAGCGCCCTCACCCGCCTGACCGAGGCCCCGCTGCGCCGCTTCGAAGGTGAGATCACCGACCGGCGGCGTGAGGAGCTCGACCCGCACTGGGTCGCGCGCGTCGTCGCGTGGCTGTGCGGGCCGGACACCCGCGACGTCACCGGGCACGTCTTCGACATCCGCGGCCGGCAGGTCGGGATCGCCTCCGGCTGGCACCTCCAGCCGACGTTCACCCAGCCCGACGACCCCGACGAGCTCGGCCGGGCCCTGCGGGCGGCGATCGCGGCCGCGCCACCCGCCGCGGACATGGAAGGCAGGCGCACATGAGCGAGGGACCACTGCACGGCATTCGGGTCCTCGAACTGCTCGGGATCGGACCCGGACCCTTCGCCGGAATGATGCTGGCCGATCTCGGCGCCGACGTGCTCGCGCTGCGCCGCCCCGGGCAGGTACCCGGCGGCGGCGGCCTCGAACGGGGCAGGCCCGTCGCCGGCGTCAACCTGAAGGACACCGTCACCGCGGACGTCGTGCGCGGGCTGCTGCCTTCCGTCGACGTCCTCATCGAGGGCTACCGCCCCGGCGTCGCCGAACGGCTCGGGCTCGGCCCGCAGGACTGCCACGCCGTCAACCCGCGCCTCGTCTACGGCCGGATGACCGGGTGGGGACAGACCGGGCCCCTCGCCACCACCGCCGGTCACGACATCAACTACATCGCCGTCACCGGCGCCCTGCACGCCGCAACACGGCACGGCCAGCCACCGACACCACCGGCGAACCTGCTCGGCGACTTCGGCGGCGGCGGCATGTACCTCGTCACGGCCGTGCTGGCCGCCCTCGTCGAACGTGCCCACACCGGCACCGGACGGGTCCTGGACGTCGCGATCACCGACGGCACGACGTACCTGACGTCGATGCTGTACGGCATGCACCGCGACGGGCAGTGGCGCGACGAGGCCGGCACGAACCTCCTCGACACCGGCGCGCCCTACTACGACGTGTACGAGTGCGCCGATGGCCGCCACGTCGCGATCGGCGCCCTGGAACCCCAGTTCTTCGCCGCCCTGGCCGATCTGCTCGGGCTCGCCCCCGAGGTTCGCGCGGACCGCGACGATCCGGCCCGCTGGCCGGCGTTGCGCGAGGCGATCACGGCGGCGGTGCTCACCAGGACCCGCGACGAGTGGGCCGCCCTCGCCACCGGTACCGATGCCTGCCTCACCCCGGTGCTGAACCTCAGCGAGGCGCCGCGGCACGGCCAGGCCCTGGCACGCGACATCTTCGCCGGCGGTATGCCCCGGCTGCCCCTCGGCCACGCGACGACGGTGGCGTCGGCCGCCGACGTCGTGCGCGCCTGGGGTGTGAACCCCGAACTCGCCGACGCGGTCGCGCAGTGGCCGTCGGCGTCAGCCCTTGACAGAGGAATCGCTCATGCATGACGCCGTGATCGTCGACATCGTCCGCTCCGCGTCCGGGCGCGGCAAGCCCGGCGGTGCACTGTCCGGGCTGCACCCCGTGGACCTCCTGGCCGGGGTGCTGCGCGCGCTCACCACCCGGACCGGCATCGACCCGGCGCTGATCGACGACGTCATCACCGGCTGCGTCGGGCAGGCCGCCGAACAGGCCGCCAACATCGGCCGCAACGCCGTCCTCGCGGCGGGCTGGCCGCTGACCGTCCCGGGCACGACCGTCGACCGGGCCTGCGGATCGGGTCAGCAGGCGATGCACTTCGCCGCCCAGGGCGTCATGGCCGGGGCGTACGACGTCGTCGTGGCGTGCGGTGTCGAATCGATGAGCCGGGTCCCGATGGGCACCGCGATGGTGGGCGGCGCCGACCCGTTCGGCCCGGGGGTCGCCGCGCGGCTGGCCGGGAACGGCCTCGTGTCGCAAGGCATCGCGGCCGAGCTGATGACCGCCCGCTGGAACCTCACCCGCGAACACCTCGACGGCTACGCCGCCCGGTCGCACACCCTCGCCGCCGCGGCCGCTGCCTCCGGGGCCTTCGCGGACGAGATCGTCCCGGTCGGCGTACCGGGTCGTGACACCCCGCACGAGCACGACGAGACGATCCGCCCGGCGACCTCACCGGCCGGCCTGGCCGAGCTGCGGCCCGCCTTCCACGATGCCGCCGCCGGGGAGCGGTTCCCGCAGATCGGGTGGCACATCACCGCCGGGAACTCCTCACCGCTGACCGACGGGGCAGCTGCCGCGCTGATCATGAGCGCGACGCGGGCGGCCGAGCTCGGGCTGCGGCCCCGGGTCCGGTTCCACGCGTTCGCCCTCGCCGGCGACGACCCGGTGATGATGTTGACCGCGCCGATCCCGGCGACCCGCAAAGTCCTTGCCAAGGCCGGCCTCACCATCGGCGACATCGACGCGTACGAGGTGAACGAGGCGTTCGCACCGGTCCCCCTGGCCTGGGCGGCCGACCTGGAAGCGGACCCGGAACGGCTCAACCCGCGCGGCGGCGCGATCGCCCTCGGCCATCCCCTCGGCGCCTCCGGGGTACGGCTCATGGCGACCCTGGTGAACCACCTCGAACAGACCGGCGGCCGGTACGGGCTGCAGACGATGTGCGAGGCCGGCGGACAGGCGAACGCCACGATCGTGGAACGGCTCTAGAACGGCACTTCGAACACGGCGGTGCCGGCGAGGTGGACCTCGCCGGTCTGCCGGGTCGCCCGGACGGCGACCGTGCAGACGGTGTGCGTCGCGGTCTCCTCGACGGCGGTGATCTCACCGGTGTACGTGATGACGTCGCCCGGCCACGCGATGCCGCGAAACTGCACCTCGAACCGGCGGACGTTGTCCGGGCCGAGGGTGTCCGCTGCGAACGCGGCCAGGACACCTGCCTGCCGCATCCCGACGGCGAACACTGTCGGGAACCCTGCGGCGCGCGCGAACTCGGCGTCGTGATGGATCGGGTTCATGTCGCCGGACGCGCCCTGGTACCGCACGAAGTCGGTGACTGTCAGCGGCCCTTCCACCAGCGGCGTTCCGAGGGCTCCGACCGTCGGGCGGGGCGTCATCCGGCCGCCGCCGGCGCCTGCTCGGTCACGACGAGCGTGCACCGTTCCTCGGCGACCAGCCGCCCGTCATCGTCGCGGAACTCGGTGACGACCTCGGCGAACTCGAGGGTGCCGCCGCGGCTGCCCTGTTTGGTGTAGACGCGGTCGATGCGCTGACGGCCGTGCAGCACCGTGCCGGCCCGCGGTGGGGGTCCGTGGAACACGTACTGCTGGCCGGCGTGCAGGATGCGCGACAGGTCCGGCAGGTCGTCGCCCCACGGTGAGCTGGCGTCCGTCGTCCACAAGTTGCTCGACGCAAGGAACGTGGGCGGGGAGGCCGGGGCGTCGCCGAAGTAGCGCGGATGGTCCGAGCCGACGGCGGCGGCGAACTCGCGGATCTTGCCCCGCTCGACCGTCATCGTGAACCCGGCACCCGTCCGGCCCTCGAACTGCGACAGCTGACCCATGCGGTTTATTGTACACAATATTGCGCCGCGACCTACGGAAACCGTCCCGCTCGCAGCAGCTGGCCGGGCAACTGCCGGCCGAGCACCTTCGTGATCCAGGCCGCGACCGACAGCAGTGCGTCGAGGTCGACGCCGGTGCTCACACCCTGACCTTCGAGGAGGTAGACGAGGTCCTCGGTGGCGATGTTGCCGGTCGCGTTCGGCGCGAACGGGCAGCCGCCGACCCCCGCGACGGAACTGTCGAGGACCGACACTCCTGCCTCCAGACCCGCGATCGCGTTGGCGTAGCCGGTGTTGCGGGTGTTGTGCAGGTGCAGCCCGAGGGGGATCCCGAGCCCTGCCGCCCCGGTGAGCAGGCGGGTGACCTGCCGCGGCACGCCGACACCGATCGTGTCGGCGAAGATGATCTCGTCCGCGCCGGCGGCTGCGGCCCGCTCCGCGATGGCCAGGACCCGTCCCGGGTCGACCAGGCCTTCGAACGGGCAGCCGAACGACGCGGCGAGGGTGATGCTGGCCCGCCGGCCGTCGGCGTGTGCCTGGGCCACGATCGCGGCCGCCTCGGTGAGAGACTGCTCGACGGCGCGCCCCTGGTTGCGCTGGTTGAACGTCTCGGTCACGCACAGGGCCATCCTGGCCTCGACGCACGGCGTGGACGCCAGGCGCGTGTAGCCGCGTTCGTTGAGCACCAGCGCGACGTGGTCGACGCCGCCCACCGGCCGCATCGCGGCGCAGACCTCTTCGGCGCCGCTCATCTGCGGTACCCGGGCGGAGTTGACGAAGCTGACCACCTCGACCCTCGTCAACCCGGTGGCCGACAGCCGGTCGACGAACTCCGCGCGCACCTCCGGGCTCAGCTGGTCAGGCTCGTTCTGCAGGCCGTCACGCGGGCCCACCTCACAGATCGTGAAGGTCACGACGTCTCCCGCTGCTTCCAGATTTTGTACACAATCTAGACCGGCACGGGTGTCGGCACAAGGACGCTTGCGCTCAGCCGCCCGGCCCGGCGGATCGCCGTCTCCCAGCTGTGATCGGCGCCGGACCGGGTCACCTCGGCGTCGTACGCCGCCGCGTCGAACAGGGTCGGGCGCCGCTCGCCCTCCCACGGCGCGGCAGCCCGCTGGTCGTCGTCGCCGGCCTCGGGCCCGTTCGGGCAGCCGGACGGTCGTCGAGCTGGCCGGACGTGGCAGCTCTCGTCCCGCGCCCGCGAGAAGCTGACCGTGCTGCTCATGGACCACGACGCCGCAACCGTTGCAGAGCAGCTGCGGCACCGCTGGACAGCGGTCGCCGAGGTCGCGACCTGCGACCATTCACCAACCTCCCGGCCGCTTTCGCCACCGCGCCCACACCACCTCCCCATCGCATCTACTTCTGCTTCCAGGCCGAGACGGAGTCGGTGCGCGCCGCGCTCACCATTGCGCCGCTGTGGTGTGGCGGCGCACGATCGGTCGTGCTGCGGCTGGACCGGCTCGCCGGTCTCGCCGGCGTCCTTGACAGCAGCGCCGGCAGCCTCCTGGACGACGTCGAGGGCCGGCTGCATCCGGTGCGGTCGGCGACCTGGTCGTCGGGCACGGTCCCGGCGGCACGGACCGCATCCACGAGGACATCCACGAATGCCTGGCCCCAGCTCACCCATCACCAGTACCTGCGTCGCGAGCTGGCCAAGGGCCACGCGATCGGCAGCACCGCGACCATGGTCCTCTGGGACGACCTCGCCGGATTCGGCCTCCAGATCGTCCGCCTCACTCGACCCTGACCCGTCCGGCTCTGGAGCGTGAACCTGCCGTTACACTCAGCCCTTGCCCGACGCCTCCTCCCTCCGGGATCGCCTGTGCCGTATTCGTACGACGTGTTCGTTAGTTACCGGCGGGCGAACGCCTGGCCGAGGTTCGTGGGCGAGACGTTTCTGCCGATGTTCCGGCATTGGCTCGGGGCCGAGCTGGACGCGGCGCCGCGGATCTTCTTCGACGCCGACGTCATCGAGACCGGCGATTCTTGGCCGCACAGGCTTGCTGACGGGATCGCCGGGTCGAAGGTGCTGCTGTGTCTGTGGTCGCGGGAGTACTTCAGCAGCGAGTGGTGCCTGGCCGAACTCGGCCACATGCTGGCCCGGCGGGATGCGGTCGGCAACGGGCGGCCGGTGCCGCTGCCGCTGGTGCTCGCCGCGGTGATCCACGACGGCGAGGATCTGCCGGCGGAGCTGCGTTCGATCCAGCGTTACGACATCCAGCAGTACGCGAACCCCTGGCTGGCAGCGGGCAGCTCGACGGCCGAGGAGCTGTCGAACCGGGTCCGCGTCCTGGCGTCGCACGTGGCGAGCGCGCTGCGCCAGGCGCCTGAGCATGACACCGGGTGGCGCGGGCTCGCCACCGAGGAGTTCATCAAGTTGCACCGCAAGCGCACGCTGCAGCGGACCGTCCCCAGCCTCGGAGGGGACCCGGCATGATCGTCACGTTCTACTCGTACAAGGGTGGCACCGGCCGGACGATGGCGCTGGTCAACATCGCGGTGCTGCTGGCGAAGGCCGGCCGGCGGGTCCTGGTCGTGGACTTCGACCTCGAGGCGCCGGGTGTCTGGCGGTACTTCGCCGACAGCTACTCCGGTCTCGACAGCCGGCCCGGCCTGCTCGACCTGCTGCAGGACCACGTCGTCCGGCCCCGCTCCGACCCGCCGGACTGGCACGACTACACCACCCGGATCCGCGTGGGGGTGGAGTCGGTGTCGATCATGACCACCGGCCGGCAGGACCCGGACTATCCGGCCCGGGTCCTGGCCTTCGACTGGTCCGCGTTCTTCGACCTGCACGGCGGCGGGCGGTACTTCGAGGAACTGCGCAACGACTGGCTCACCGAGTACGACTTCGTGCTGGTCGACAGCCGGACCGGTATCACGGACATCGGCGGGGTCTGTCTCATCGCCCTGCCCGATCTCATCGTGCCGGTGTTCGTCGCGAACCGTCAGAATGTCGACGGCGTCGTTGACGTCCTGCGCCGCGCCCAGGCCGGCCGCCAGGCGCTCGCCTATGACCGGCCGCCGGCGCTGGTGCTGCCGCTGCTGTCCCGCTTCGACAGCCGGACCGAGCTGGAGTTCGTCAACGAGTGGCTGAGCATCGCCGCCCAGCGGTTCGGCGAGTTCTACGCCGACTGGCTCCCACGCCACGTCGACCCGAGGGTTGCGCTGGAGCGCACCAAGCTCCCGTACGTCGCCTACTTCGGTTTCGGCGAGAAGCTCGCCGTCCTCCTGCAGGGCGTGACCGACCCCGACTCCCTCGGCTATGCCCTTGACACCGTGGCGCACCTCATTGACACCCGGCTCCAGGACATCTCCAGCATCGCCCCCACGAAACCTCCGCTCACTACCCCGCCAGCGGCCCTGCTCGGACCGGCGGACGATTCCTGGATCGCGGCCGTGTATTACCAGGACGACTTTGTCTGCATGGCATTCGCACTGGATCGCCACCGAGTGCTGGTGCCCATTGGCATGGGTGTGAACACGCAGGGCTTCGCAGTGCGGTTCGTGAAGGCCGGACTCGATGAGCCCGTCCGAATCGCCGAGGCAAGGACAACCAGGCGTGCACGTGACGCTGGCGCCACCGTGCTGGTCCTGAGCGACCCGATTCCGACGGCAGTGAGGCTACCTCGACTCAGTTTCGTGGAGCCGGTGGCTCTGATCGGGCACCGCTGGTGGACCTTCGGCATCCCCCGCAACTCTGGTCCACACGGCACGCCCGCCTACGGCACGATCGTGGCTACTTTGACGTTCGGCGTGGTGCAGGTGGATCCCACCTCGCGGCGCGGCGTCACCGACGGGTTCCAAGGTGCGCCATTGTGGTCACCGGAACACGACGCCGTGGTCGGCATGATCGTTTCGACCAGCAACGACGGCGATGGGGCAGCAATAACGCTGCATCGCGTCGACGCACTGTTCCCCGACGAACGATTGAGGTTGCTGGCCGAGCCGGTTCCGAGGATTGGACTAGGACCTCACGAAACTCAAACCCTTCTCATGGAACTTTCCAACATTTTTTCCGATGCACACGAAGCTCGGATTCTGCTCGCCAGCATCGATTTCCCGCCCGAGCGTATGCCACGCTTCGCTGCGTACTCCACCCCGAAGCTGTTCTGGGAGTCGATCCTCGACGACCTGGAAAACGGGCTCATCGACGACGGCGTGCGACTGCTGGTGCAGGCCGCACTGAGGATCTACCCCTACAACCCTGTGCTTCGGCAGTTGGAGGAGACGTTCAGGTAAAGAAGCCGGCAAAGCGGGTGTCGAGGTCGATCTGAGCGCCGACGGCGCGGCCGAGCTTCTTGAGCAGGGGGATCTGTTCGACGCCGTCGAGTTTGCGGACTATGGGTGGGGGTTCACATCCCCGGCCAGGGCGCCCAGCGCACCGGTGGCGCCGTCGCGCCAGCAGATGTGCGCATCAACACCGGCGAGCTCGTGGTCCTGGCCGCCGACATCACCCGAAGCCTGCTCGTCGTCCATCCTGCAGCTCCGGGCACAGGTTCGTGGCGCGCGGTGCGTTGCACCTGTTCGCCGCAGGCATGGTCGCCGGCGCACTCAGCGGCTTCCTGCAACGGTTCATCATGGACGAGCCGCACCTGGGGCTGCCCCAGATCACCAACCCCCTGGTGATGATCTGCGCGACGGCGGCGGCGAAACGGCAGTGGCAGGCGCCCACCGCGCCGGGCCGGCGACGTCAGACGAGCGCCCGGCCGTCGAGCAACCTCCCCTACGTCGCGGTGGCTGCTGTCGACACACTGCTGCTGGTCGTTCTCGCGGAACACCGTGGTCTGCCGTCACACCACCAACGCAGTCAACGCCACGGCCTCCACCGCCGCGAGAACGCTCGCCTGCTCGCCCGCCTGGACCACACCGCGGTCGTGGACGGGCGGCGCACGGCAGCCAGGACGGCGGTCAGCAGGCTGACCGCACGCAGGGGCGGGTCGGCCGAGCGGCGACAGGATGGCGAGGTCCGCACCCGGGGCGACGACGCGGGCGGGCGCTGGTCGGAGAACGACGGGGTCAGTAGTCCGGCGGGCGGATCAGCTGGGCGTTGACCACCACGGAGGGTTCGTCGCCGAGGTTGGCCTGGGGTTGGGTGTCCTCCTGGTGGCGGCGGGCCAGGATGGCGGCGCCTGGGCCGTCGCCCTGTTCGATGGCCTGGATCAGCTCGGCGTGGCTGTTGAGGCTGCGGCGGGTGGCGGCGTCGCCGGGGATGCCGCCCTCGATCACCGTGCGGGCGGCCCATTCCTCCTCGTGGGCGTACCAGAGTCCTTCCAGCATGCCGGCCAGCAGCTCGAAGGTCTGGTTGCCGCAGTTGCGCACCAGCGCCTCGTGGAACTCCTTCATGCAGGCCACGAACTTGGCGAAGTCGCCGAGGCTCTCCTCGGTGCGCTGCTGGATCTCGCGGAGGGCGGGCACGACCGTCTCCAGGCGGTCCGGTCTGGTCGCGCACATCTCAGCGCAGACCGGGTCGAGGCGGCGCACGGCCAGGCCGAGGTCGTGGACGCTGACGTCGCGGGACTGCAGGACCAGGCCGAAGACGTAGCCGGCCCGTTCGAGCTGGGGCGGGTGCACCTCGGCGCCGCCGCGGTTGCCGCGGCGGATGGTGATGAGGCCCTCGGTCTCCAGGGTGCGCATGGCCTCACGGACCGACGGCATGCTGACGCGGAACTCCTCGAACAGGTCGTCCTGCTTCAGCAGCCCGTTCTCCGTGGTGAGCTCGCCGCGCAGAATCCGGTCGCGCAGCTCGTCGGCGAGGCGCTCACCGACCCGGCGTCGCGTGAGCAGCGGGCCTTTCGTGCCGCCTTCGCGCTGCTGCACGGCCCGGCCGGGGGCGGGGTCCGTCATGATCTTCGCCTCTTTCATCCGTCCACCTGGGAGGGTCGCGCCAGGATCGCCCGGAACCGGGTCACATTGGCGAGCTTGATGGTCTCATATCCGCGGACCAGATCTGGTGCCCGCGCCACCGCCAGGCAGCGGTCGAGGTCGTCGGCGTCCAGCGCGGCGAGCACCGCGGTGGTGTACTCCTGCGGCAGGGCGCGTTCCACCCGGCGGACCTCGGCCAGGCCGAACGGGTCGAACGCGGTGCCGCGTACCGACCGCATCGCTCGCAACACCGCGAACGCGGGCCGGATCCAGGCGCCCAGCGCAAGCTTGTGCCGCAGGCCGAGTGCCCGCAGGAACGGCGGGTGGATGTGATAGCGCACCTGGGCCCGGGTGCCGTCGGGTGCGGCCTGCGCGCCGATGTCGACCTTCAGGTGCAGCCGGGCGACCTCGTACTCGTCCTTGTAGGCCAGCAGTTTGTACAGGTACCGGGCGAACTCCACGGACACCGTGTCCGTGCCGGACCGGCCGGCCTCGGCGGCCACGACCCGCCGGACCGTGTCGACGTAGCGGCCAGCGAGCCGGGCGTTCTGGTAGTCGACCAGGTCGGCGGCGCGTGGTTCGGCGACCTCGCGCACCGAGGCCGGGAGCGCGGCCGCGTCGAGGAGCCGACGGGCGGCCGACAGCGCGCCGGGGGTCGGGTCGAGGCCGGCGGCACCCAGCCGGGTGGCTGCGGCGGGTTCGTCGAGCGTGACCGGGGCGAGCACGTGCCGGCGGCCGGCCCGGAACGCCTCGATGTTCTGCTCGACGGCGACGCCGTTGAGCCGGATCGCCTCTTCGATCGACGCGGCGGCGAGGGGCACCGCGCCGGTCTGGTACGCCACGCCGAGCAGCAGGATGTTGGCGGTGGTCTCGTCGCCGAACAGGCTGCGGCTGAGCTGGGCCGCGTCGATGGCGGTGGTGCGCCCGGCCGCGTCCCGGATGCGGTCCAGCAGCTCACCGGCCGGCGGCAGGGTGGTGGCGATGTTGGTGACCACGGCCGCGGTCGGGGTGATCGAGGACGCGACGACCGACACCGTGCGCTGCGGGTCGGTGCGCGCCAGGTGCTGCGGTGCCGCCCCGCTGAGCAGGTCGAACACCAGGTAGAGGTCGGCCTGGCCGGCGCTGACCGCGGCGGTGCGGTCGTCGACCGGGGTGGCGCTGATCTGCAGGTGGGACACCACCGCTCCGGCCTTCTGGCTCATCCCGGTCTGGTCGAGGCCGGCGGTGTACCGCCCGTCGAGCAGCGCCGCGGTGGCCAGGATCTGGTTCACCGTGACCACGCCGGTGCCGCCGATGCCGACCAGGTAGACGCCGTAGGCGCGGTCGCCGAGCGCCGCTTTCGCCGCCGGTTCGGCGGGCACCTCGCCCGCGGTGCGGGGCCGCGGCCGGGGCAGCCGTGGGCGGGCGGCCGGGACGGTGCGGACCGTGACGAACGACGGGCAGTCGCCGTCCAGGCAGCTGAAGTCGGAGTTGCACGAGGTCTGGTGGATCTGGGTCTTGCGGCCGAGTTCGGTGTCGACCGGCTGGACGGACAGGCAGTTGCTCTTCACCCCGCAGTCGCCGCAGCCTTCGCAGACCAGCTCGTTGATGACCACCCTACGGTCGGGGGTGGGCAGCTTGCCGGAGCGGCGCATCCGCCGGGCCTCGGCCGCGCAGACCTGGTCGTAGATGAGCACGGTGACGCCCTCGATCGTGCTGAGGCGTTCCTGCGCGGTGAGGATCTCCTCGCGTGGCAGCACGGTGACGCCGTCGGCGAGGTCGCGCACGCCGCGGTACCGGCCGGTGTCCTCGGCGCACACGATGATCCGGCTGACCCCCTCGGCGGCGAGTTCCCGGGTCAGCGCGGGCACCGACATGCCGCCGGCGATCTGCTGGCCGCCGGTCATCGCGACGTAGCCGTTGAACAGGATCTTGAAGGTGATGTTCACGCCGGCGGCGATGCAGGCGCGGACCGCGAGCAGGCCGGAGTGGGAGTAGGTGCCGTCGCCGAGGTTCTGGAAGATGTGCCCGGTCTGCGAGAACGGGGCCATGCCGATCCACGGCACCCCTTCGGAGCCCATCGGGACCACCGGCAGTTTCTCGTTGCCGGCGATGCGGGGGTCGAAGTAGGACATGCCGTGGCAGCCGACGCCGCCGCCGACGACCGCGCCGTCGGGCAGGACGGTGGACCGGTTGTGCGGGCAGCCGCTGCAGTAGGCCGGTGCCCGGCCCAGCAGCGGCAGCAGGATCGGGCCCTTCGCCGCGGGGCGGGCCGGGGCGGGCTCGGGCAGGCCGAGCTCGCGCCGCAGGATCGGCTTGAGCTGGTCGGGGCCGAGCTCGCCGTGGGCCGGCACGAGCAGCCGGCCGGCGCGGTCGCGTTTGCCCACCACGGTCGGCCGGTGCGGGGTGGGGTACAGCGCGTTGCGGACGGCGGACTCGATGAAGTCGCGTTTCTCCTCCACCACCACGATGTGCTGCAGCCCTTCGGCGAACCGCTCCACCACGGCACGGTCCAGCGGGTAGATCATGCCGAGCTTCAGCAGCCGCACACCCTGCTCGCGCAGGCCGTCGTCGTCCAGGCCGAGGTCGGTGAGGGCCTGCCGGACGTCGTAGTAGGTCTTGCCGGCCGCGACGATGCCGATCCGGGCGCCGTCCTGCGCGCCGTCGATGACGTTGAGGTTGTTGGCGGCGGCGAACGCGACGGCCGCGACGTGCCGGCGTTCGAGCAGGTCCCGCTCCCGGTCGACGAGGATGGTGGGGACCAGTTGGATGCGCTGCCGGTGCTGCCAGGGTTCGCCGTCGATCTCCAGCGCCGGGTGCTGCAGCGACAGCCGGCCGGGGTCCAGGCGCACCGAGCCGACCGAGTCGGCGACGCTGGTGACCACCTTCAGGCCGACCCAGCAGCCGCAGTACCGCGACAGCTCCAGGCCGGTCACGCCGAAGTCGAGCAGTTCCTGGACGGATCCGGGCACCAGCACGGGCATCAGGGCGTCGTAGAAGGCGGTCTCGCTCTGGTTCGGCAGCGACGAGGACTTGGCCGCCGGGTCGTCGCCGGCCACCGCGAGGACCCCGCCGAGCGGGTGCACGCCGAACTGGTTGGCGTGTTTGAACGCGTCGCCGCACCGGTCCACGCCCGGGGCCTTGCCGTACCAGAGGCCGAACACGCCCTGCAGCCCGTCGCGGAACCCGCCGGGGGACGGCTGCTGGGTGCCGAACACGACGGCGGCGGCGAGCTCCTCGTTGACGCCGGGCACGTGCCGGATGTCCTCGGCGGCCAGGGTCGCGGCGGCCCGGTGCAGGGTGAGGTCCAGTCCGCCGAGGGGCGATCCGGGGTACCCGGAAGCGAGCCCGCCGGTGCGCAGCCCGGCGGCCCGGTCCAGGCGGTGCCGGTCCAGCAGGATCCGGGTGATCGCCTGGGTGCCGGTGAGCACGACGGTGCCGTCGTCGGCGTCGTAGCGGTCCGTCAGTTGGTACCCGGTGGGCTGCCGGCCGGCCGGCGGCGTGGTCACCACGTCGGTCATGGGGTTCCTGAGCCCTTCGTTGCGGGGATGGCGGACGCGTCGGCGGCCGTGGGCAGCCGGGTCACGGCGGACGGGTCGCGCGGATCCTTGTAGAGCAGGATCGTGCAGGTGCCGGGGTCGAGACCGGCCGGACAGAGGTTCACCGGCCACGGCGCGCCGAGGCGCTCGCGGGCCATCTCGACGTGCCAGATCGGCACGTGGGTGCGGTAAATGGTGGTCGGCCGGCCGCCCCAGGTGACCGGGTGCGGGTCGGTGACGAGCGCGAGCCCGAGCCCGGCGGCGAACCGGCCGTCGGTGACCTGGCGGGCGCAGGTGCCGCAGGGGTCCTGCACGATCGTGAACTTCTCGTCGTCCTCGGTGACCGCAAGCTCGGTGAAGTGGCCCTGCAGCAGGTGTACGAGGTTCGCCAGGCGCTCGGCCGCGGGGCGGTCGATGTCGCGCATGAGGCCACGCAGGGCGTCCTCGCCGCGGCGGCGGTGGAACGCCTCCAGCTCGTCCGGGCCGTAACTGGCGTGCACCTGTGACAGCAGCGCGGACAGCCAGTCGCGCAGCACGTCGATGACGCAACGCCAGGCGGCCTCCCGGTCGTCGAAGAGCGCGAGCGCGCCACCGGTGTCGCCGCGGGCGACGGCCGCGGCGACGTCGTCGGCCATCGGCGCCGGCACCTCGTCGCGGACCGGGTCGACACCCGGGTAGGCGGCGAAGAAGGCCAGGGTACGGGTGGTCAGCAGGCGCAGGCCGTCCCGGCCGTGCCGTTCGGCGGCGGTGTCGAGGATGGTGGCGACCCAGTCGAGGTAGCGCTCGCGCTGGCCCCGGTGCTCCCGTTCGAGGATCGCGAGGTGCCCCCGGAGGTCGTCCACAGTGGACCTCGATGCGGCGAGCACGCGGTCCCGGGGCGACGTGGACAGCTCCCGGAGCTCTTCTTCGGTGCACACCCGATCCTGCCGACCTGCGGTCACGTCGCCCTCCCCGGCCACCCTTGACGCTAAGGATATAACCTTATAACCTTCGGCCTGTGATGCACAACACACACTTGATGACCAGCGAAGATGCGGAACCCACGACAGTGCGGGTCGCCATCGACGCCGGCGTCGCGTGGGTCGAGCTCAACCGCCCCGAGGTGTTGAACTCGTTCAACGAGACGATGCTGCGCGAGCTGGCCGCCCTGTGGGCACGGCTGCGCCTCGACGACGAGGTGCGGGCCGTGGTCGTCACCGGAGCCGGCGAGAAGGCGTTCTGCACCGGCTACGACCGCTCCGGCCTCGACCCCGCCGGCGACCCCACTGATGACGCGGCCGCCGATGACGAGTCGGCCCGGCTGTTGAAGGCGAGCAGCCCGTTCCTGCGCGCCGATGTCGGCGACTTCCTCGGCCCCAAGTCGTGCGGGCTGTGGAAGCCGGTCATCGCCGCGGTCAACGGCATCGCCTGCGGCGGCGCGTTCTACCTGCTCGGCGAGGCCGACATCATCATCGCCGCGGACACCGCCACGTTCTTCGACCCGCACACCACGTTCGGCATGCCCGCCGTGTTCGAGCCGCTGCACCTGCTGCGCCGCATGCCGCTGGGCGAGGTGCTGCGGCTGACCCTGCTCGGTTCGGCCGAGCGGATGTCCGCCCGGCGCGCGCTGGAGATCGGCCTGGTGTCCGAGGTGGTGCCCGGCGACCAGCTGCGCGCGGCGGCGGCGGCGGTCGCCGGCACCATCGCCGCGCTGCCGCCGCTCGCGGTCCAGGCCACCCTGCGGGCCATCTGGATCGGCTCGGAGATGGCGCCCGGCCAGGCGCTCGGCGTCGCGCACGCGCTCGTCGCCGCCGGCACCGATCCGGCCGCCCTCGCCGCCGGCCAGGAGGCGTTCCGCGCCGGCGGCCGGCCGAAGTGGCGGCTGCGATGATGGACTTCGCCCTCTCCAGCGAGCAGCTCGACCTCCGCGCGGGCCTGACCGCCCTGTTCGCCGACCACTCGACGCCGGCCCGGGTCCGGGCGGCCGAGCCGCTGGGCTTCGACCCGGCGCTGTGGGCCGTGCTCGGCGGGTTCGGCTTCCCGCACCTGGCCGGCTCCCGCGACGGCACCCCGGCCCGGCTGGCCGAGCTGGTCGTCGCCGCCCAGGACGCCGGCGCCTGCCTCGCCTCGGCGCCGCTGGTGGAGACCCTGGTCGCGACCCGGCTGCTGGACCGCCTCGGCGTCGCCGCCGGCGACGACCTGGTCACCTTCTCCCCCCGCCCGGCCATGGCCGGGGTCGCCCGGACCGTCCCGTGGGCCGCCGTCGCCGACCGCGTGATCGCATGGGACGGCAGCCCGGACGGAAGCCCCGACGGAAGCCCGGACCGAAGCCCGGACGGCGGCCGGAACGGGGCGCAGGACGGGCGCCGGCACGACGGTGCCGGGGGCCGGATCGTCATCGCCGGGCCCGGCCACGACGTCGAACGGCCGAAGCAGACCCTCGCCGCGCTGGCGATCGGCCACGCCGACCTCACCGGCGCGACCGTCCTCGCCGAGGGACCGGCGGCGGCGACGGCCTTCGCCGAGGCCCGGGCCGACTGGCAGATCCTCACCGCGGCCACCCTCGCCGGTGTCGCCGCCGCCGGGCTGCACCTCGGCGTGCAGTACGCGAAGACCCGCCACCAGTTCGGCCAGCCGATCGGCGCCTTCCAGGCCCTCGCCCACCAGCTGGCCGACGCCGCCGCCCTCGTCGACGGCGCGCAGCTGCTGGTCCAGGAGGCGGCCTGGGCCGCCGACACCGGCAACCCCCGCCGGCACGGCCTGGCCGCGATGGCCGTCGCGTTCGCCGGCCGGGCCGCCCGCCAGGCCACCGACCGCAGCCTGCACGCGCACGGCGGCTACGGCTACACCCTCGAATACGACATCCAGCTGTACTTCCGCCGGGCCAAGGCACTGAGCCTGCTCAGCGGCGGCGAGCCCGCGGCCGTCGACGCCGTCGTCGCGCTCGCGCTGGCCGACACCGACTCCGGCACAGACACAGACACAGACACAGGGCGGCGGTAGATGGACTTCGAGCTCTCCGCGGCGCAGCTGCGCTTCCGCGACGAGGTCCGGCAGTTCCTGGCCGGGCTGCCACCGCAGACGTCGGCGGCCGTGCACGACACCGGCACGCTGCACAGCTGGGACGTGCACCGGGCGATGGCCGGGCGCGGCTGGCTGAAGGCGGCCTGGCCGGTCGAGCAGGGCGGGCAGGGCCGGGACCCGTTCGAGATGGCCACGCTCAACGAGGAGTTCGCCCGGGCCGGCATCCCGATCGAGGGCTGGCTGATCGCCGAACTGGTGGCCAAGACGCTGCAGATCGTCGGTACGCCGCAGCAGCGGCACGAGGTCATCCCGGCCATCCTCGGCGGCGAGATCCTGCTGTGCCTGGGCTACTCGGAGCCGGACTCGGGCTCCGACGTGGCCGCGGCCCGCACCCGGGCCACCCGCGACGGCGACGACTGGGTCATCGACGGGCAGAAGATGTTCACCACGATGGCGCACGAGGCGAGCTACGTCTTCCTGCTCGCCCGCACCAACCCTGACGTGCCCAAGCACCGGGGCCTGACCATGTTCCTGGTGCCGCTGGACGCCGGCGGGGTCCAGGTCCGCCCGGTGCACACGCTCGGCGGGGAACGCACCAACGCCACGTTCTACGACCGGGTCCGCGTCCCGGACAGCGCCCGGGTCGGCGAGGTCGACGGCGGCTGGGACGTCATGATGGTGGCGCTCGCCTTCGAGCGGCAGCCGGCCGCGGCCGGGCACCTGCTGCACCTGCTGGGCCGCGCACTGCGCTGGGCCCGCACGCCCGGCCCGGACGGGTCGCCGCCGATCGAGCGGCCCGAGGTGCGCGCCTGCCTGGCCCTGGCGTACACCGACCTCGAGGTGAGCCGCCTCATGGGGAACCGGATGACCTGGCTGACCTCACGCGACGTCCTGCCGCACACCGAGGGTTCCCTGGCGAAGCTGTTCAGCTCCGAGGCGCTCATGCGGGCCGCGGCGTCCCTGATGGACGTCGTCGGCGCCGACGGGCTCCTCGCCGGGCACGGCACCGGCGCCCCCGCCGACGGCTGGATCGAGCACGAGTTCCGGCACTCGGTCGTGACCACCATCTATGCCGGTACCAGCGAGATCCAGCGCGGCATCATCGCCGAACGGCACCTGGGTCTGCCCCGTGCCACCGCCCGGCGAGCCGCGTCGTGACCGCCGGCCGTGCAGCCGAGCACGACGTGACGCAACAGGTGCGCTGCACCGTCGAGGGCGGGGTGGCCCGGATCGTGTTCGACCGGCCCGAGCGGCGCAACGCGCTCGGCCCGCCGCAGCGCGAACGGCTGATCTCGCTGCTGGCCGAGGCCGGCGCGGCGGTCGAGGTGCGGGCGGTCGTGCTCTCCGCGGTCGGCCGGGCCTTCTGCGCCGGTGGCGACCTCGGCCTGCCGAAGCCCGCTCCGCCCGCCGACGGCCGGCCGGACCGGGTGGTCGGCGCCACCGGGCCCGCGGTCCGCAGCGCCCAGGCCCTCATCGCCGCGGTCCTCGACTGCCCCAAGCCGGTCATCGCCGCGGTCAACGGGGTGGCCGCCGGCATGGGCGCCCAGCTCGCCCTCGCCGCCGACGTCGTCATCGCCTCGACCAACGCCCGGTTCGCCGAGCTGTTCATCACCCGCGGGATCGTGCCGGACGCCGCGGCGGCGTACCTGCTGCCCCGCATCCTCGGGCTGCACCTGGCGAAGCGGCTGCTGCTGCTCGGCGGCGACCTGAGCGTCACCGACGCCGAACGTCTCGGCATCGTGCACCAGGTGGTCGAGCCCGACGACCTGCCGGCCGCCGCCGATGCGCTCGCGGCCCGGTTCGCGGCCGGGCCGACCGTCGCGATCGGCCTGGCGAAGCGCCTGCTGAACCAGTCGCTGGACTCGGACCGGGTCTCGGCGTTCCACCAGGAGGAGATGGCGGTGGCGATGAACGTGTGGACCGAGGACAGCGCCGAAGGGCTGCGCAGCTTCGCGGAGAAGCGCGACCCGGTCTTCCGGGGGTGGTGACGCGATGCCCAGGCCCACCGACATCGGCGTGATCGACCTGATGATGGGGATCCCGAAAGGACCCGGCGACGACAGCTGGCGCCGGTTCCTCGGCACCCAGCTGCGCGACCAGGAGAGCCGCGAGACCTACCGGTTCCCCGCCGAGTACATGTACAAGAGCCTGCCGGACCAGCGGTTCAGCGCCGACGGCGCGGCGGCCGTGCTGGCCGAGATGGACCGCTTCGGCGTCGAGCGCGGCATGATCACCGTCAGCTTCGACGACGAGCTCGCCGTCGCCGCGCTCAAGGACCACCCGCAGCGGTTCCTCGGGGCGTTCCCCGTCGACCCCAACGCCGGGATGGAGGGCGTACGGGCGCTGCGCCGGGCGGTCGAGGAGCTCGGCGTGGTTGCGGCGAGCGCGATGCCCAGCGGTCTCAACCCGCCGGTGCCGATCAACGACAAGCGGTTCTACCCGCTGTATGCCGCCTGCGTCGACCTGGACATCCCGATCTTCGTCTGCGCCGGCGTGCCCGGGCCCCGGATCCCGTTCGCGGCCCAGGAGGTCGCCCTCATCGACGAGGTCTGCTGGTACTTCCCTGAGCTGCGTTTCGTCACCCGGCACGGCTGCGAACCGTGGGTCGACCTGGCCGTGAAGCTGCTGCTGAAGTGGCCCAACCTGTACTACTCGACCAGCGCGTTCGCGCCGAAGTACTACCCGCGGCAGATCCTGGACTTCGCCAACACCCGCGGCGCGGACAAGGTCCTCTACGCCGGCTATTTCCCGATGGGCCTGTCCCTGGAGCGTATCTTCACCGAGCTGGACGACCTGCCGCTGCACGACGACGTGTGGGAGAAGTTCCTGCGCACCAACGCGCAGCGCGTGCTGGGCCTGGACCGCGCCGACCGCGGGACGGCAGCATGACCCGCCGGGCGATTGTCGTCGGTACCGGATTCGGGCTGCGGGTGCACGTGCCGGCGCTGCGGGCGGCCGGGTTCGAGGTGGCCGCGCTGGTCGGTCAGGACGCCGAGCGGACCACCCGGCGGGCCGCGCGGGTCGGCGTGCCGGCCGGGTTCGACTCCCTCCAGGCCGCGTTGCTGGCCACCGACGCCGAGGTCGTCACCATCGCCACACCCCCCGACACGCACGCCGATCTCGCCGGGCTGGCCGTCGCGGCCGGGCGGCACGTCATCTGCGAGAAGCCCCTCGCGCTGTCGGTCGAGCAGGCCGAGGCGATGACGAAGGCGGCCGACGCGGCGGGCGTCGTCGCGCTGGTCGGCACCGAGTTCCGCTGGGACCCCGCGGTCGAGGCGGTCCGCGCGGCGATCGCCGGTGGCCGCATCGGCCGGCCGCACACGGTCACGGTCGTGCGGTCCTACCCGATCCTCGCCGACGCCGGCGCGGGCGCGCCCGGCTGGTGGTTCGACCCGGCCCGGGGCGGCGGGTGGCTGCGCGCGAACGGCACCCACCTGCTGGACCAGCTGCACCTGTGGCTCGGCCCGATCGCCGAGGTGTCGGCCACGCTGGGCCAGGCGGTGCCGCGCCCCGGCGGCGGCGCCGACGACGGCTACGGCGTGCTGCTGCGCACCGCGTCCGGCGTCGTCGGGATCATCCAGGAGTGCGCGGCGGTCTGGGGCGCGCCGGTCGAGGTGACCCGGGTGGCCGGCACCGCCGGCACCGTGTCCATCGTGGACGGTCGAGCCCGCCTCGAGACCGCCGACGGGACCCAGGACCTGAGCGCCGCACCGGCGCCACCGGACGCATCCGACAGCAGCCGCCCGTGGACCGCGGCCGAGATCGCCGCCTACACCGGTCTCGCCGGCTGGCTGTACCGCCGCCTCGAAGACGGCAGCACCGGCGAGCAACGCCCGGCCACGTTTGCCGACGGCCTGGCCGTGCTGCGGGTCGTCGAGGCGATCCAGGCCTCGGCCGAGCAGCGCAACGCCGTCACCGTCCAGCCCGGAGGTGCCTCATGAGCCGGCCACTCGACCCCGCGGTGGTCCGCCCCGCCGGCACCGCGGTCGTGACGATGGAGCTGCAGCGCGGCATCGTCGGCCCCGAGAGCCTGGTGCCGGAGCTGGGCGAGCAGCTGCGGGCCGGCGGTGGCGTCGGCAACGTGCGCCGCCTGCTGACCGCGGCCCGCCCCGCCGGGGTCGCGGTCGTGCACGCCACCGTCGCCCGCCGGGCCGGCGGCCGGCCGGGCCTGACGAACGCGCCGATCCTGGAGCGCGCCGCGGCCATGCCCGAGCACCTGCGCACCGGCTCGGTGTCCGCGCAGGTGCTGGCGGAGATCGGGCCGGAGGACGGCGACGTCACCGTCGAGCGGCTGCACGGCGTGACCCCGTTCACCGGCACCGAGCTCGACGCGACCCTGCGAGGCCTCGGCGTGCGCACGATCGTCCTGGTCGGCGTGTCGGTGAACATGGGCATCCTCGGCGCCTCGATGGAGGCGGTGGGGCTGGGGTACCGCGTGGTGGTGCCGGTCGACGCGGTCGCCGGCGTCCCGGCCGACTACGCCGCACACGTGATCCGGTACAGCCTGCGCCACCTGGCCACGCTGTCCACAGTGGACGAGGTGGTGGCGGCATGGACCTGACCGGAAGCCGGACCGGACGCGTTGCCGCCGTCGCGGGCGTCGGCCCGGGACTGGGCCGCGAGCTCGCCCTGACCTTCGCCGAGGCCGGCGCGGACCTGGCCCTGCTGGCCCGCAACGGCGGCTACCTGGAGCAGGTCGCCGGCGAGGTCGAGGCGGCCGGCCGGGCCGCGCTGCGCCTGCCGGCCGACCTCACCGACCGGGCCCGCTGCGCCGAGGCCGCCGAGCGCATCGGCGAGCGGTACGGCGCCGTCGACGTCCTCGTGCACAACGCGTTCTCCCGGCCGCCGCTCGGCTCGCTCGGCGACCGCACCGCCGCCGACTGGCACGCGGCGGTCGACGGCAACATCCTGTCGGCCACCAACCTGCTGTACGAGCTGCTGCCGCTGATGCGGGGACGCTCGGCGGCGGTCGTGCTGGTCAGCTCCATCTCGGCGCGCCGGCCCTACCCGGACTCCGGCATCTACGCCGTGGTGAAGTCGGCGATGCTCACCCTGGTCCAGGTCCTGGCCCGCGAACTGGGCCCGCACTCGGTCCGGGTCAACGCCGTGGTGCCCGGCTACATCGAGTCGGACAACCTCGAGGCGTTCTTCGCCGACGCCGGCACCCGGCAGGGCACCAGCGCCGCCCAGGCCCGGCAGGCCGCGCAGGACGCGACCTGCCTGGGCCGGTTCGTGACGGCCCGGGAGGTGGCCGACGTGGCCGCCTTCCTCGGCTCGCCCGCCGCCGCCGGCGTCACCGGGCAGACGCTCGACGTCAACGCAGGCCAATGGTTCGGCTGACCCGTCAGACAGCCCGCCCCTGAGGACACCTGGAGCACAGTGGACACACAGACACGGCAAGCGACCGCCGCCCCGCCGACGGCACCCGCAGGCGCCAAGCTGCTCGCGTCGGGCGTGGAGCGGCAGTTCATCTCCGGCAAGAGCCGCGTGCACGCCCTCGGCCCGTTCGACCTGCGGGTGGCCGACGGCGAGTTCGTCTGCCTGGTCGGCCCGTCCGGCTGCGGCAAGTCGACGTTCCTGCGCATCGTCAACGGCCTGCTGCCACCGACCGCAGGCACCCTGGACCTCTGGCTGGACGACGGCCGGGCCGCCACGTCCATGGTCTTCCAGGACTACGGGGTGCTGCCCTGGAAGACCGTGCTCGCCAACGTGCGGTTCGGCCTGGAGATGGCGAAGGTCCCCCGGCGGGAGGCCAACGAGCGGGCGATGGAATGGATCCGCCGGATCGGGCTGACCGGCTTCGAGAAGGCCTACCCGGCGACGCTGTCCGGCGGCATGCGGCAGCGGGTATCGATCGCGCGGGCCCTCGCCGTACAACCGCAGATCCTGCTCATGGACGAGCCGTTCGCTGCCGTGGACGCGCAGATGCGGGTGGTGCTGCAAGAGGTGCTCCTCAAGGTCTGGGAGGAGGACCGGCGCACCGTCGTCTTCGTCACCCACAGCCTCGAGGAGGCGCTCGTCCTCGGCGACCGCGTGGTCGTCGTGTCGGCCCGGCCCGGCCGGGTGGTCAGTGACATCACCGTGCCGTTCGGGCGGCCCCGCGCCAGCGACGTGCGCCGCACGCCCGAGTTCGCGGAGCTGCACCAGAACGTGTGGGACGTGCTGCGCGACGAGGTCCAGGCCTCGCTCGCGGCGGGAGAGGAGTAGCCGTGGCCCAGATCATGCAGAAGACGTCGCCGGCGCCGGCACCGGGGAACGGCCGGCTGGTGCGCCGCGAGGCCTCCGCCACCCCGGAGCGGGCCGCGGTCCGCCGGCGCCGCCGCCGGCTGGCCGAGATCGTGCTGGGCTTCGGCGCGCCGGTGGTGCTGTTCGTGGTGTGGCAGGTGGCCGCGACCAGCGGCGCGGTCAACCCGCTGTTCTTCCCGCCGCCCACCGAGGTCTGGAAGGCGGCGCTGCAGCTCGTCGAGAGCGGCGAGCTGTTCGACCACCTCTGGGCCAGCCTGACCCGGGTGCTCATCGGCTGCGCCATGGGTGTGGTGACCGGCGTGGCCGCCGGCATCGCCCTCGGCGCCTCCCGCTGGGTCCGGGCCACCCTCGAACCGCTGCTCTCGGCGCTGTACACGGTGCCGAAGCTGGCCATCTTCCCGTTGCTGCTGCTCATCTTCGGGCTCACCGACACGGCCCTGAACGTGGCCATCGGCATGACCGTCTTCTTCTTCATGTGGGTCAGCACCATGGCCGCGTTCCTGGCGGTGAGCCCCGGTCACCGCGAGGTGGCGCAGAGCTTCCAGGCCGGCCCGTGGCTGACCTTCCGTCACGTCCTGTTCCCGGCCGCGCTGCCGCAGATGTTCATCGGTCTGCGGATGTCGGTCAGCGTCGCCGTGCTGATGATGGTCGGCGTCGAGTTCACCCAGGCGAACAAGGGCATCGGCTATCTCATCTGGTACTCCTGGACGCTCTTTCAGGCGCCCCGGATGTACGTCGGCATCGTGGCGGTCGCCCTCATGGGTCTGCTGCTGAGCAATGCCGTCAAGTGGGTGTCGCTGCTCGTGCTGCCGTGGGCTCGCGTCGAGATCGAAGGCGGCGACCGGAACCTCCTGTAAGTCGGTTTCCCTCCCCCAGTAAGGAATTCGCACATGCGCCGATCAGCCGCCCTGTTCGTCGTCGCCGTCCTCGCCGCCCCGCTGCTGTCCGCCTGTGGTGGCGACGACGGCTCGACCCCCGCCTCCACCTCCACCGGAACCCAGGCCACCAACGCCCCGGCCCCCGGCCCGACCGGGCCGAACACCCCCGCGCCGAAGCCGTTGCCGAGCGAGGTCACCGTCAACGCCTCGCTGCCCTTCCGCAACATCGAGGCGTACGCGCCATTACTGCTCGCCGAGTACTTCGGCGAGTTCAAAAAGGAAAACATCAAAATCAACATCCAGCTGGTGCAGACGAACAACCTCGTCGTGCTGATGCAGAAGGGCGACGTCGACGTCGCACCTGCCGCGCCGTCGGCCGGGCTGTTCAACGCGATCGCCGGTGGCGCCGACATCAAGGGCATCGGCGGCGGCGTCGGCTGGGCCCCGTCCAACCACCAGGGCTACTACGTGCGCAAGAGCCTGCTCAAGCCGGACGGCTCGTTCAGCTGCGCCGACCTGAAGGGCAAGAAGGTCTCCACCGGCTCCGCCACCGGCCTCGGCTCCCCCGCCGTCGTCGAGCTGGCCGCCTACCTGAAGACCTGCAACCTCACCGTCAAGGACGTTACGATCGTGCCGCTCGGCGGCGCCGACCTGCTGGCCGGGCTCGACTCGGGCTCGGTGGACGCCGGCAACCTCAGCGACCCGGTCTGGACCACCGCCGAGAAGGCCGGGCACAAGCTCATCATCCCGTTCACCGCGTCCATCACCAGCTACTGGATGGGCAAGATCCGCACCGAGAAGCCGGACGTGGCCGCGGCCGTCGTGCGCGCGCTGGTCCGCACCAGCCGCACCTACCTGCAGGGCGACTACCGCAGCAACCCGCAGGTGAAGGAAGGGCTGATCAAGGCGATGGGCGCCACCGAGGCGCAGGTGACCGGGCCGTCCAGCCTCATCTTCGACCCGGACTTCAAGTTCCCCATCGGCAACATCGCACCGATCGAGGCCGCCTGGGCCGAGATCGGTGGCATCGTCAACTTCGCCAAGCCCCTGGCCGACGACAAGCTGTTCGACGACACGCCGCGCCAGACGGCGCTGGCCGCGTAGCCGATGCGGAAGTTCCTCGCCGTCGGCTACCACGGCCCGGTCGATCCGGAGCTGGGACTGCGGATCGCCGACGTGGCCGTGGACTGGATCTCGGCCAAGCTGGCCGACGGCACCTTCGACTGCCTGTACTCGATGGCCGGCGGGGGCCGGCTGATCGTCGCCAACGTCGACGACGAGGAGACCCTGCTGGCGATGCTGCGCTCGGCACCGGACGCACCACGCGAGTGGACGTTCACCGAGCTGTTCGACGGCATCGAGGTCATCCGCAACTACGTCGCGTCCATGCGGCCGTAGTGCACGTTGCCGGGCGGTCCTCCGGGGCCGCCCGGCCTCTTTCTTTGAGGGAGCCAGCATTGAGTGACATGTGGGCGGCCCAGCTCGTTGCCCCGTCGACGTTCGCCGACGTGCGCGTCGCGGCACCTTCCCCGGCGGCGCTTGCACCGGGCGAGGTGCTGCTGCGGGTCCGGGCCGGCGCGATCTGCGGCAGCGACATGCCCCTGTTCAAGGGCGCCGTCCAGCTGCAGGGCGGGTTGGGCAACCACCCGGACGGCGCGCCACCCGGGCCGGGCTGCCCGATGCACGAGGTGGTCGGCGACGTGGTCGCCTCCCGCCACCCCGGCTTCGAGCCCGGCACCACCGCGGTCGGCTGGGCCCTGGGCCAGGACGCGCTCGCCGAGCTCGTCGTCACCGAAGGGGACTCGCTGGTGCCCGACGACGGCACGCTCCCGCCGGCGCACGCCGTGGTCGCGCAGCCCCTCGCGTGCGTCATCTACGCGGTCGAACGGATGGGGGACGTGACCGGGCAGCGGGTGGCCGTCCTCGGCCAGGGGCCGATCGGCATGCTGTTCAGCCACGTACTGAAGACCGCGGGCGCGGCCCACGTGGTCGGCGTCGACCGGGTCGACCGGTCGGCGCAGGCGCGGACGTTCGGGGTGGACGAGCCGGTGCGGGCCTCGTGCGACCGGTGGGTGGCCTCGCTCGCCCCGGCCGACCGGCCGCGGGTGGTGGTCGAGTCCATCGGGCACCAGGTCGGCACCCTCGGCTGCGCCGTCGACGCGGCCGCAGACGGCGGCCTGGTCTACTACTTCGGGGTGCCCGACGACCTGGTCTACCCGGTGCCGATGCACACGTTCTTCCGCAAGGACCTGACCCTGCGGGCCGGCACCACCAAGGACCGCGGACGGGTGCTGTGGCTGGCCCAGCGGTATCTGCGGGAGCACCCGTCGATCCTGGACGCCTACGTCACCGACCGGCTGCCGATGACCAGCGTCCAGGACGCCTACGACCGGGCCGCCGCGCCCCGGGCCGGTCAGCTCAAGGTGGTCGTCGAGGCGTGAATCGCATCCCGGGCGTCGAGCAGGGGCCGCAGGAACGCCGGCAGCTCCTCCGGTGTCCGCACGAACGCCAGGGGGTGCACGATGACGCAGTCGGCGCCGGCCTCCCACAGCGCCTGCGCCTCCTGCAGTACCGGCAGCGCACCGGCCTCCTCGGCGGTCCTGCCGTGCGTGACCAGCGTGGCGGCCGCGGTGACCGGGATCGTGGCCGGGTCCCGGCCGGCCCGCACGCACTCGGCGCGGATGGCGGCGACCGCGGCCCGCACCTCCTCGACCGGCATCGGCGCCGCCCACCACCCCAGGCCATGGCGCACCACCCGCTCGATCGCCCGCGGGGTGGGGTGGAAGCCGAACGACAGCCGCAGATCCGCGCCCTGCACGGGCACCGGCATGCTGTACAGGTCGGTGAAGTCCACCCGCTGCCCCGCGTGGGCCGCCGGTCCCCCGGCCCACAGTGCCCGGCAGACGGCGACCTGCTCCTCCAGGTAGCCGAAGCGGCGCTCGAACGGCCGCTCGGTGGCCCGGTACTCCTCCTCCTGCCAGCCCGCCCCGAGCCCGATGTCGAGCCGCCCGCCGCAGATGACGTCGAGCGTGGCGAGCTGCTTGGCCAGCAGCACGGCCGGGCGGATCGGCGCGATGAGGACGTTGGTGCCGAGCCGGGCCCGGGCGGTGACCCCGGCGACCGCGGCGAGGGCGGTCAGCGGCTCGAACCAGTTGGTGTCGATGGGGTACGGGAAGCCGACGGTCACCCGGTCGCGGTGGGCCTGTTCGCTGATCGTCACGTGGTCGGGCAGCACCAGCAGGTCCACGCCCATCCGGTCGGCCAGTCCGGCCGCTTCCAGGATGCCGGTGAAGCGGCCGCCGTACAGCTCGTCCACGCCCATCAGGTTGAAGCCCAGCCGAGCCATCGCATTCCCACTTCCACCCACGGAAACCGTTGGCAGCCAACGGGTTCCCGAACCAAGCAAGTGCTTGGTAGCTTACCTGTGCGGCTCGGGAAAACACCAGGCCGTGCGGCTCCGAGCGGGTCCACAGCAGACAGTTGCGGGAGGTTCTGATGACGAACGAGGACGCCGACCGGGCCGCCATCCGGGAGCTGGTGTGCCGGTACTGCCGGGGCGTCGACCGCCTCGACATGGAGCTGGTCCGCTCCTGCTACCACCCCGGCGCGATCGACCACCACACCGGCTTCGACGGCCCCGTCGAGGAGTACGTCACCTGGGTCGAGCCGAAGCTGCGCGGCTTCGACGGCACGATGCACCTGGTCGCCAACCACCTGGTCGAGTTCGCCGGAACCCGGGCCCTGTCGGAGACCTACGGCACCGCCGTGCACTGGGGCACCCCGTCGGACTCCGCGCAGCTGAACTTCACCAGCGGCTTCCGCTACATCGACCTGCTCGAGCAGCGCGACGGCGAGTGGCGCATCCTGGAACGCTACGCGTCGCGGGAATGGACCCGCTCGGAGGCCAACATGTTCGTCCCGCGCGAAGGCCCCGGCCCGGCCGGCCGCCGCGACCGGGACGACTACGTGTACCGACTCCGCACCGACCTGCTCGCCCCGTGAGCGATCGTCTGACCGGATCGACCTGCCGCAACCACGCCAACCGGCTCACGTCTGCGTAAACCGGCTCGCAGCGCATGCGCCGCCAGACGATCGTTGACTGCGCTACGCCCGCCCGAACAGATTGGATCCCGGCCCGTGTCCGCCGCCGTTTCCCAGACGCTGATCCTCGCCGAACGCGACTACATGTACGGCGCCGGGACCTTGCGGCTCCGCGTCGAGCGCGTGTCCACCCACCGGTTCATCCACGACAATGACACGTGGGTCATGGTCGAAGGGGCCGAGATCGGATGGGACGGGGCACCGCGCGACCTGCGCCAGGTGGCCGTCCGTGCGTCTGTGCTGAGCCGTTGATGCAACCCTGCGCGGCACCCGTCGATGCCCGGTACCCTGCTCAACAATGTATGTCCCAGATCGTTCGGAGCGGCCGATCAGCACGCGCTCGATGACCACCGCCGATGCCGACGAGGCGCGGGCCGCCATCAGCACGTACTTCTACCCGACCTTCCTCGACGTGCTCGGGCCCGCCGCCGATCTGTCGGCCCGGCTCGACCTGGTGGCGTCGGGGCCGGTGACGATCGGCGACATGCGCTTCGGTGTCGACGTGGGTATGCGGTTCGGCGAACTGGGCGCATACCACGTCGACCTGCCGTTGACCGGCGAGCTGTGGTGGCGGCAGGGCCGGCGGCCGGCGGTCGCCACGCCGGCCACCGCAGCGGTGTTCCAGCCCGTGGGTGACACCATTCTCGAGCGGTGGCATGCAGACTGCCGGCTGCTGGCCGTCAAGATCGATCGATGGGTCCTGCAAACGCAGCTGGCGAGCCTGCTCGACGCCCCCGTCCGAACCCCGGTCGCCCTGGACAGCGAGTTCGACGTATCGTCCGGCCCTGGCCGCACCTGGGCGGGGCTGGTGCGGGTCCTCGCAACGGAGTCCCGCGTCTCCGGCGGTCTGCTCGGTCAGGCCGGGCCGGCTGAGCACCTCCAGCAGAGCGTGATCGCCGGCCTGCTGGCGCTGGCGTCGCCGCAATACCGGGAAGCGGCTGGGCCGGGCATCCGTGGCTGGGCGCCCCGCACCGTCAAGCGCGTCGTCGAGGCGATGCACGCCCGTCCCGCGTACCCGTTCACGATGGCCGCGCTCGCCGAGATCGCCGGCGTCGGCGCCCGCGCGCTTCAGGATGCGTTCCGCAGTCACGTCGGGACACCACCGATGACGTACCTGCGCGAGCTGCGGCTGGCCAACGCACACCGGGAACTGCACCGCGCCGGGCCGGAGGAGACTACCGTTGCGCAGGTCGCCTACGCCGCCGGTTTCGCTCACCTGGGCCGGTTCGCCGCCGCCTACCGCGCCCGGTACGGCGTCCCGCCGTCACAGACCTTGCGCGGCTGAAGCCCGCGCTGGAACGTCCTGATCGGCTTGGACGGGATGGTCGTTTCGAACGCGCCGACGCCCTCATTCGTCGGGATCAGCGGGCGACATTGGTGTTGCGGACGGCGGCGGAAGCAGGTTTGTGGCGACGCCCGGCGAGATGCAGCCGTTGTCCTCGGCCACATCTGGTGCTGCCGGTAAGGGACCGGCCAGGAGGGCGTTCGGGCCGGCCAGCGCACCGACGGTTTCCGGTGCGGCGTCGATCACCTCGAACAACGGCAGGATGCCGGTGATCTGCAGCTTTTCGCGCAAGTACGGGTGCACCGCGGAGATGACCACTGGGATGCCGTTCCGGCGGCCGCCCAGGTACGCGGCGACGAGCGTGGTCATGCCGGTCGAGTCCATGAACGGCACCTGGGACAGGTCGATCCGGACTTCGCCGGCGCCGGCGGTCAGGACCTCGCGGAGGGCCTCACCGACGGCGGCGGCGTTGCGGAAGTCGATCTCTCCGACGGCCGCGACCGTGATCACCCCACCGGACGAACTGACCTCGACGCGTACTGTCATCGCGCACACCTCCGATCCCGACCGTGCCAGTACCATCCGTTTCTGGCACTGAAACTTGCCGAGCGGCAAATACCGATGACCGCCGAGGTTCATCGAACGGTTTCGGATGGGCGTGGGGTGCGGGCGTTCGCGGCGGGCGGTCAGGCGGCTGCCGTGACGGCCGCCGGCTCGTTGCTCCAGTCGATGGCGATCCCGTCGGGCGCCCGGTCGACGGTGATGGTGGCGCCGTCGAGGACGTCGCCGGTCAGCAGCGTGCGGGCGATGCGGGTTTCGATCTCGCGCTGCAGGAAGCGGCGCAGTGGGCGGGCGCCGAAGACCGGGTCGAACCCCGCTTCGGCGATGAAGCGTCGGGCCGCTTCGGTGACCTCGACGATGATCCGCCGGTCTGCGAGGCGGGCGCGGAGGTCGTCGAGGAGCAGGTCGACGATCTGCTCGATCTCCGGCAGGGTCAGCGGCTTGAACAGCACCGTCTCGTCGATGCGGTTGAGGAACTCCGGGCGGAAGTACTCGCGCAGCGCTGTCATGACCGCGGTGCGGGCCTGCTCGGTGAGCTGCCCGTCCGGGGTGACGCCCTGCAGGAGATGCTGCGATCCGAGGTTGCTGGTCATGATGATGACCGTGTTGCGGAAGTCGACGGTGCGGCCCTGCGCGTCGGTGAGCCGTCCGTCGTCGAGCAGCTGCAGCAGCGTGTTGAACACGTCAGGGTGGGCCTTCTCGATCTCGTCGAGCAGGATGACCGAGTAGGGCTTACGGCGCACCGCCTCGGTCAGCTGTCCGCCCTCCTCGTAGCCGACGTAGCCGGGCGGTGCTCCAACGAGCCGGGAAACGGTGTGCCGTTCCTGGTATTCGCTCATGTCGAGCCGGACAAGGTTGTCCTCGGTGTCGAACAGCGCCGCGGCGAGCGTCTTGGCCAGTTCGGTCTTGCCGACGCCGGTGGGGCCGAGGAACAGGAACGAGCCGATCGGGCGGCGCGGGTCCTTGATGCCGGAGCGGGCGCGGATAACGGCGTCGGCGACGAGCTGGACGGCCTCGTCCTGGCCGATGACGCGCTCGTGCAGGATGTCCTCCAGGCGCAGCAGCTTGTCCCGTTCGCCCTCCAGCAGCCGGCTGACCGGGATGCCGGTCCAGCGGGCCACGATCCCGGCGATCTCGTCGGGCGTGACGACCTCGCGTAGCAGCCGATGGCCGCCCTGCTTGGCGCTGAGCCGCTCCTCCTCGGCGCGGAGCCGGCGTTCCAGCTCCGGCAGCCTGCCCAGGCGCAGCTCCGCGGCGCGGTCCAGGTCGTAGCCGCGTTCGGCCGCCTCCGCTTCCCGCCGGATCCGCTCGGTCTCCTCGCGCAGGCTCTGCACCTTGCGGATCGCCTGGCGTTCGGCGTTCCACTGGGCGCGCATCGCGTCGACCTCGCCGCGCAGGTCGGTGATCTCCCGCCGGATCTGGTCCAGCCTGGCGGTGCTGGCCGGGTCGTCCTCCTTGGACAGCGCGGCATCTTCCATCTCCAGCCGCAGCAGGCGCCGGGAGGCCTCGTCGAGTTCGGCCGGCTGTGAGTCGATCTCGGTGCGCAGCATCGCGCAGGCCTCGTCGACGAGGTCGATGGCCTTGTCCGGCAGGAACCGGTCGGCGATGTACCGGTGGGACAGCTGGACCGCGGCGATGAGGGCGCCGTCCTGGATGCGCACGCCGTGGAACACCTCGAGGCGTTCGCGCAGCCCGCGCAGGATGGTGACCGCGTCGTCCGGGGTGGGTTCCTGCACCAGAATGGGCTGGACCCGGCGTTCGAACGCGGCGTCCTTCTCGATGTGCTTGCGGTACTCGTCGAGGGTGGTCGCCCCGATCATGCGCAGTTCGCCGCGGGCGAGCATCGGCTTGAGCATGTTGCCGGCGTCCATCGAACCCTCGGCGGCCCCGGCGCCCAGCACGGTGTGCAGCTCGTCGACGAACAGCAGGATCCGGCCCTGCGCGGCGGTCACCTCGGCAAGCACGGCCTTGAGCCGCTCCTCGAACTCGCCGCGGTACTTCGCCCCGGCCACCAGAGAGCCCATGTCCAGCGCGAAGACCGTCTTGTCGCGCAGCCCCTCCGGCACGTCGTTGTTGACGATCCGCTGGGCGAGGCCCTCGACGATCGCGGTCTTACCGACGCCTGGGTCGCCGATGAGGACGGGGTTGTTCTTCGTCTTGCGCGACACGATCTGCACGACGCGGCGGATCTCCTCATCGCGGCCGATGACCGGGTCGAGCCGGCCGGCGCGGGCGTCGGCGACGAGGTCCCGGCCGTACTTGGTGAGGGCCTCGTAGGCGGCCTCCGGGTTCGCGGAGGTGACCCGCTGCGCCCCACGCAGCTCGATGAGCTGGTTGAGCAGCCGCTCCCGGGTGACGCCGAGGTCGTGCAGCGCCCGGCCGGCGTCGGTGGAGCTGCCCTCGTCGACGAGCGCCAGGAGCAGGTGCTCGACGGAGATGTATTCGTCCTTGAGCCGGCCGGCCTCGCGTTCGGCGGCGTCGAGATCCGCGGCGAGCCGTCGGGTGACCGTCACCTGGCCGGGCTGCGCGCCGGGCCCGGTCACGCTCGGCCGGCGCCGCAGGTCGCGTTCGACGCGTTCGCGCAGCTGTTCGATGTCGACGCCCAAGCCGGTGAGCAGCCGCACCGTGACACCGTCGGACTGGTCGAGCAGGCCGAGCAGCAGGTGCTCGCCGTCGACTTCGGTGTGGCCGTGCCGCATCGCTTTCGTCTGGGCGTCGTGCAGCGCCTGCTGGGACTTCTCGGTGAGTCGGTTCATGTCCATGTCCGCCTCCTGAGTTGCGCCTCGAGTTCGTCGATGCGGGTGAGCAGGTCGAGCACGATGCCGACCGCCTCGTAGTTCAGTGGCAGGCCGGCGAGCAGCCGGCGGATCCGGGCGAGCCGGATGAGTTGCGTCTGGGCGAACCAGCGGTTGCCGAGTTCGTCGACGTACGGTTCGAGCAGGCCGAGCGCGACCAGTCGGGAGATCAGGTCCGGGTGCAGGCCGCCGGCGGCGGCGAACGCGTCGGCGGACAGGTAGGGGCGGCGCATCAGGGCGTACGTCATCGGTCACCTCGCGGGTTGTACGACGACACCGTCGCCAGTTCCTCGAACAGGCGCCGCTCGGCGTCGCTCAGCTGCGCCGGCACCATGATCCTTATCTCGGCGTAGAGGTCGCCGGGGGCGCCGCGCGGGTTCGGCAGGCCCCGGCCGCGCAGCCGCAGCCGCCGCCCGGACGACGTGCCTGGCGGGACGTCGACCCGCACGGCGCCGCCGGGCGTTTCGACCGGCACCGTGGCGCCAAGGGCCGCCTCCCACGGCGTCACCGGGGTTGCCACCGTGATGTCGCGGCCGCTGAGCTTGTACCGCGGGTGCGGCGCGATGTGCACCACCAGGTACAGGTCGCCGGACGGGCCGCCGCCGGCGCCGCCCGAGCCCTGCCCCGCGAGCCGGATCCGCTGCCCCTCGGTGACCCCGGCCGGGATGTTGACCTCGTACTCGCGGGTGCGGCCGCCGAGGGCGCCGGGCAGCGTGACCCGGCGCCGGCCGCCGTGGTAGGCGTCCTCGACACTGATGGTGATCTCGGCCTCGGTGTCGGCGCCGGGCACCGGCCCACGTCCGAAACGGTCGCCGCCACCGCCCGGCCTCCCGCCGAAGATGCTGCCGAGCAGGTCCTCGAGGTCGACCTCCTCACCGATGCCACCCCGACCGCCGAAGCCGGCGCCCCGACCGCCGAAGCCGGCGCCCTGACCGGGGAACCCGGCGCCCTGACCGGGGAACCCGGCGCCAGCCGACGCACGCTGCCGTGCCCCGGCGCGCTGGTCGACATCGTCGGGCACCTGCCGCCACTGTGCGCCGAACCGGTCGTACTTGCGGCGGCTCTTCGGATCCGAGAGCACGTCGTAGGCCTCGGTGATGTCTTTGAACCGGTCCTCGGAGCCTGGCTCCTTGTTGACGTCCGGATGGTTGCGGCGGGCCAGCGTGCGGTACGCGCGTTGGATCTCCTCCGCCGTCGCAGTCCGCGGGACGCCGAGAACCTCGTAGAAGTCGCGCCGGTCAGCCGCCATCGGAGCCCCGATCCGCGTCCGCCCCCTCGGCACCCCCGCCGCCGGCGCGGGCCACGGCCACCACGGCCGGGCGCAGCAGGAGCGTGCCGCCGCCGTAGCCCGGGCGGATGACCCGCACGATCGTGCCGGCCGGTACGCCCGGCTCATCGACCGCTTCGGCCGCCTCGTGCCGGGCCGGGTCGAAGGGCTCACCGACCGCGCCGACCGGGCCGAAGCCGAGTCGGGCCAGGACATCCCCGGCCTGGTCCCTGACCTGCGCCACGCCCTGCACGATCGCCTCGGGGTCCGCGCCGGCGTGACGCAGCGCGAGATCGAGGTTGTCCAGCACCGGCAGCCACGCCGCGGCGACCCGCTGCCGCTCGGCGGCGACCCGCTCGGCGGCTGTCCGCTCGGCCCGCTTGCGGGCGTTGTCCGCGTCGGCGATCGCCCGCTGCGCCCGCTCCCGCACCTCGGCCAGCGCCGGGTCCTCCGGCCGGGCCGCCCCCTCAGCATCGGGCCGGGGCGCCTGTCGGGCCGGGTCATCGGCGGCGGTCCTGGTCCGCTCGCCGTTCGGCTCGGCCATGGCTCACCCTCCGCTGAAGTCGGCGTCGATGACGTCATCGGCCGGAGCCGACCCGCCGGACTGCCCAGCGGTCTGCCCTGCTTCCTGGCCCGCGGTCTGTCCCCCACCGGCCTGCTGCTGCGCGGAGGACTGCAGCGCGAACAGGATCTGCTGGAGGTCGTAGGTCAGGCTCTGCACCCGATTCATCGGCGCCTGCCCGTCAACGGCCTGCCGGGCCTCCTGCACGAGCATGTCGGCGCGGGCCCGCTCATGTTCGGGGACCTGATCGCCGAGTTCGTCGAGGCGGCGCTGCACCTGGTGCGCGACGCTGTCGAGCTCGTTGCGGGCGTCGATCTCCTGACGCGCCTGCTGGTCCGCGGCGCGGTGCTGCTCGGCTTCGCGCACCATCCGCTCGACCTCGCCCTTGTCCAGCGTACCGCTCTCGGTGACGGTGATCTTCTGCTCAGCGCCGGTGTCCTTGTCCTTCGCGGACACGTTGAGGATGCCGTTGGCGTCGATGTCGTAGGTGACCTCGACCTGCGGTTCACCGCGCGGCGCGGGGCGGATGTTCTCCAGCCGCATCCGGCCCAGGACCCGGTTGTCGGCGGCGCGTTCCCGCTCGCCCTGCAGCACCACCACGTCGACGGCGGGCTGGTTGTCCTGCGCCGTGGAGAACGTCTCGGTGCGGCGGGTCGGGATCGTCGTGTTCCGGTCGATGATCTTCGTCATCAGCCCGCCGAGGGTCTCCACCCCCAGCGACAGCGGGGTGACGTCAAGCAGCACGACGTCGCGGACGTCGCCCTTGAGCACGCCGGCCTGGATCGCGGCGCCGAGCGCGACGACCTCGTCCGGGTTCACCGTCATGTTGGGGTCCTTGCCACCGGTGAGCCGGCGGACCAGCGCCTGCACCGCCGGCATCCGGGTCGCGCCGCCGACGAGGATGACCTCGTCGAGGTCGTCGGCCTTGACGCCGGCGTCGCTCATCGCCTGCCGCACCGGGCCGTTGGTGCGCTCCAGCAGATCGTGGGTGAGCTCCTCGAACGTCGAGCGGGTGACCGTCGCCGTGAGGTGCTTCGGGCCGGACGCGTCGGCGGTGATGAACGGCAGGTTCACTTGGGCCTGCGTCACCGACGACAGCTCGATCTTCGCCCGCTCGGCGGCCTCGGTGAGCCGCTGCAGCGCCTGCGGGTCCTGGCGCAGGTCGATGCCCTGCTCCTTGCGGAACCCGTCGGCGAGGTGGTCGACCAGGCGGTGGTCGAAGTTGTCGCCACCCAGGTGCGTGTCGCCGGACGTGGAGCGGACCTCGACCACACCGTCGCCGACGTCGAGGATGCTCACGTCGAACGTGCCACCGCCGAGGTCGAACACGAGCACCGTCTCGTGGCCCTTCTTGTCCAGGCCGTAGGCCAGCGCCGCAGCGGTCGGCTCGTTGATGATCCGCAGCACCTCGAGGCCTGCGATCCGGCCGGCGTCCTTGGTGGCCTGCCGCTGGGCGTCGTTGAAGTACGCCGGGACGGTGACGACGGCCTCGGTGACCTTCTCGCCGAGGTACTTCGCCGCGTCGTCGGCGAGCTTGCGCAGGATCTGTGCGGAGACCTCCTCCGGCGAGACCTGCTTGCCCCGGATGTCGAACCGGACCGCCCCGTCGGGCCCGGGTACGACGTCGTACGTGACCGTCCTGGCCTCTTCGGTGATCTCGTCGAACTTCCGGCCGATGAACCGCTTCGCGGAGTACACAGTGCCCTTGGGATTCAGCACCGACTGCCGCCTGGCGAGCTGACCGACGAGCCGCTCACCGGTGTCGGTGTACGCGACGACCGACGGCGTGGTCCGGCTACCCTCCGCATTCGGCACGACGGTCGGCTGGCCACCCTCGAACGCAGCGATCACCGAGTTGGTCGTGCCGAGATCGATACCTACAGCTCTTGCCATGACCGGCTCCTTTCGGGATACGGCTGGTGCATCGCTGAAAGCCTGTCGTGCTCGCAGTCGGGCGACTTCCTCCGACGCAGCTGACTGATGCTCTGACCCACCCGCCGCGCGGGCACGGCTCGCTGCAGCGGGTCTGAGGTCGCCGACGAGCGCCTCGGCCCGGTCTCCGGCCCGTGAGCACCCCGGCTGCGTGACGTCGCGCCACGTCGGCCGAGGTGCCCTCGCGCCGTGCCTTCACACCATGTCGATGCACGTCGGCAGTACGGCCCGGTCAGCTCCGCTGGCCCGGGTTCTGCCCGCCTCGCTGAGGGCCGCCGGACTGCTGCGAGCCGGACTGCTGGGTGCCGCGCTGCGCCGCCTGCTGCTGGCCCGTGGCGGACTGGCCCGTCTGCTGCTGGCCCGTCTGCTGCTGGCCCGTCTGCTGCTGACCCGTCTGCTGCTGACCCTGTCGCTGGCGGCCCTGCTGGTCTCCCTGCTGGTCGCCCTGCGCCTGGATCTCGATCCGGCGCGGCTGCGCGTTCCTGGTCTTCGGGACCGTCACCGTGAGCACGCCGTTGCTGTAGGCGGCCTGCACCCGGTCGCTGTCGATGTCGCTGGGCAGGTCGATCATGTACTCGAACTCGCCGGTCTGACGGCCCTGGCGGCGTACGACGCCGCCGCGGCTGCGCTCCTCGAACGCACCGGAGATTCGCAGCTCCTCGCCGCGCATCTCGAGATTGACGTCCTCCGGGTTCACGTTGGGCAGGTCGACGTCGACGACGTAGGCGTCCTCGGTCTCCTCTACGTCGACCGGCGGCGACCAGCCGGCCGATCCGCCGATCCCAGCTTCACCGCTGATGAGCGACTGGATGAGTTGACCGAACCTGCTGTTGAGCTCGTCCACCTCGCGGCGTGGGTCCCAGCGGTACGCCGGCGTGCCAGCCAGCAGCCCGCCGCGGCGCTGCCGGGACGAGAAGGGTGCGAGTGTCATCGTGATCGGTTTCCTTTCCGAGCGCGAATCCTGGCGTTTCCCCAACCGTTGTTCGGACGCAGATGAATCCACGTCGCTTGTCCCGGATGACCGCCGGGCCGGTGCTTCGACGAGTGTCGTCAGGCATCACCGCCCATGCGAATCCGACCCGGTCGCGGTCTGCCTCGCGAGCCACGACCGCGGCGCGGGCGATCCACCTCACCGGACGAGGACGATGCGGTTCTCGACGGCGGTCACGCCCGGCGCCGACCAGGCGACCCGTTCGGCCTCCTCCCGCTCGGCCCACGACCGGACCTGACCGGTGAGCACGACCTTGTCGTTGCGCACGTCGACGTTCACGTGCTCGGCGTCGGTCTCGGCGCTGCGGACCAGTGCCTCCTGGATCCGCGTGCGCAGGTCTTTCGGCGACGGCAGCACCTGCGGACGCGGACGTACCGAGAGGAGATTGGTCACTCCGCGCACACCGGGCAGCTTGTCGACGGCGCGTTGCGCGGCCCTGCGCTGATGCTCCCACTCGACCTCGCCACGCAGCGTGACCCAGCCGTTGGATACCGTCACCTCGACATGCTCGATCGGGATGAACGCATCCCATTCCAAGGCGCGGACGGCTGACGCGGCGATCTCGGAGTCCGGCAGTTGCGCCGCGATCGGCAACCGGACCTCGATGTCGTTGGCGACCGCCCTCACCCCGCGGATTCGGTGCACCGCACGCTCGGCGGCCAATTTCTTCGGGTAGCTGTCGACCCATCCGGCCAATGTCACCACGCCGTCGTGTACCCCGACCGCTATGGCGTTGGGCTGCAGGCGGGAATCCCACCGCAGTTCCTCCGTCACGTCCCGCTCGATGTCGGCATCTGCGCGCGTGAAGGTTGCGGTACTCATGTCTGCTCCTTCCGTGCCGCTGCTCGGGGTACCCCTCCTTCCGTCGGACCACGTTCAACGCTTCTTCGACCTGACCGGCGCGGTACCACCCGATCGGAGTGACGTGGGCGGCAATCCCAACTGGCATCACGACAGCGGGAGCGCGATCCGAGCCCCTGCGATGGGGTCGGCACGGGCGCCGGCGACTACGTGAGGGTGGCGGCGGTGTGGTCGGCCGCACGACCGGTGCTTTGCAGGTGCTTCCACACCAGCTGTACTGCCGCGGCGCCTTCGCCCACGGCGGAGGCGACCCGCTTGATCGACCCGCTGCGCACATCACCTGCGGCGAACACGCCGGGCCGGCTCGTCTGCAGCAGAGGCCGTCCCTGCGGGCCCGGCGCGGCACTGTCCGGGCCGGTGAGGATGAAGCCGTCCTCGTCGGTCGTAACCTGGCCGGCCAGCCAATCGGTGCACGGCTGTGCGCCGATGAAGACGAACAGCGCACGGGCGGGAATCTCCTGGCGTTGCCCGGTGCGATCGTCCTGGACCACGAGCCGTTCGAGGGTGTCGCCGCCCAGCAGCTCCCGCACCTCGGTACGGAGGTGCGTCGCAATGCCCGGTGTCGTCTCGATCCGATCAACCAGGTAGCGCGACATGGTCTCGCCGAGGTCCCTGCAGCGGGCCAGCAGGTGCACGACCCGTGTGTACCTCGACAGGAACAGCGCCGCCTGGCCCGCCGAGTTCCCACCGCCCACGACCGCGACCGGGTCGTCGCGGCAGAACAAGGCCTCCGACAGGGTCGCCGCGTAGTACACGCTGCTCGCTTCGAACTCTTCGAACCGCGCAACATCGAGCTTGCGATACCGGGCACCGGTCGCGATCAGGACGGTCCGGGCCGTGACCTCACCGCCGTTGTCGAGCGCGATGACATAGTTGCCTTCCCGTTCCTGCAGCCCGCACGCCCGAGCAGGCACACTGAACGTGGCGCCGAACTTCTCCGCCTGCACGACCGCCCGCTCGGCCAGTTCCCCGCCGGATATCCCGGCGGGAAAGCCGGGATAGTTCTCGATCCGCGACGATCGGCCGGCCTGACCGCCGGCGGCGAACTCATCGAGGGCGACCGTCACCAGCCCCTCCGACGCGCCATAGACGGCGGCGGCGAGACCCGCCGGGCCCGCCCCGACGACGGCGAGATCGCACACCGTGACGCCAGGTCCGGGTGCCGGCAGGCCGATCGCCTGTGCCAGCTCCGCGTTGCTCGGGTTCCGCAGCACCTGCCCGGACGGGCAGATCACCACCGGGGTCTGCTCCGGCCGCACATGCAATTCGCGCAGCAGCGTCTCGGCGTCCTGATCCTTCTCCAGGTCGACCCACTGGTAGGGGATGCGGTTGCGAGCGGCGAACTCGCGCAGCCGGCGGCTGTCCGGCGAGAAGCGGGATCCGATGATCCGCAGCCCGGCGCCGCGGCCGATGAGCAGGGACCGGCGGCTCAGATACGCCTTCAGGATCAGGTCACCCAGGGTGGAGTCCTGCGCGACAACAACCTTGAGGCGGTCGACCGGCACCCTGAGGACCTCGCCGGGCTCGCGCACCTGCGAAGTACAGAAGGCCGCCTGGCCGGTGAGCAGGCTCAGCTCCCCCAGAAACCGTTTGGGGCCGTGCACGCTGATGACGCGTTCGTCGCCGCCGAACCCTTCGACATCGGCCACCTTGCCGGCGAGCACCACGAAGAAGTCGTAGTGCTCCTCGCCCTCCCGGATGAGTACCTCGCCGGTCTGCGTATCGTGGCGTTGCCCCTCCGCGGCCAGAGCCTGGATGTGGGCGTCCTCCAGGCGCGGATAGGCTCCGTCGCGGTCCGGCGTTTCGACCAGCATGTTCGAATCCACCCCCTGAAAGCAGGAATGCGAGCTACCCGAAGCGTCGCTCGCAAACCCTCGTTCCGCGTCAGAGGTCCGGGTGCATGATCACCTTGGTCCAGCCGCGCTCGCGCTTGTCGAAGTGCTCGTAGCCCTCCGGGGCCCGGTGCAGCGGCAGCTCGTGCGACACGATGTACGACGGCCGTGCCTTGTCCTGCATGATGAGGTTGAGCAGCGGCCGGTCGTATGTCTTGACGTTGCACTGCCCGGTGGCCATTGTCTGGCCCTTGGTCCAGAACGTGCCGTAGTCGAAGGCGACCTTCCCCTGCTTGTACAGCTGATCGGGGCTGCCGGGGTCCTCGGGTGTGTAGACGCCGACGACGCCGATCGTGCCGGCGAACTTGACGGTCTGCACGAGGGCGTTCACCGTCATCTCCGGATGCTCCCGCCCCGACGGGTCGTGGGCCTGGTAGCCGACGCACTCACAGCCGCGGTCCGCGCCGAGGCCGTCCGTCTCCTCCATCACCCGATCCACCACGGACTCCTTGGCGGCGTCGATCGGGATCGCGCCGATCTTCGCGGCGAGTTCCAGACGGTCCTGATGATGATCGACCACCATGATCTTCGCAGCGTTCTTGATCGTCGCCGAGAGGGCGGCCATCTGACCCACCGGCCCGGCGCCGTAGATCACCACCGAGTCGCCTGGCTGCACGCAGGCGAGCTGTGTCGCGTGCCAGCCGGTCGGGAAGATGTCGGCCAGCATCACGTAGTCGCGCTGCCGGTCCCGGTCGCGGGCGTTCTCCGGCAGCACGAGGCAGTTGAAGTCTGCGAAGGGTACCCGCAGCATCTCGGCCTGCCCGCCGTTGTACGGGCCCATGCCGGCGAAGCCGTACGCGGCGCCGGCCATGTCCGGATCCGGGTTCGTCCGCAGGCAGAATGCGGTGAGGCCGTGCTCGCAGTTCGCGCAGTGCCCACAGGAGATGTTGAACGGCAGGCACACCATGTCACCGACGCGGACCTTGTCGACGCCCGCGCCCACCTCGACGACCTCGCCGAGGTTCTCGTGGCCGAGGATCCGACCGGTCTCCATGTCGGTGCGGCCCTCGAACATGTGCAGGTCCGAACCGCAGATGTTGGTGGTGGTGATCCGGACCAGCACATCCTGCGGGTGCTCGATGCGCGGGTCCGGCACGTCCTTGACCGCGACGCTGCGCGGTCCCTCATATACGACTGCTTTCATGACCGCGCACTACCCAGCCGGTGGATATTGAACTGACCTGCCGGGCGAAGCCAAGGGGCAGGCGAACCGCTGGACGTGGTCGGCAATGATCTCCAGGCATCCAGGTGATGCTTCGACGTTGCGCAGGAGCTGGCTTCAGAGCAGAAGGTTGAATGTCCGCAGCGCCCGTTCCCAGTGTGCGGTCTGCGGGTTCTTCAGTTCCGGATCCATGATCTTGAAGGTACGCGCGAGCGCGACGCTCAGGCCGCCGACGATGTCCGGCAGGCGATGCTCGGCGTCGTCGCCGAGTGCCAGGTCCAGCGGCGGCCGGGCGGTGAGCGTGTCCAGGATGGGGCGCAGCTCGATCTCCTCGTCCAGCTTCCGGAACTCGTGGATGCGCTCCTGCAGGCCCTTCGTCACCGGTATGTCGTAGGCCGCGATGACGTCGCGACCGTTCGCCTTCGCCTTCGCCTGTGCGATCAGCAGCAGGTCGTAGACCTTCTCATCGACGAAGTCTCCGTAGCGTTTGAGGTCGTTCTTGTCCATGTCCAGGCTCGCCGCCGCCCGGAAGAAGCGCTCAAACCGATCAATGGCCACCACTGGCATCCCGGTACCTCCCGTTCTGTCGAGTTGTCGGGTGCTACCCGCAATCGGGCCGCGCATGCCGGCACGTCAGCGGCTGAGCGCGTCGTCGCCTGCCTCCAGCAGCGCACGCGGGTGGTCGTACACGCGGACCGCACCGGCCTCCTGCAGCTCGGCGGCGCTGATGCCGCCACAGGTCAGGCCGATACAAGGGATGGCGAGCGCGGCGGCGGCGTGCACGTCCCAGACGGAGTCGCCGACGAACACCACCTCTTGCGGAGAGAGTCCGGTCCGGGCGAGCGCGACCTGGATGGCGTCCGGTGCCGGCTTGCTCGCGCCCGCGTCGTCGAGCGACGTGGCGGTGTCCACGACGTCGTGGGCGTCGAGGGCGACCAGCATGATGTCCAGCTCGGCCCGGGACGCGGAAGAGGCGATCACGGCGCGCATCCCGCGCTCGTCGACGGCCTGGAGCAGTTCGCGCGCGCCGGGCGTGGCACGCACCCGCCACCAGTACTGGGCGTACAGGCTGGTGTGTGCGGCGCGGATGTTGTCGTCGTCGTACCGGTCGTGGCCGGGTCCGAGCAGATGGTCGACGATCCGGTCGGCACCCATCCCGATGGCTCGATGGATCCTCGCCATCTCGACGTCGCGTTGATACTGGCGGAACGCCTGCCACCACGACACCGTGTGCAGATACAAGGTGTCCACGAGCGTGCCGTCCAGATCGAAAAGCACTCCGCTGGTCATGGTGCCGGACTACCCGGACGGGCGACGGCCATGTCAGGCCACCGTGCCGCTTCCGTTCACGTCCTGAACGCCCGCAACCCGATCGAGGCGTACCGGAAGCTCCTCATCAAGCTCCTCATCCGTGATCACTGGAGCCGGCGCCATGCGCGAACGACACCGACTCCGGGCCATGGACCGGGGCGGCCTGCCGCTCCAGCCGGCGCAGCGCCCGGCGCAGGTCGCTCAGCAGCAGCCCGGCCAGATCGTGGCTGAATCCGTTGCGCACCACGATGCGCAGCACCGCCAGGTCGGTACGGCGCTCGGGGAACGTGTACGCCGGCACGATCCAGCCGCTCTCACGCAGCGCCAACGAGACGTCGAACACGCTGTACGCGGTGACGTCCTCGCGCAGCGTGACCGCCAGCACCGGCAGCTCGTCACCCCTGGTGAGCACCCGGAACGGCCCCAGCCCGGCGATCCGGTCGGCAAGGGTCGTCGCGACGTCCCGGCTGTAGAGCTGCACTCTGCGATACCCGTCGAAGCCGAGGCGCAGGAAGTTGTAGTACTGCGCGACGACCTGCGAGCCAGGACGGGAGAACGTGAGCGCGAACGTCGGCATCTCGCCACCCAGGTAGTTGACCCGGAACACCAGATCCTCCGGCAGTGCGGCGGCGGCGCGCCAGACCACCCAGCCGAGACCCGGACAGACAAGGCCGTACTTGTGCCCGGACACGTTGATCGAGGCGACCCTGGGCAGCCGGAAGTCCCAGTCCAGGTCCGGGTCGCAGAACGGCGCGATCATCCCGCCGGACGCCGCGTCGACGTGCACCGGGATGTCCCATCCGGTGCGCCCGTGCAACTCGTCCAGGGCGGCGCAGATGTCCGCGACCGGCTCGTAGCTGCCGTCGAAAGTGGAGCCCAGGATCACCACCACGCCGATGGTGTTCTCGTCGCAGTGCTCCACCGTCGCGGGCCCCGACAGATGGAACCGATCCCCCTCCATCGGTACCAGCCGAGCGTCCACATCCCAGTAGTTGGCGAACTTCTGCCAGCAGACCTGGGTGTTGATGCCCATCACGATGTTCGGCCGCTCGGTCGGCAGTCCGGCGGCCTGGCGCGCGTGCTGCCAGCGGCGCTTGAGGGCCAGCCCACCGAGCATGCACGCCTCGCTCGAACCGGACGTCGAACAGCCGGGTGCCTGCCCTGCGTCGGGGGCATGCCAGAGCCCGGCCAGCATCCGTACGCAACGGGTCTCGAGGTCGGCGGTGCGCGGGTACTCGTCGCGGTCGATCATGTTCTTGGTCAGGCTTTCGGTCGCCAGCCGAGTGGCCTCAGGCTCCATCCAGGTGGTGACGAACGTGGCGAGGTTGAGCCGCGGGTTGCCGTCGAGCAGCAGCTCGTCGTGGACCAACTGGTAAGCGACCTGTGGGTCGAGCTCGGTGCGCGGCAGCCGGTCCCGCGGGATCCGGACCGGCTCCCTGGTGAACAGCGGGTTCACCGAGAGCTCCGGTCGCGGGGCCTTCAGGTCGTACTCGGGGTGTGACGACATGTCCTGGCCTCCTGTTCGCTCCTGCGCTCTCGCTTCAGCGCTGCAGTGCCACATCGATCGCGAGCAGTGCGTTGGTCACGGCGGACTGTATGCCGGGCAGATCGAACCCGGCAGTTGCCGACATCTCGACAACTTCCCGCAGGCGCTCACCCACCTGGCCGTCATCAACGCGGTCTTCCACGTCATCCGCCACGACGAGGCACGTCCCTGATCGCCGCCCTCACCCGATCGGACGACGACCGGGGCAATGTGCCGGTCGGCGCATCGCAGTGCGTCGAGCATGCGCCGGTATGCGGCGTCGTTGCGGGTGACCGCCGTCCGCCTCGCTCCTTCAGTCGGTGCCGCGATCCGTCAGGGCATCACGGCAGCGAGTTGCTTGGGCATGTTGCCCTTGACGTCCGCCCACTCGGCCGTGGTGCCGAAGCGCTTCAACGCGTTGAGCACGACGGTGATGACGCGTTCGATGCCGCCCTCCACCTCGAACGGGAACTCCTGCCGCACCCGCGCCTCGAACTCCGCGCGGTGCATCTTCACCGGCACCCGGCTGGGATCCCAGCCGTCGTAGTAGATGCCGCGCACCAGCATCGGTAGTTGCGCAGCGAGTTGTGCAGACTCGTCGACCGGAAGGCGGTCGCGCAGGGCGTGCAGCACCGCTCTGAGCGCGGCGTACGACCGGTTGCGCCGGGTCCTGGGCCACCCGAACTCACGCTCGATGTCGTGCAGCAACCGGTTCGTCTTGTCCACGGTGGCGTCGAATGAGTCGTAACCTGTACCGCCGCTCATCTGGTCCTCCTCCGATAGGTAGGAGCGTGCACTACCCTGCCGGTGCACGGCCATGCAGACGGCACGGCCCGCTCAGCTCCGGCGCTCATCGATGACCTCGTCCGGCTGGTAGAGGTACGCCGCCTCCCGGACCGACTCATCGCTCTCCAGGCCGGCGCCGAGTGCGCCGCCGATCGTGGCCACCGAGCACGCCAACCAGGCGATGTCCAGGAAATCACCGGTGCCGGCCGGACGGCCGAGCGCGTCGGTCAAGCCGGCCTCGGGCACCAGCAGCAGGACGCCGCCGAGCGCCAGGACGAACAGCGCCAGATACAGGGCGAGGACGCCGATCACCACGGTCAGCAGGGTGACCATGTTGAACAGGATCACCTGTTGCCCTGCGGGTGACCTGCGCGCTGCGCCCGATGGTGTGCGTTCCCACAGCGAGGCGCCCACGATGATGGTCACCACGACCGCGAGCACCGCACCGGCGCTGAGCAGGACCAGCCGCATTTGGCTGTACTCCACCGCGAGCCGCCAGATGTCGCTGGTGACCAGTGCGAAAACCTCGGCGGTGATCGCCGCGACGAGCGCCCTTGACAGCCCGATCGTCAGCCGCCACGGCCGGTTGGCGCGCAGCATGCCGAGCAGGAGACGCAGATTTCCGGTCACCACGCCGGCGACCAGGCCGATGCCGCCGTGGTCGGCCGGTGCCGGGCCGCCGAACTGGCGGGCGGTGTGCTCGTCGTCACCGGCGAGCAGGGCCGTCACGAGCCGGACGGTCGTCTCGCGCGCACGGCTGGCGACCGCGATCGGGCCGAGTGCCGGAACTGACAGGACCGCGACCGAATGGGTGGCGCTGGCATGCGCGACAACCGGCCGCCGGGACGTCTGCAACGGCAGGTCGGTCAAGCACACCGTGAGCTGCCAGCCCTCGTGCAACATGCGGCGGCGGGCGGCGTCGATCAGCTGGGTGAGGTCAGCCGGGCGGTCGACAAGCCGGTCGATGATGACGCGAACGGTCCACGCAACGCCCGGCGAACTCCTGGCGAGCATGTCCGGGAGCTGGTCGACGACCTGGCCGGCCAGGTCCGCGGCCGGTCCGGGCGACGCGACCAGCCCGACGATCACCGTGGGCTGCCCGGCCTCGGGTCCGCTGATGCGTTCGCCCGCGGCGCCGGGGTGATCAGCGGACGCCCGCAAGGGTCGCCTCGGCCCATTGCCGCAACGCAGGCGCGGGCGCGGCACCGGACTTGCGCGCGAGGACCTTCCCGTCGTGCATGATCAACAGTGTCGGCACCGCCTTCACGTCAAAGCGGTGCGACAGCGTCGGAGCGGCGTCCACGTCGACCTTGACAAGCTTTACCTTGCCGGCGAGGTCCCGGGCGACCTGCTCCAGGGCGGGAGTGACCATGCGGCACGGCCCGCACCAGGTCGCCCACAGGTCGACCACCACCGGGAGGGCCGACTGCTCGGCCACCGCGGCGAACGTGGTGTCGGTCGCGTCGGCGATCCACGGCAGGGGTTGATGGCAGTTGCCGCACCGCGGGACGCCTGGGGACGCCCCGGGGACGCGGTTCCTGCGCCCGCAGTGCGAGCAGACGACGATCTCACCGCTCATGCGCCGCGCCTACCCGCAGCCGTGGCCGTCATGCACCGGCCCGGTGCTCGTCATGCGACTCCCGTCAGGCGACTCCCGATGAGGTGATCGAGGTCAGAGCACCTCGAGCGGAGCCGGGCCGTCCGGCGGCGGGAACGCGCGGTCCAGGTCGGTGAAGTCCTCGGCGGTGAGTCGCACGTCCAGCGCGGCACGGTTCTCCGCGGTGTGTTCCGGGTGGGCGGCCTTCGGGATCGTGGTGATGCCGTCCTGGCGGATCACCCACGCCAGCGCCACCTGTCCCGGGGTGACGCCGTGCCGCTCGGCGACGGCGATGACCGCCGGGTGGCGCAGAACGGTCCCCCGATGGTCGAACGGCGCGTAGGCCATGACGGTCAGCCCGGAGCGCTGGCACGCCGGCAGCAGATCCCACTCGATGCCGCGACGGGCCAGGTTGTACAGCACCTGATCGGCCTGCGCGGCGTGCCCGTCGGGCACCGCGGTGACCTCCAGCAGGTCGGTGGTGTCGAAGTTGCTGACCCCCCAGAACCGGATCTTGCCCTGCTGCTGCAACAGCGTGAACGCCTCGACCGTCTCCTCGACGGGAACCGGGCCGGGCCAGTGCAGCAGGTACAGGTCGACGTGATCGGTCCGCAGCCGGTGCAGGCTACGCTCGCAGGCCTCGATCGCGCCCGCCCGATCGGCGTGCTCCGGCAGGACCTTCGTCACCAGGAACACATCGTCGCGGCGGTCGAAGACCGCGTCACCGACGAGCCGTTCGGCGGCGCCGTCGCCGTACATCTCGGCGGTGTCGATGAGGGTCATCTCCAGGTCGAGGCCCAGCCGCAGCGCGGTGAGCTCCTCGTCGCGGCGCATCGGGTCCTCACCGAGGCCCCAGGTCCCCTGTCCCAGCACGGGAATCTGTTCACTGGCCGGCAGGTCCACCATCCGCATGCTCAACGTCTTCATGGCAGCGCACTACCTCGGCCTCGGGCGGGCAAACTCCCCGGGTGGTTCAGGCGGTGCTCGCAGGGTAGCCAATCGGGGTCCCCGACCCCGCTGCGCGAGGAGTACCCCGTGTCCACGTCCTCCGCTGTCCGGCACAGCCCGATCGCCACCGTCAACCCCTACAACAACCAGCTCGTCCGTGAGTTCCCGCCGATGAGCCGGGAGGCCGTCGACGACGCGGCGCAGCACGCGCACCACGCATTCCAGTCCTGGCGCCGGGTCGGCGTCGACGAACGGGCCGCCCTGCTCGGCCGGGCGGCCCGGCTGCTCCGCGAGCGTGGCGAGGAGCTGGCCCAGCTGGTGACACTGGAGATGGGCAAGCTCATCGGGCACAGCCGCGCCGAGATGGACCTGTCCGCGAGGATCCTGCAGTACTGCGCCGATGAGGGGCCCGGGCTGCTCGCCGACGAGCCGTTGGAGGTCGACGGCGGGTCGGCCAGTGTTGTCAACGATCCCCTGGGCGTGATCGTGGGCGCCCAGCCGTGGAACTTCCCGGTGTACCAGGTGGTGCGGTTCGCCGGACCGAATCTGGTGCTGGGCAACACGATCCTGCTCAAGCATGCGAGCAACACCCCGCAGTCGGCGCTCGCCATGCAGCGGCTGTTCAGCGACGCGGGGATACCGCAGGGGGTGTACACCAACCTGCTGATCACCGGCTCCGAGGTCGATCGCGTCGTGGAACTCGACGTCGTGCGCGGCGCGTCGCTGACCGGCAGCGAGCACGGCGGCGCCAGCGTCGGGGCCGCCGCCGGGCGCAGCATGAAGAAGAGCGTCCTGGAACTGGGCGGCAGCGATCCGTTCGTCGTTCTCGACGGCGACAATCTCGAGCACACCGTCGATGCGGCCATGGCGGGACGCATGCACAACATGGGACAGAGCTGCGTGAGCGCGAAACGGATGATCGTGCTGTCCGGTGCGTTCGACCGGTTCGTGACCGCGCTCGCCCAGCGTATGCGCGCGCTGCAGCCCGGCGATCCCGCCGACGAGGCCACCACGCTGGCGCCGTTGTCCTCGGAGCGGGCCGCCGAGAAGCTGTCGGACCAGGTCCTCGATGCCCTCGACAAGGGCGCCATCGCGGTCGTCGGTGGCGGGCGGGTCGATCGCCCCGGCGCATTCATGCAACCCACGATCCTCGTCGGTGTCACCCCGACGATGCGCGCCTTCCATGAGGAACTGTTCGGGCCGGTCGCCGTCGTTCATCAGGTGGACAGCGACGACGAGGCGGTCGCGCTCGCCAACGACTCACCCTACGGCCTCGGCGGTGCCGTGTTCGGCAGCGATCTGGCACGGGCCCGGTCGGTCGCACGCCGGATCGACAGCGGGATGGTGTGGATCAACCACCCGACGTCGTCCGAGCCGCACCTGCCCTTCGGCGGCATCAAACTGTCCGGGTACGGACGGGAGCTGTCCTGCATCGGCTTCAAGGAGTTCGCCAACCGGAAGCTGGTCGTGACCATGCCCGCGGACACGCCCATCACCGACGCGCTCGGCTGACGGGCGCCGCTCATACAGGTCAGGACTTCGACGTGGACACCATCAATGATGGTCATCGGCATCCTGCCCCGTCGATGACAGTCTACGGAGATCCGACGATGTGTCGTACCCGCCACTCATGCCGGGCCGTCAACTCCACCGTCCGGGCCGCCGCGACCTCCCGGTCGAGGTCCTCCCGGTAGGTGTCGCTGGTGCCGTAATCGGTACGCATCGCGGCGCCGAGAGGACGGCCTCGGTCAGTTCGGCAACCACTTCGACCTCGTGTTGAGCGGTCATCAGCCTGCTGAGCAGGAGGAAATGCGCATCGAGTACGGATGGAGCGATACATACCTGGACGACCTGGGCCGACAGGTTCGGGATGCCCGGGCTACGGAGCTCCGCGCCCGCCGGCTCTGGCGTATCCGACGGATCGCCGACGGGTTGGCCGCCGAAGTCGCTCAGCCGCGGGACGACTAGCCCGGGCGATGGCGGCCGCTGCCGACCGCGGCAGCACGTCATCGTCCGTCCACGACGCTCGTGAGGATGGCTGAGCCGAGTGGCCCGGCCGCCCACAGGTGGCGGGCCATCCGCGTGGTGTTGGTACCGTCGAGCCCGCCGACGATGCGCAGGTGCAGTGCGGCGGCCCGCCGTCGTGGGATGGCCGCGGCGATCGACTCGCGGACCAGGTCGTGCCGGAACCGCACCGAGAACGGACCGCACGGTTCGAGCACGCCGAGGGCCTCCAGTGGGTCGAGGTGATCGAGGCACGTCTGGCCGTCGATGCCGGCGGCGCAGGCGAGCAGCGCGACGTCCACCTCACGACCGATGAGCGCGGCGAGCCACAGAAGGTCCCTGGTGTCATCGTCGAGGCCGGCGGTCCGGTCGCGGACGACATCGCGGACGGTCGAGGGCACCCCGACCGGGTAGCGGCACAGTTCCCGGACGAGGAACGGGTTGCCGCCGGTTCGGGCGTGCATGCCGTCGGCAGGCTCCCGGCCGGTCTCCTGCCGGACCATGTCGGCCAGTTCGTCGGGGCTGAGCGGGCCGAGCCGAATCCGGCGGTGCGTGGGCAGCCGGCTCGCCACGGCGAGGGTCCGGGTGAGCAGCGGGTCGGGCGTGGGCGCCCGGTCGCGGAGCGCGGCAACGACGACGGTGCCGGCCGGTAGCCGTGCCGCCAGATGGTTCAGCATGTCGAGCGAGGCCGGGTCGGCCCACTGGAGGTCGTCGACGACGAGCACCACTGGCCGCTCCGCCGACACCGCGCCGATACGTGCGACCACCCGCTCGTACTGGCGGAAGCCACCCCGTACGGCGGGAGCGGCGGGATCGCCAGTGCCCTCGCGCTCCGGCAGCGCGCGGGCGACCTGCGTCCACGGCCACAGCGCCGGCGTCCCTTCACCCGCGAGGCAACGACCCCACGCGACGAGGGCACCGCGCTCACGTGCTTCCCCGGCGATCTCTTCGAGCAGCCGGGACTTGCCGGCTCCGGGCTCTCCTTCGACCACGACGAACGCCGTTTCTCCGGCGAACGCCGCGTCGACCGACCGCCGCAACACCGTCATCTCCGCGGTCCGCCCGGCCAGCCGCTGCCTCGGCGGCGCCGTCGCCGGTCGCCCACCGTCGGCGGCCGGCCAGGTCGGTGGCTGACGGTGGGCCGCCGTGAGCGCGATCGTCCGGCGCAGAACGTCCTGGTGCGCCGCCCGCAGCGCCGGCCCCGGGTGAACGCCCAGTTCCTTCGCGAGCCGTGCACGGATGCACTGGAACGTCGACAACGCCTCGGCCTGACGATCGGTGGCGGCGAGCACATTGACCAGCGCGGCCTGGACGGGTTCGTGCAGTGGCGCCAGCCAGGCCGCCAACCGCACCGGCCGGAGGACCTGTTCTGGCCGGCCGCCCTGCACCGCCAGGTGCGCGGCCGTCACGCACGCGTCGAAGAACTCGTCGTCGAGCGCGGAGAAGACCGGTGCCGCCGTCGGCTCGTGGCTCAGGCCGTCGCCCGCCCGTCCCCGCCACAGCTCCAATGCCTGGATGTAGGTGGTGAGAGCCTGGTCGTGCCGCTGGGTGCGGGCGGTCCGCACCAGGTCCTGGAACGTGGCGACGTCGACCATGCCGGGACGGGCCGCGAACAGGTACCCGTCGCCGTGACGGAGAAGGAACCGTCCGGTGTCACGGGACGGCAACGTGGGTTCCAGCACCCGCCGCAGTGCACCCACGTACTTGTGCACGATGTTCATCGCGGACGCCGGAACGTCGTCGCCCCAGAGCAGGTCGATGAGCGCGCTGGTGCTGATGGGCCGCCCCGCGTGGGCGAGGAGCACGGCAAGCAGGTACGCCTGCTGCCGGGGCCCGGCGTTGAGTTCGACATCGTCGCGCCACACCCGCAGCGGTCCGAGGATCTGCAGCTTCATGGGCCCTCCGCAGGTTGCGCCGTGAGGTCATGCAAGCAGCGCGGTACGGGCGGATCCACGCAGGAAATTACGCAGAACCTGATCGTTCGTCCTGGCCCGGCCGCCACCCTGTTCCGCCGGCTGGCGCAGGTGCCGGGCACCGACTTCGCGGCGCCCCTCGCCGCGGTGCTCACCGGGACCGCGCTGCCCGAGGTCGAGGAGCGCCTCGACGAACTGGTCGAATACGGGATGCTGCAGCCCGAGGGGGTCGACCGGTACCACCGGCGGAGCTGCGGTCGCTGGTGGTCACGCCCGCAGTGGGGCGTGTGCGAACTCGGCGATGCCTGCGTCGAAGGCGACCGAGGCGGTGAAGCCGAGTTCCCGGCGGGCGCGTTCGGGCGAGGCGACCACGTGCCGCACGTCGCCGGCCCGGAACTCGCCGGTCACCACCGGCGGCGGTCCGCCGATGGCCACTGCCAGCTCCGCGGCCAGCTCACCGACCGTGCGCGGCCGGCCGGAGGCGATGTTGTACGCCCGGAAGCCGCCCGGCGTACCGGCGCCGGTGGCGTCCAGGGCGGCCGCGTTGGCCGCCGCCACGTCGCGGACGTGGACGAAGTCGCGGCGCTGCCGGCCGTCCTCGAACACGCGCGGCGCGGCGCCGCGCTCAAGGGCGGAGCGGAAGATCGCGGCCACGCCGCTGTACGGGGTGTCGCGTGGCATGCGCGGCCCGTACACGTTGTGGTAGCGCAGCGCCACCGCGTGCGCGCCGACGGCGCGGGTCCAGGCCGCGGTCAGGTGCTCCTGGGCCAGCTTGGTGCTCGCGTACACGCTGCGCGGCTCTAGCGGCGCGTCCTCGTCGACCAGTTCTGAGACCAGGGGCGTGGCGCAGCGGGGACAGGTCGGCTCGAACCGGCCCGCCGCCAGGTCGGCCACGTCGCGCGGCCGCGGCCGGACCGGGCCGTGCACCGGGCAGGCGTATCCGCCCTCGCCGTAGACCACCATGGAGCTGGCCAGCACCAGCCGCCGGACCCCGGCCCGGGCCATCTCGGCCAGCAGCACCGCGGTGCCCAGATCGTTGCAGCTCACGTAGTCGGGCAGGTCCGCCATGTCCACGCCCATGCCGACCATCGCGGCCTGGTGCACCACCGCGTCGGCCCCGCCCAGCGCGGCGGCCACGGCCGCGCGGTCGCGGACGTCGCCACGCACCACCGGAGCGTCCACATCGGACAGTGCGGCCGCGGCGGTGCCGTGCGCGGCCGGGTGGAACGCGTCGAACGCGACCACGTCATGCCCGGCACCCACCAGCGCCTGCACCACGTGTGAACCGATGAACCCGGCGCCGCCGGTGACCAGGACCCGCACCCACCGATTCTTCCAGCAATGGCGGCGGTTCGTGGCGTTTTCACCTTCGCCGTACGGTGCCGTCGCCGTGCCGCCTCGCTAGCGTCGGGGTCGTGACGGATGTGGTGCTGCCCTGCCTCAACGAGGCGCCCGCGCTGCCCTGGGTGCTGTCCCGGATGCCCGCCGGATACCGCCCGATCGTCGCGGACAACGGCTCCACCGACGGCTCCGCGCAGATCGCCGCGGACCACGGCGCTGTCGTGGTACACGTGCCGCAACGCGGGTTCGGCGCCGCCGCGCACACCGGGCTGCTCGCCGCCACCGCCGACATCGTGTGCATCTGCGACGCCGACGGCTCCTTCGACCCCGAGCAGCTCCGCCGGGTCGTGGAGCCGGTCCGGCTCGGCGCCGCCGACCTGGTCCTCGGCAGGCGCCGCCCCACGACGAGGCGGGCCTGGCCGCTGCACGCCCGCCTCGCCAACGCACTGCTCGCCCGGCGGCTGCGCCGTGCGAGCGGCGTACCGGTGCACGACCTCGGGCCGATGCGCGCCGCACGCCGCGCGGACCTGCTCGCCCTGGACCTGCGCGACCGGCGCTTCGGCTACCCACTCGAGATGGTCATGGCGGCGGCGCGGGCCGGCTGGCGCATCCAGGAGACCGACGTCGACTATGCTCCCCGCGCGGACGGCACGCGGTCCAAGGTGACCGGCACCGTGCGGGGCACCGCCCGGGCGGTGCACGACATGGCGAAGGTCCTCGCCCGGTGAGCGTCCAGCTGCTGGTCTTCGCCAAAGCGCCGGTGCCCGGGCGGGTGAAGACCCGGCTGTGCCCGCCCGCGAGCGCCACGCAGGCCGCCGCGATCGCCGCCGCCGCCCTGGCCGACACCATCGACGTGCTCGACGTGACCCCCGCCGTTCGGCGCACCCTCGTGCTCAGCGGGCAGTATCCGTCGCCGCCGGGCTGGCGCACCGTGGCGCAGCACGGCACCGGCCTCGCCGAGCGTCTCGTCCACGCCTACACCGACACCGCCCTGCCGGGCACCGCCACGCTGCTGCTGGGCATGGACACCCCGCAACTGACCACGGTGATGCTGGGCTCCGCCGTCGCGGCCCTCGACGGCGGCGCCGACGCCGTGCTCGGCCCGGCCGACGACGGGGGCTGGTGGACGCTGGGACTGCCCGACCCGGCGGTCGCCGCCGCGCTGCACGACGTACCGATGTCCACCCCCGACACCGGCAGGCACACCCTCACCGCGCTGCGCCGGCGTGGTCTGGCCGTCACCCTGCTGGACACCCTGCGCGACGTCGACACCGCCGAGGACGCCTACGCCGTCGCCGCGCTGTGCCGCGGCGGCCGCTTCGCCGCCGCCGTCCGGGCCAACCTGCCCGCCCACGACCCGGCCGCGCCACGCTCCGGACCCGGTTGGGGATGACCCCGCCGCTGCCGCCCGACGGCCGCGGAACGACGGCCGACGACGCCGGGCCGGCAACGCGGGACCCGCGCTCGATGTGGCGCTGGCGACCCGTCCGGCACAGCGTTGCCACCGCGGGTGCGGCGCTGGCCGGCGCCGTGCTCGCCGTGCTGGTGGCCCAGCCGGCCGAGGTGCTGCCGCGACTCGCCGGACCGGTCCGCGCGGTCGTGTTCGTCGGTGGCGCCTGGCTGGTCTTCGCCGCCGGCGGCTGGCTGGTGCGCCGGCTTCCGGTCCGGACCGCGACCGTCCTGATCGTCCTTGGCGGCGCCGCGCTGCCGTTGGCGGCCGCGTCCGCGCCGCCGCGCAGCAGCGACGACATGTACCGCTACATCTGGGACGGCCGGGTGCAGGCCGCCGGCATCGACGCCTACCGCTACGTCCCGGCGGCACCCGAACTGGCTGGGCAACGCGACGACTTCCTGTGGCCCCCACGGGCCACCTGGTGCGTTCCGGCCGGTGCCGTCGACCCCGATCACGGCCGCCCGCTCACGCCCGGATGCACGCTGATCAACCGGCCGGCCGTCCACACCGTCTATCCGCCCGTCGCGCAGGCGCTGTTCTGGGCCACCCAGCAGCTGTCGCCACCGCACAGCCGGGAGCGGCCACTCCAGCTGGTGATGACCGCGTTCGCCCTGGCCACGACGATCCTGCTGCTGGTCGGGCTGCGGTCAGGCGGGGCCGATCCGCGACTGGCGGTCCTGTGGGCGTGGTGCCCGACCGTCGCGCTGGAGGCGGGCAACAACGCCCACGTCGACGTCGTCGCCGTGTTCGTCACCGGCCTGGCCCTGCTGGTCCTCGCCCGGGCCGGCACCCGCCGCGCCACCGCGCTCGGTGGTGTGCTGCTCGGGCTCGCGGTGGCCACCAAGCTCACGCCGATCCTCGTCGCGCCCGCCGTGCTGCGCCGGCGCCCGGTCCTCGTCGCCGCGGCCACCGCCGGCGCGGTCGCCGTGGTCTACCTTCCGCACCTGGCGGTCGTCGGCGCCCGCGCGATCGGCTACCTCCCGGGATACCTCAACGAGGAGGGCTACCTCACCGGTCCACGGTTCGCCCTGCTGACGCTGGTCCTGCCGGACGCCTGGGCCGGGCCCGCCGCGGTCGCCGTCCTCGCCGCCGTCGCGCTGCTGACGGCCCGCACCGCACAACCCGACCGACCGTGGCTGGCCGCCACCACCATGACCGGTGCCGCCCTCATCGTCGCCGCTCCCAGCTACCCCTGGTACGCGCTGCTGCTCCTGCTGCTCGTCGCCCTGTCCGGTCGCACCGAATGGCTGGCGGTGGCCTTCGCCGGATATCTCGCGCAGTACGCCGCCGGCGTACACCTCGCCACCGGCACCGCACAGCGCATCGGATACGGCGCTGCCCTCATCGCAGTCATGGTGGCCGCCATCCGCCGGAGGCGGGCAACGATCTCGCCCCCGGCACCTCCCGTTCGTCATTGCGGCTCGTCATCGTCGCGGCCGGGTGCGCGGCGTTGCTCTTGAGTGCCGATGACCCGGCGGGCACGGCGAAGCGACAGGGCGAAGGCGACCGCGGCCACGCCGAACAGGACGGCGGTGATCGCCAGCCATCGACCGAGGTAGACGTCCAGGGACAGCCCGGTGGCGGCGTGGAACCCGTCGACCATCCTGAAGATCAGCGGGAACCAGACGAGCAGGAGCAGGCCGGACAGGAACGCCGGGACGCGCAGGTAGTTGACCCAGGGCACGGCCGGCAGACGGCCGGCGCGGTGGCGCAACACCGACTGGGCCGACCGGTCGGCGATGGTGTACAGGGGGAACAGGATGAGGTCGTGGCCGACCGCCGCGCCGACGAGCCAGACGGCCACGCCGAGAGGCCGCACGGCGAATAGCCGCATGGCTGCATAGGCCGCCAGGGCGAAGGAGCAGATGAGGGCGAGCAGATGCAGGGGGTTCGCGCCGTACCAGCGGACGAATCGGGCCATGGTCACGTCCGGAAGGTCAGTCCGGCCACCCATTTGGTGTTGTTCACGCCAGGGTTGGCCGGGACGATGACACGGGCGGGGTAGCCGTGGTCGAGCGAGAGCTCTGCGCCGTTCACCCGGAGCGCGAGCAGGGAGCGCGGGTCGCGGATCTGGTTGTCCCGCAGGACAGCGGAGCGGAAGGACCCGCTCTGCTGCAAGGACTCCACGAGGACGTTCGCCACGTCGGGCGGGCCGACGAGGGCGGCCAGGTCGGCAAGCCGCACCCCGCTCCAGTGCTGATCTTCGGTGGACCACCCCTCGACGCAGGCGATCGGCAACGCGGAGGTGTGCTGCGGCAGGTCCAGGACCTGCGCCCGGGTCAGGCTCAGTTCGCGATCGTCGCCACGCACCACCAGCCGCCACGCGGCGCCGACGTCGGCGGCGGTGATGCCGACAGCGGCGGCCGTCTTGTTGATCTGGAAGCCGTTGGGCCCGCTGCCGGGGTCGCGGTTGCGGGGCGCCAGCAGCGCCGTACGCCGAAACGGACCCCCGAGACTCTGTCCGACCGTGAGCGCGAACAGCACCAGGGATCCGGCGCCGACCAGCCCCACCGCGCCCCTGCGCGTCATCGTCGGCGCGGTCGGCTCGGGCGGCACCAGGCCGTCGGGGTCCGCGGGCTCCGGCCGGGTGTGGGCCAGGTCGGTGCGCAGTTCGTCGCGCAGCCTGCGAGCGCGCAGGGCACGCGTCATCCGGCCGATCTTCAGGGCCACGTGGGCGACGAACGCGGCGATGAACACCCAGGCGCCGTAGAAGTGCAGGCTGTAGAAGGAGCCGGGGAAGACGTAGAAGAGCTGGATGTTGAGGATCCCGGTCACGAACTCGAAGATCGCCCCACCCACCAGCAGGAGCAGCGACAGCCGTTCCAGGGCCTGCGCGGCGCTGCGCACCGGTGGCCAGTCGAACAGTTTCGGGATGACCGACCACAGCTTGGCCAGCAGCACCGGAACGAGGACCACGCCGAGCGTGACGTGGAGTCCCTGCGTGAGCCGGTACAGCCAGGCGGGGTGGGTCGGCCAGGCAAACAGGTAGAACCCCAACCACCCCTTGTCCGGGGTGGTGTCGTTGCCCAGATCGGGGTTGTAGGCGGCGTAGGACAGCAGACCGGTCACGAACAGCAGCGTGACGCCGACCAGCAGCAGCAGGCCGAACACTGAGGTGAGCCACGGACCACGGATCGGGCTGCGCCAGAACCCGCGCCGGAACGGACCCGGTGGCGCAGGGCCCGTGTGATCGTCGGGCATCCCACACCTGCCTTCCGCGCATCGGCCAGAGCCGGTACTCCCCCACCGCGACCGCGTCAAACTCCCGATCCGGGGCGGCGACGGCCGCCAGCAACCGTGAATCACATGAGCGGATCGGCACGTATGCCGGTTCGGAACTGTTTCGGACTCGATACCGTGGTTCTCCGGAGGTGGGCCATGGAGCGCGACGGCACCTTGGACGAGGCATTGACCACTGCCCTTGGAGGTGCGGCGCCCGCACTTCGCGAATGGGGCCGGCAACGAGGTCTGACGTATCAGATGGACCGGGTGCTGACCAACGGGCATTCCGGCGCGCTCGTGTGCTTCGTGTTCGAGACCGACACCCACGCCGGCGGCTCATGCAAGCTGCTGCTGAAGCTCGACAACTTTCCGGACGGACCCCTCGACAAGTCGGAGTTCCAGCGGCAGCGGACGGCCCTGCGCGAAGCACCACCGCAGTTCGCCCGGCGGCATCTCACCGAGCTGGCGCCGGAAGGCCATGATCTGGTACGGGTCGGCGACGGCCGTTGGATCGTGTTCCAGCGGATCGCGGGACTCGACCCGCAGGACATCGAGCTGCGCGGCGGTATTGACGAACTGGACATGCTGACCAAAGCCCTGGCGGCGGTGCGCGCCGACGGCTCCGTCAACGCAACCGGGCGCGGCCTGGACGCACCCGTGGTCTGCGATCCCGAAACGTTCGCCGACATCTGCGCCCAGGTCACGAGCGTCGTCCTGTGGGACTGGGCGACCAGAGGCCGGGTGGAGCGGATGGACGCCGCAAAGTACCTCGACCGGCTCCTGCGGGGACGCCTGCAGCCCGGCAAGCCGCTGCACACGCTGTCCGCGCGGCTCAACGGTGCGACGATGCGCCTGCCCGGCCAGCGCGAGGCACTGCCCAACCCGTTCGTGGTGCTGGCACCCGACCAGCCCGGCGGTCAACGGATGATCTCCGCGGTCCTCGGCAGGTGCCACGGTGACCTGCACACGGGCAACATCCTGGTGCCGGTGAACAACCTGAAGGCGCCCACCGCCTTCCGCCTGGTCGACCTGGCCAAGTACCAGTCGGAGGGCCCGCTCGCCCGCGACCCCGCCGGATTGATGCTGTACATCGTGGTCCGGACGCTGCTCGACATCCACACTGATCATCGAAGTGCCCTGATCGAGTTCATCATCGATCCGGACAGCGGCCGCGGCACGCTCCTGCCCGGATGGCTGCAGAAGCTCGTACGGGCCATCAGGGACACCGGCGAACGGTTCGCGCACGAGACCGGCATGCTCCGCGAATGGCGGGAGCAGTGGCTGCTGTCCCTGGTTGCCTGCGCCCTCATCCTGCTCAGCCGCAGCACCACCCCGGACGCCGCCAAACTGTGGCTGCTGCAGTTGGCCGGGCGCGCGGCCGGCGCGTACCTGGGGCCGACATTCACGGCCGCCGAGCACGCCGGGACGACCGTCACCGCGGGCACGGTCGCGGACCTGGTTGCGAGGAAGACGCCGCAGCCAGGTCACACGTGGGTCGCGGCGTTCTGCCCGTACCTGCCGTTCATGGAGGCCACCACGCAGCATCGGCCGGAGCACCGGCCCGAGCTTGACCGCCTGCTGGAGGCCGCGAGAACCGGCACGAACCGCACCGACGAGTTCCGCGAGCTCGTACGGGTGCTCGGCGGCCCGGCCGACCACCTCCGCTCACCGGAGGACGAGCTGGCGCTGAACGACGTCGTCTACTCGTGCCCGATGCAACTGCCCTGCGACCGCGTCGCGAAGCCCGCCGGCCCTCAGGCCGCCGACCCGCGCTGCGAGCTGCGCCCCGGCGTCATGAACCGCGAGTTCTGGTGATGTCCTGAACGAGTTTGTACGAGCGGTGCCGGGGTTGTCCCGGCCCGTCGTACAACGTGTATCCCGCCGCCGCAACGGCGCAGTGTCGCCCTTGGCGGCCACCGCAACACACCTCCGGGCCGCTACCAGCGAGCTCCGGAAGGATTGCGGCAGACCATGTCCAGAATCGTCAGGACCCGCGGCGACCGCCGGCGGGACTCGTTCCAGCGAACGCACCGCGAACGGCGGTACACCCGCCTGCTCCGCCAGCTCTCGGCTCCAGCACCGTCGCCTGCCGGCGGCGGCCTCGCAACGCGCGCCTCCCGCGCCCGATAACCCTGCGGGAGCCCGAATGCGATGTTGCGCAGGCACCGCCGAAAGTACCCCACTCCCTGCCGGGGCATCTGCCGCCACACGGACGGCAGTCCCCGGGTCCTGCTCGACCCCGACGTCGCGGCCGACATCAACGCCGTGCTGCGCCGGTTCCCGTCCACGACGTCAACGGTCCCCGCGCCCGCGGTGGACTACCGCGCGGTGGTCTCGTGCCCGGTCCGGGAACAGCTCATCGCCCGCGCGTACCTCCGCAGCCCGATGTTCAGCCGGGCCGCGCTGCCGTCGTACCGGGCCTTCCGGCTGGACACCCAGCGGCAGTTCGACCTGCTGACCAGGCCGGCCGGCCGTGGCGGGGTCGGCCTCGACGTGCGGATCACCTCGGAAGACCCCTACGAGGACGCAGTCGAGATGATCGCGGACCTGCGCCGCGGGCGGCTCGACATCTTCTCCACCGCGGCGTGCGGCAATCCTCATCCATGGCTGAGCGACGACGACAACGACATGTTCCGCGCGGTGCATGACGTGTTCGGTCACGCCGCCGCGGGGCGCGGCTTCGACCGGCACGGTGAGGAGGCCGCCTGGCTCAAACACGTCCGGATCTACAGCCCGGCGGCGCGCTCTGCCCTGACCGCGGAGACCAGAGGCCAGAGCAGTGTGGTCTTCGCCGGTCTGGCCGAAGGGTTTCCGGTCCAGAAGCTGATCCGGCTGCCTCGGCGGTTCACCGACCCGGCCCAGTTCAGTGTCGCACGGTAGTGCGGCCACGACGGTGCTACCGTACCGTCGTGCTACCCCGAGCCGCCCGCGCGGAGTACGCGCGGCAGCTGCTGGCGAGATTTGAGGAGACCGGCGATCCTGCCGACCTCATCCACGCCGAGTCCCTCGCCCGCCGGGTCGTCGCGCAGTGCCCTCCCGACGACCCGGCGCGCGCCGGCTACCTGTCGAACCTGGCGTTGATGCTCCGCTCCAGATTTCGGGTGGAGGGCGACCCGCAGCTGCTGGACAGCTGCCTGCAGGTGCATGAGGCGGCCATCGATGCCGCCGCGCCCGACGACCCGGACCGCCCGGCGCTGATGATCAACTTTGCGGTGTCGTTGCGGGTGCGCTTCACCAGGACCGGCAGCCGCGCGGACCTCGACCGAGCGGTGGCGCTCACGCGGGCCGCGGCACCCGCTGTCGCCGATCATCCGCAGCGCGCCGCACTGCGCGCCGCGATCGTCTCGGTGCTGCGCACCGCGGCCGAGCACAGCAGCGCTCCCGGCGACCTGGCCGAGGCGATCGACCTGGTCACGGCGGAGCTGGACGGCACCGGGGACCCGGCGGAGCAACGGCGGCTGCGGCTCACCGGCAGCGCACTGCTGCGCCTGCGCTTCATCAGGAACGGCGACCCGGAGGATCTGGACCGGTGCGTCGCACTGGCCGGCGCCGCGGCGGACCTGCCGCTCACCCACCCCGACGGCCCCTCGGTGCACTCGACGCTCGGTGCCGCGCTCTTCCTCCGGTACCAGCACTCCGGCACGGCCGAGGACCTGCGTCGTGCGGCGCTGGTGCTCACCGCGGCGCTGGATGCGATGCCGGCGCACCACACCGGGACGTCGGCGATCGCCACGAACCTTGCCGCCGTGCTGCACGCACGGTACGACGCCACCGCCGATCCGGCGGACCTCAGCTCGATGATCACCGTCGGGGAGCTCGCCGTGCGGACCGCCCCGCCGGGCGGCGCCACCAGGGTCGCGGCGGCGGCCAACCTGGCGTCCGCCTACCTGTCGCGCTGGCAGCGGACCGGGTCGACCGACGACCTCGACGCCGCGGTGACGCTCCGCCGGGACGCCATCGCCGCCGGACCCGGGCCCGAGCAGCTGGCGACCCTGCTGTCGGGACTGGCCACCACGCTGCTGGACCGCTACGAGCGGCTCGGCGATCCGGACGACATCGACGCCGCCGTCACCGCCGGTCAGCGCGCTGTCAACGCCACCACGGACCGCTCGCCGGAGCGCGGCCGCTTCCTGGCAAACCTCTGCGCCGCCCACCGGGCCCGCTACGACCGGACCGGCGACGTCGCCGATCTCACCGAAGCACTCCGAACGGGACGCGCGTCGGTCCAGGCGACCGCACCGGACGACCCGGGCCTCCCCCGCCGGCGCTCGGCACTCGGGCTCGTGCTGTTGCGCAGCGCCACTCGGACCGGCGATGCCGGCGAGCTCGACGAGGCCGTGGAGCTCGGCCGGCTGGCACTCGCCGCAACACCGGCCGGCCGCCGGCTGCGCCCCCGGATGCTGGTCAACGTCGCGAATGCGCTGCGCGTCCGCTACGAACGCACCGGCGATCTGGCAGACCTCGACGAAGCCGTGCTGGACGCGCGGGCGGCCGTTGCCGCAACGCCGGGCGACGATGCTCTGCGCCCGCGGCGGTTGGCGATGCTCGCCACCTCGGTGCTGCGCCGCTTCGAGAGCCTCCGGCAGCGGACGGACATCGACGAGGCCGTCGACACGGCCGCCGCGGCGATCGACGCCACCCCCGCAGATCACCCGCACCGGTCGATGTACGCGGCGAATCTGGGCCTGATGACGTTCCGGCGGTTCGAGGCGTTCGACGTCCGGGCAGATCTCGATCGCGCCATCGACGCCGACCGTCAGGCCGTCGTCGCCAGCGCCGCGGATCACCCGGACCGGCCCGGTTACCTGTCGAACCTCGTCGCCCCGCTGCTGCGCCGGCACGCGCTGGACGGCGGCGACGCCGACCTCGCCGATGCCGTGGCCGCCGCCGAGGCGGCCGTGTCCGCAGACAGCGGCGCGCCGGACAACGGCGGCTTCCAGTTCAACCTCGCCATGGCCCTGCGCGCCCGCTTCGTCAGCGTCGCCGGCACATCGTCAACGGCCCCGGCCGGCGACGTCGCGGCGGCCGCCGAGGCGTTCCAGCGGTGCTCCCGCTCCCCCACCACGATGCCGGTGATCCGCGCCGCCGCGGCCGCCTACCGAGCCGAACTGGTTGCGGCCATGTCCCCCGCCGCGACACCTGAGGACTGGGTTCCTGCGGGCACCGCGTACGCCGAGGCCCTGGACCTGCTGCCGATGCTCGCCGGACGCAGCCTCGGCTGGGACAGCCGCCACGCGCAGCTGGCCCGCCTCGCCGGTCTCGGCAGTGACGCCGCCGCCGTGGCCCTGCACGCCGGCGACCGGCTCCGCGCGGTGGCGGTGCTGGAGCAGGCCAGAGGCATCCTGCTCGGACAGGCCGCGGACCAGCGCCGGGACATCGGCGCATTGCGCCTCGCCGACCCGCGGCTGGCCGACGAGTTCGAGGAGATCCGCGACGTCATCAACGCCGACACCACGCCGACCAGCGAGCTGGACGCGTCACCGGGCGTGGTCGCCGCCTCGGCGACCCGGCGGCGGGCGGCGGCCGCCCGCTTCGACGACGTGATGGCCCGCGTCCGGGCGCTGGGCCTGCTCCGCGATCCGGAACCTGAGGACCTGCTGGCGGCGGCGGCCGGCGGGCCGGTCGTCGTCGTCAACGTCTCGCGGTACCGCTGCGACGGGTTGATCATCCGGACGGCCGGTGTGGAGGTCGTGCCGCTGCCCACGCTCCGGCACGAGGACGTCACGGCGAACGCGCAGCTGTTCCTGGCTGCGACAGCCGCCAACGACTGGGACAGCAACCCGACGATCCTGCGGATCCTGGGCTGGCTCTGGGACGACGTCGTCGCGCCGGTGCTCGCCTCGCTGACAGCCGCCGAGGCGGGCCGGCTCTGGTGGCTGCCGACCGGTGCGCTCGGGGTGCTGCCGCTGCACGCCGCCGGGCGCGGCGAGCTGTCGCTGCTCGACGTGAGCGTCTCGTCGTACACCTCGACGCTGCGGGCACTCATCCGCGCCCGCGGTTCCACCGGGACGGCCGCGACCGCCGGGACAGCACCGGACCTGGCCTCGCGTCCGCTCGTCGTCGCGGTGCCCGACGCGGGCGCCCGACCCACCCTGCGCCGCGCTGCCGACGAGTGCCGGGCCGCCGCCGGCCGTCTGCATGCCACCGCGATCCAGACCGGCGCCGGCGCCGCGTGCGGCGAGGTCCTGGACCGGCTGCGCGACGCCGATTGGGCGCACTTCGCCTGCCATGCGGTCACGGACCTGTCGGACCCGGCGGCAAGCGCCCTGATCCTCGATGACGGGCCGCTGCGGGTCCGTGACATCGGGATCCTGCCCAGCGGCGATCGTCGCCTGGCGTACCTCTCGGCGTGTACCACCGCGCTGACCGGCGGCCTGCTCGTCGACGAGGCGATGCACATCTCGTCGATGTTCCAGCTGATCGGTTTCCGGCACGTGGTGGGGACCTTGTGGCGGGTCGACGACGACGCCGCCTACGACCTGGCCGTGGCGACCTATCACCGGCTCGCCGCCGGTCTTGAGCCCGCAGCGGCCGTCAACGCCGCCGTTCGCGCCCAGTACCAACGCTATCCGGCGAACCCGATGCTGTGGGGGGCGTTCGTCCATCTCGGTCCGTGACCACCGGCCCGGACCGCGCGTCAGCCGGCACGCAGCCGGGACACCTCACCCTCGACCAGGGCAGGATCGAGTTTCGTGAACACCGGGACCGGCGCCTCGAGCGGCGTTCCCGGCCGGATGCGACTGGTGCCCCAACGCGCCGCCCCCTGGTAGTCACCCATCAGCACCGTGTACCGCGTCCCGTCCTCGACGTCGCGCAGCTGCGGCATGCCGACCCAGGTTCCCGCTCCTCCGAGCAGCGCATGGACGCGGTTCGCCGCGGCCGGCACGAACGGCGTCAGGAGCGCATTGCAGTCCTGCACCGCCTGCAGCATCACGTGCAGCTGGGTCCCCATCCGCGCCCGATCGGTGTCGCGCAGGGTCCACGGAGCCTCTTGCGTGACGTACGCGTCGACGGCGGCGACGGTCTGCATCGCTCCGTTGAGCGCGGCCCGGTGCCGGTGCCGGTCGAGCAGCTCTCCAACGGTGTCGAACGCGTCGTTGACGGTCGTGAGCAGCTCGACGTCGGCCGGGGTGAAGGACTCCGCCTCCGGCACCGCGCCGAAGTTGCGGTGCGCCAGCGAAACGACCCGGTGGACCAGGTTCCCCCATCCGGCGACGAGCTCGTCGTTGGTGCGGCGGACGAACTCGGACCACGTGAAGTCGGTGTCCGACGTCTCCGGACCGCACGCCGCGAGGTAGTAGCGCAACGCGTCGGCGGAGTACCGCGACAGGACGTCGGTGACGTACACGGCGGCGTCGCGCGGCGCCGAGCCCTTGTGTCCCTGCATGGTGAGCACCTCGCTGGACACCACCTCCTGCGGCAGTTGCAGCAGTCCGTACGTGCCGCTTCGGCCACCCCGGTCACCGGTGCCGTTCTGGCCGAGCAGGATCGACGGCCACATGACGCTGTGGACCGCGATGTCGTCCTTGCCCATGAAGTAGCAGCCACGGGTGGCCGGGTCGTGCCACCATGCCCGCCACAGGTCCGGGTCACCGGTGCGCCGGGCCCATTCGACCGAGCCGGAGAGATAGCCGATCACCGTGTCGAACCACGTGCACAGGCGCTTGTCCGGCCGCCCCACCCACCCGTCGAGCGGGATCGGCACGCCCCAGTCGAGGTCACGGCTGATGGCCCTCGGTCTGAGGTCGTCGAGCAGGTCGAGCGTGCATTTCAGGACGTTGGAGCGCCATCCGTCACGGGACTGCAGCCAGCCGCCGAGGACCTCGGCGAAGGCCGGCAGGTCGAGGAAGAAGTGTTCGGTGCCGGCGAATGTCAGCGCCTCACCGGTGATGCTGCTCCGCGGGTCGATGAGGTCGGCCGGATCGAGCAGGTTGCCGCAGTGCCCGCACTGGTCGGCGCGGGCAGCCGGGGCGGCGCAGACCGGACAGGTCCCCTCGATGCAGCGGTCCGGCAGGGGTCGTCCGGTCGACGGTGAGATCGCGCCGGGCACGGTGCGCCGGCTGACGTAGCCGTTGTTCAGCAGCGACCGGAAGACCTGCTGCGTCACGGCGTAGTGGTTGCGTGTGGTGGTCCGGGTGAACAGGTCGAAGGACAGCCCCATCGCCTGGAGGTCCTCGGCGATCACCCGGCTGTAGCGGTCGGCAACCTGCCGCGGTGCGACGCCGTCCCGGTCGGCCTCGAGAAGGACGGCGGTGCCGTGCTCGCTGGTCCCGCTGATCATCAGCACCTGGTTGCCGGCCATGCGCTGATACCTGCTGAAGATGTCCGACGGCACCCCGAAGCCCGCGACGTGGCCGAGATGCCGGGGACCGCTCGCACCCGGCCAGGCAACGCCGGTGAACACGCGGCCGGGTCCGCCGGTCCGCCGGTCGGAGCTGCGGATCATCGGTGCTCCGCGGGCACGAACGCGACCGGGGCGCCGGCACCGGACAGGCCCTTGACGATGGCCTGCCCGATGCCGCCGGTGCCCCCCGACACCGGCGCAACCGCTCCGGACCTGCTGAGCTGGCCCCCTGCGTCCGGAGCGTTGCACAACCTCGGCTCGCCTGCGGTCATGCCGCCGCAGCCAGGCGCTCGTGATCGACGGTGCCGCAGGCGCCGCACCGCGCGAATCGGGCCGGTGCTGTCGCCATCGCAGTCCAATCTGCCGATGCACGGGAATCGAGATGCCGCAGGCCCCCGCCCCGATCGGCAGCGGGCCGGGAACCGCCCGCCACAGGGGCAAATCCCGGACCGCCGCCGCAGATACCTGCGCTGAGGGTCATGCTGCCGTGGTTCCCTGCAAACACCCTCCAAGATGTGGGTGATTTGCAGCGCGCAGTGCCCAGCACCACCGATCTCACTAGATATGGCACTGTCTTGAGGGTTCCGCCGTCACATCGACTAGATGTAGCGTTCCTCTCATGCGATGTCCGTTTTGTGGAAGCGATGCGACCCGCGTGAAAGACACACGTCGATGCAAGGGTGAGCTCGTCCGGAAGCGGGTCTGCGAGAAGTGCGGCGAGCGGTTCTCCACCGCGGAGCGGATCACGGCCGAATACCTTCAGGTCCGCAAGCGCGACGGCCGGACCGAGCCGTTCTCCAGGGCGAAGATCCGCAACGGCATCCTCAACGCGGCGGTCGGGTCGCAGCTGTCCGTCGCCGACGTCAACGCGTTCGTGGACGGCGTCGTGCAGCTGCTCAATCCCGACGCCCCCGATCTGCCCGTGAGCAGCAAGGACATCGGCGGCCTGGTGCTCAAGCAGCTCCGGTGCAACGCCGCCATCACCGACGTGACCTACATCCGGTTCGCGATGGTGTTCGAGAGCAAGGCGACGCCCGGCGGGCAGTGGAGCGCGGCCGAGGTGCGCGCGTGGCTCGAGCGGCAGTACGGGCCACCGCGGATCTCCGTGGCGGCCGGCACACCATCCGCGGTCGCCAAGACCAACGGCAAGGTCGAGCCGTTCCAGCCCGAGAAGCTGTCCCGCAGCATCGAGCTCGCCGCCGGTGCGGGAGCTGCCCGGCAGGGCCGCAGCCTGGCGCTCAACGTGACCTCGGCGGTGACCCGGGAGCTTGCCGGGCAGGCCCTGGTGACGTCGCAGCAGATCGCCGCCGAGGCGCTGAAGTCGCTCCGGGTGCTCGACCAGGCGAGCTATCTGCGCTATGCGTCGATCGTCAAACGCTACCGGTCGGTGGACGACTTCTGGTTCGACCTGCTGGCGCTGGAGGCGCCGCCGCGGGAGTCCGGCCGGATCGGCGCGGCCGGTCCGGCGCGGAACACGCAGGCGTAGGGCTCAGGGCCCGAAGTGGGCATAGGCCGCCCACATGCCGGGGTTGCGGCGGTACCGGCGGCGCATGCCACGGGTGACGTGGTGCATGGCCTGGGCCGGGCCGGCGCCCGCCGCCAGCTCCTCGTAGAACATCGCCGTGATCTCGGCGGCGTCCGCGTCGGCGACCCGCCACAACGTGCCGATGACGTGGGCGAAGCCGGCAAGCTGCAGCCCGGAGGCGATGTGCACCGACTCGTCCAGCAACACCATGCCACCGAACGCCGTCCCGCACGCGGACAGGTAGGCCAGGTGGCCGCGCGGGACGGTCAGCGCGGCAAGATCCCTGATCATGAGCGACTCCGCGTGCAGCTCCAGCCGCCCGTCGCTGGGATCGTCCGCTCCGGTGACGGCGTGGCAGGCGAAATGGGCGTGGGTCGCGCCGACCAGGCCGGCGCGCACCGCCGACGAGGTCGCCGCGGCGTCAAGCAGCGGCGCCACCCCGAAGCGCCGGGCCACCTCCCTGGCCTCCGCACCGGCACGGGGCAGCGGCGGCAGCCCCGCCGCCGTCTGCACCCCGACCACCACCGCGCTGACGCCGCCGTCGCCCGGTGACCGGCGCCGGCGCTGATGCAGCAGCGTCCGGACCGTCGGCGTGTAGGACGACACCACCCGTTCCGGAACGGCCGCCGCGTCGCCGGCGTCCGCGGGCTGCCGGCCCGCCGCGTGGATCGGCAGCAGCGCCAGCGGGCCGGTCGGCATCCACCAGACCCGCGGCCAGGCATCGCCGGATGGTGGCGGGCCGAGATGCCCCAGCCGGCGCAGCACCGGCTCGCAGATCGCATCCCAGAGCCAGGCAAGCACGGCGCCGCGGCGGTCGTTGGCCGCGAAACCGTCAGGATCCGCCGCGGCGGCCAGGAACCCGTTGATGTTGGCGAGGGCTTCGGCCGCGGTCACGTCAAGGTGGACCACGTCGATGCGGTCGCGGGTCAGCGTCAGGGCGGCCGACCCGATCTCGGTGATGTTGATCGCGACGATGACACCGTCCCCGGCCGCGTCGCGCATCTGCGCGGTGGTCGGCGGCAGGCCGAACCGGGTCAGACCCGGCAGCTGCCGGATCCGCTCCAGCAGCGCCGTCCAGGCCTGCGCCGCGGCGCGGCGCGCCGCGGCTTGACGGTCGGCGGCCGCCGGCGTCAACACACCGTGCCCGTCACCGGCAGGGTCGTTGAGCACGAGTCGCAGCTGCTCGAACTGCTCGAACAGGTCCGGGTGGCGGGCCTCGAGCTCGTCGACGTCGGCGCGGGTCTGCAGCGCCTGGCTGAGCAGGACTCCCCGGCCGGCCTCGAGCGCCGCCCAGGCGCCTTCAAGGTCCCCGAGGTGCGTGCGGACGGCGGCGGCCTCCGGCCCGAACCCGTTGAGCAGCTCGAGATGCCGCTGCCGGTCCGCCCGCACGAGCGTGTGGTCGACCAGCGCCGGCAGCAGCAGCCCGACGTCGGCCCAGGCGCGGTCGGCGGTCTCCCACCGTCCGGCGCGGCCGGCAAGGCGTGCCAGTGACCGGGCAAGACGCGCGCGCCGCACGATCGGCGCCGACTGCGCCGCCGCGCCTTCGGCGAACGCGGCCAGTGCCCGATCGAGGGTCGCCGGCTGCCCGTCCTGGGTGTACTGCAGCGAGAGGATCTCCGCGAGGTTGCCGATCCGGCCGGCCCGGTACAGGCTCGCCGCGTCGGTGGCGGCCACCGCCTCCTGCGCCGCGGCCGACGCCAGTGCCAGCGACCCCGGCTGCGGGTCGTGCTCCGAGCGCATCAGCAGGACCGCCGCCAGGTTGGAGGCGAACCTCGCCCGTTCGGGATGCGCGGTGTCGACCGCCACCAGCGCGCCGATCGCCAGCTCGACGGCGCGACCCAGGTCGTCGACGTCACCGGTCTCCCCGAACCAGGAGATCATGGCGTTGCTGAGGTTCGACAAGGTCGTGCCGCGCTCAGGGTGCGCGGCCGGGACGGCGGCGACCGCCGCCCGCCCTGCGACGACGGCCTCCTCGACGTCGGTGACCTGGCCATGGCGGGTGTACCGGTCGTTCAGGAACCCGCACAGATTCGTCAGGTAGCGACCGCGGTCCGGATCCGCCTCCGGCAGGCCGCGCCCGGCACGCGTGGCCTCCCGGGCGAACGTGATGGCCTGATCGAGGTCACCGGTCGCGCCCGCGTACTCGAACCGGCCGTGCAGTGCGTTGGCCAGATGTGCCAGATAGGCGGCGCGATAGACGTGCTGTGGCGGGGTCTCGCGCACGGCCTCACCCGCGTGCGTGACAGCCCGGTCGAGGTCGTCGGCGGCGCCGGTGCGCTCGAACCGCCGGCGCAGCAGGTTGCTCAGCCCCGACAGGCATCGCGGCCGGTCGGTGCTGCCGGGCGGCGATCCGGCGACCGCACGTTCCATCACGTCGACCGCACGGTGCAGGTCCTGGATCGCCCCGCGCGCCCCGAACCGCGCGTCGAGTGCCAGCGCCAGCGCCGACAGGATGACCGGACGGTCGGGATCGAGGTCGCCCACCGCAGCTGCGGCGGCGTCCGCGGCGTCGACCGCCGCATCCAGATCCGGCTGCGACCCGGTGGTCTCCGCCCTGTTGCGGAGCATCGAGGCGAGGTTCGACAGATATCCGGGTCGGCGCGGATGCCCTGGTCCGACCGCCTCGGCCGCCGCGCGCACGTGCTCGATCGCGGCGTCGAGATCCCGCTGGTCGCCGGTCGCGTCGAACCGATCGCGCAGCGCGGACGCGAGGTTGGACCGGTAGATGGCCAGGTCCGCTGCGGCCGGGTCCGAGCTGACCGCCTCGGTGCCGACCCGTATCGACCGTTCGAGGTCATCGACGGAGCCCGTTCGCAGGTACCGCAGCCGCAGCGCGTTTCCCAGATTGGACAGTCGCCCGCACCGGGCCGGGTCGTCGCGTGGGGTCAGCTCGACCGCGTCGGCGCCGAGCACGATCGAGGCGTCGAGGTCGGCCGCGTCCCCGTGCCGGTCGTAGCGGGTCTGCAGCGCCGTGCCCAGGCTCGACCGGTAGGCCGCCATGCGGGGATCGTCCGGCGCGCCGAGCGTGATCGCCTTCCGGCCGTACTCGACGGCGGCGGTCAGATCGTCGTCGCTGCCGCGTGCCTCGTACCTGGCCCGGAACGCGTTGCCGAGATTGCCCGCCGCCGCCGCTCGAACCGCGACGTCCGCGATGCTGACCGCGACGGTCCCCGCCCGCACCGCCGCGTCGAGTGCTTCGACGGCGCCGGTCATCGCGAACCGGGACTGCTGCGCGCTGCACAGGTTGATCAGGTAGATGGCGCGTTGTGGGTCGGCGCCGGCACCGGCGGCGGCCTCCAGCAGCCGGATCACCCGATCGAGGACTTCCGGCGTCCGCACTGCCCCGCCCGTCAGGTACCGCGCGGCCTCCGCACTCCAGCTGTCCGGGTCGTCGCCCGCCGGCGGCAGCTCGACCGCGAGCCCGGCGTGCAGGCTCCGCGGTACCTGATCCGGGGCGTGCGGAAACACGCGGCCGAACCAGTGGACGGCCTCGGCCAGGTCGGCCTCGTCCTCGCCCTCGGGCAGCTGCAGGTATCGCAACCAGTAGGCCACCGCGATCACGAGCGCCGTATCAAGATCGTCGCTCGGGGCGGTCGCGGCGAGCGCCCGGACGGCCACCAACGCGGCCGGGTCGAGGACGACGTCCGGGTCACCGGCACCGTCACCGGCACCGGCCAGCTCCAGCCATCGCCGCACGTCGTGCATGTGATGACCACCCTGTACGAGCCGGCTGCGGACTGTACGACCTTGCCCGACCTTCGGCGGGAACGTCAACCGCGGCCGACCGCCGACCGGATCGTGGACGGCACACGACAACGGAGGTAGTCCATGATCAGCCCATCCGCTGCGAACCCCGGTGGTTGGCGCGCCCGCATCCGGTCTGTGCTGACCGACGTCGACGCGCTGGACCTGCAGACCTCGCTGGCAGTCCTGCAGAGCGTCATGCTGCCCAGCAGCCAGTCGCAGGTCGTCTGCGCGCTGGCGGTGGTGTGGGGGTTCACCGCCGCGACGCGCCGCCGACGCGCCCATGGTGGCCGCGGCGAAGGCACTGCGGTACAACGGAGCGAGCCGACGTCGGCCGAGGAGGTGCCCGGTGCCGAGTGCGACGCCAGCGATGGAGCCGGAGCCGCTGAGAGTCGTTGACCGGGGCGACTTCACCCGGGAGCTCGGCCTCCTGCGCGACAGCGCCGGGCTGACCGTCCGCGACGTGGCCGCCCGCAGCGGCGTGCCGGCCAGCACCCTCGGCGGCTACTTCGCCGGCACGCACCTGCCCGGCCGCGGGGCGGTCGAGCAGTTCAAGAAGGTCCTGCTGACCTGCGGCGTCACGGACCGGCACGCAATCGGGCAATGGCTCCTGGCGTTGCGCCGGGCCCGGCGAGGCACCGCCGGCGCACCACCGGCGGTCCCGGCACCGGCGTACCCCGACGATCCCGCGAACGCAGCGCCTCCCGGCCCGGACACGGTCGCCGTGTCGACGCGGGCACCCACAGACCGTCTCGCCCGCCAGCCCGACATCCGCGGCCGTGACGCGCTGCTCACCGTCCTGGCGCGCACGCTCCAGCAGCCGCACCCACCCGACGTGCCGGTCCACGTGCACGTCCTGCACGGCCTCGGCGGATGCGGCAAAAGCACCGTCGCCCTCGCCGTGGCCCGCCTGGCCGAGCGCCTCGGTGTGCAGGTCTGGTGGGCGTCGGCCGGCGATCCCGGCGTGTTCCTGACGAGCATGCACGCCATCGCCGTCGACCTGGGCGCAACGCCGGATCAGTTGCGCGTCGGCAGCCTCCCGGACCAGGTCTGGCGGTTGCTCGCCAACCGGACCCTTCCCTGGCTGCTCGTCATCGACGACGCCGACGACCCCCGCCGGACCCTGAGCATCCCCGGGGCGCAGGTCTCCGACGGCAACGGATGGGTCCGCGCGGTGACGGCGCCGTACGGCGCGGTGATCGTCACGACCCGCGACGGTGGTGCGCAGACCTGGAGCGCGGGTGATCCACCATGGTTCACCCTGCATCCCGTGCAGGTGCTCGACCCGGACGACGGCGCCCTGGTGCTGCAGGAGCTGGCCGGTCCGGATGCCGGTTCGGCAGCGTCGGCGCGGCGGTTGTCGCAGCGGCTCGGCGGGCTGCCGCTCGCGCTCGGCATCGTCGGCCGCTACCTCGGTGAGACGGCGGCGATGCCGGCCGGCTTCACGGCGGTCAAGGAGGTCCGGACGTTCGAGGACTACCGTGCCGCCCTGGACGAGGGCAACCGCCGGCGGCTGCTCGACGACAACCTTGCCGGCGCCGGGCCGGCCGACCGCCGCAATCGTGAGGTGGTGGGCCTGACCTGGGAGCTGTCGCTGGACCTGCTGGCCGCACGCGGTGCGCGGTACGCCCGCCCGCTGCTGCGCCTGCTGTCCTGCTTCCGCCCGGCGGACGTGCCGCTCGGACTGCTCCGCGCGGACATCATGGCAAGGGTCGCGCCGTTCACCGGCATCACCGCCCGCCAGCTGTGGCGGACCGTCTGCGATCTGCTCGACATCGGCCTGCTCGACCGGCACCGCGATCCGGCCGACGACACCGCGGCCGACGCCCTTGTCCTGCATCCGCTGGTCCGTGACGCGTCGCGGGTCCATCACGACGTCGACGGCAATCCCGACACCTACCTCGAGCTGCTCGTCGAGCTCCTGCACGCCGCGGTGCGGGACCTCGACCCGAAGCACCCGTCGTCGTGGACCACCTGGTCGGCGGTTGCCGAGCACTGCGGCGCCCCGCTCGACCTGATCCACGACCGCCGGATCGAACCGCCCGGCCCTGCGCCCGACGTGCTGGAGCCGGCGCTGCTGGCGGTGCGATACCTGCGCGCCTCGGGGTTGCTGCATCGCGCCGAAGGCCAGGCCCGTGCGCTGGTCGCCCAGGGTGGCGCCGTCGTCGGCCGGGATCATCCCACCGTCCTGGCCCTGCGCCACGAACTCAGCCGGGTCCTGTACGACGCCGGGGAGTACAACCAGGCGAAGCGGGAGTTCCACAAGGTGCTGGAGGCGCAACGCCGCACGCTCGGCCCGCACCACCCGGACACCATGACCACCGCCCACTACCTGGCCCGGGTCCTGCGCGACCACGGGCAGCTCGGCGACGCCGAGCACCTGTTCCAGGAGGTGCTCGCATCACGCCGGCAGGTGCTGGGCGACACCCATCCCGACACCCTGACCAGCTTCAACAACGTGGCCGACCTGGCCCGCGGCCTCGGCCGGCTCGACGACGCCGAACGGCTCCTGAACCAGGTCCTCGAGGCCCGCCGCCGGCAGCTGGGTGACGATCATCCGGCCACCCTCGTCACGCTGTTCCACCTGGCCATGGTGTCCAACGACCGCGGTGACCTGGAGGCCGCCGAGGACCAGCTCCGGGCGCTGGCGACGACCGGCGCGCGGGTGCTCGGCGCCGAGCACCCGCGGACGTTGAGCGCGCTGCAGGCCCTCGCCGACGTGCGGCACGCCCGCGCAGACCTCCCCGAAGCCATGCGGTTGACCCGCGACGTCCTCGACCGGCGCACCCGGACCATCGGCCCGCAGCACCCGGCGACCCTGGCCTCCCACCGCAGGCTCGCACTCATCCAGCACGACCTGGGCGACGTCGAGAGCGCCCGCACCACGCTGCAGTGGGTCCTCGCCACCAGCCGGCGCATGCTCGGCCAGCACCATCCGGCGACCGCCCGCGTGGCGGCCGACCTGGACAGACTCGAGCCGGCGCGGTGACCCGACAACCCGCTCCGGCATCGGCCGCCGCCGCGTGTCGCCGCCGCGCGGCACGGGTGATCCGAGGCCGCGGATGAGCGGGGACCAACCGCCGCCGACCGCGGCGGACCTCCTCCGGCAGGCCGTCACCACCGGCGATCCGTCGCTCGCCGGCCGCGCCGTCGCCATGCTGCGAGCCGGCCGACCGGCGGACCCGGTCGCGCACGCGGCGAACCTCGGCGTGGCGCTCCTCGTGCGGTACGAACTGACCGGCGACACCGAGGCGTTGCGCGAGTCCGTCGACCTGTACCGGGCGGCGGTCGACGCGCGCCCGGACAGTTCGAGGTCGCGGACGAACCTCGGCCTCGCGTTGTACCGCACCTTCGAACACCACGACGACATCGACGCCCTCACCGAGGCCGTCGTCCATCTCCGCGAGGCGGTGGCACTGGTCGCTGACGACCACCCCCGCCGCGCGTCCTACCTGGCCAACCATGGACTGGCGCTGCTCGGGCTCGCTGAGCACACCGGACGCGACGCACCGGCCGAGGAAGCCGTCACCGTGCGCCGCCAGGCAGCCGCCGCCGAGCGCGACCCGGCCGCCAGGGCCGCGATGCTGTCCAACGTCAGCGCCGCACTGATGCTGCGCTTCCGCATCACCGCTGACCCGCGGCACCTCCGGGAAGCGGTGGCCGCGTCCCAGGAAGCGGTCCGCACGGTGCCGGTCGAGCACGCTTTCGCGCGGGGATGCCTGGCGGGCCTCGGTGACGCACTCGCCGCGTCGGCGTCGTTCGACGCCGACCCGGCGGCCGCCGTCGAGGCCATCGAGACGCTGCAGACCTCCGTGGACCGGCTCAGGCCCGACGACCCGGACGCGCCCCTGTTCCTGATGCAGCTGGCCGAGGCCCTCCGTGCCAGCTACGCCATCACCGGTGACACCCAGGCGTTGGACGCCTCGATCACCGCCCGCCGGGACGCCCTGCAGCGGACGCCGGAGTCCCACGCCCAGCGGGTCAGCCGCCAGGCCGATCTCGCCATGGCCCTGCGGAACAGGTTCGAGGCCCACCACGACACCGCGGACCTGCACGAGGCGAGGGCCCTGCTCGACCGGGTGCTGAGCACCGTGGGCGAACAGCACGTCGAGTGGCAGAAATGGCAGGGCGACATGGCCCACGTCCTGCACCGCCTCGGCATCGCCGAACGCGATCCGGCCCCGCTGGCGGAGGCGGCCGGGCGGCTCGGCGCCGCTGTCGCCGCCACCGGCCTGGATCACCGCGACGCCGTCATGCACCGCAGCAACCTCGGCGGCGTCCTGGTCAGCATCATCGAGCTGCGGTGGGACCAGGCGATGTACGACCGTGCGGTCGCCACCATGTCCGAGGCGATGGCGATCACCGCCGCCGGCACGCCCACGTGGGCAGAGCTGCACCTGAACCTCGGCCTGGCGTACGCGGCGAGCTGCCGGCACGCATGGAGCCGGGCGGCGTACCAGGACGGGATCGACGCGTTCGGCCAGGCGCTGCACACCCCGACCGCGCCGGCGGGAATCCGGTTGGCGGCCGGCCGGCACCTCGCCCAGCTGCACGAACACGGCGGGCACACGGCGGACGCGCTCGACACCTACTCGACCGCGCTGGCCCTGCTCGACCTCGCCGCCTGGCAAGGGTTGCGCCGCGACGACCAGGAACGCACCTTGGCGCTGTACGGCGGCCTCGGGCGCTCGGCCACGGCGTGCGCCGTCGCACACGGCGACGCCGGACGGGCCATCACGATGTCGGAGCAGGGGCGGGCAATCCTGCTCGGCCGTGCGCTGGACCGCCGGTCCCGCCATCGGCAGCTGGCGGCCCGCGAGCCGGACCTGGCGCGGGAGCTGCACGACGTGCTCGACGCCATCGAATCCGCACCGGCCGGCATCCCACTGCTCGAACGGCAACGCCTCGAGATGCAACGCGCCGGCGTGGTCGACCGGATCCGGTGCCGGCCCGGCTTCACCCGCTTCCTGCTCCCTCCCGACGCGGACCAGCTGCTGCGCGACATCCACGACGCGACGGTGGTCACCGTCAATGTGGCGCCGACCCGTTGTGACGCCCTGATCGCCGCCAACGGTGACCTCGACGTCGTGCATCTGCCGGACCTGACCCAGGACGAGTGCACCTCCCGGCTGCAGGCCTTTGCGCAGGCGGTGTCGGCCAACACCTGGCAGACCAACGAGGTGCTGTCGCAGACGCTGTCCTGGCTCTGGGACGCGGCCGTGGGCCCCATCGTGGCGGCCCTGCGCCTGCACGGGCCGGACGCGCACGTGCGGTGGATCCCGACCGGGCCGCTGAGCCTGCTCCCGGTGCACGCCGCGGGCCGGTACGACGACGCCGCTCAACCGTCAGCACTGGACCAGCTGGTGAGCTCCTACCTGCCCGCCATCCGGCCGCTGTCGGCCCATGCCGCGGACGGGTCGGCTCACGGCATGCCCGGTGCACGCCGCCCCGGCTCCACGCTCGTGGTCGGCGCCGACACCGAGGCGATGCCGTTGCCGGCCATGATCGCTGAGACCGCCATGGCCGCAGCACACGCGACGCCGCCGGTGGTCTCGCTGACGGGCCCGGCCGCGACCAAGGCCGCGGTCCTCGCCGAACTGCCGGCCGCCGGACGCCTGCACCTGGCCTGCCACGCGGTGACCGATCCGCGGCACCCGTCCGACAGTCATCTGCAGTTCGCCGACGACGTGCTCAGCGTGCGCGAGATCAGCGCCGGCCGCAGCACCGGAGGGGACCTGGCGTACCTGTCCGCATGCCAGACGGCAGCGGGCAGCCCGGGCCTGGCGGACGAGGCGATCCACATCGCGTCAGCCTTCCAGCTGGCCGGCTTCGACCACGTCATCGGCACGTTGTGGCGGGTGTCCGACCGGGCCGCCCTGGACGTCGCCACCGACTTCTACACCGCGCTCGCGGTCGCACCGCCACACCAGGCGCTCAGCATCGCGGTCCGGCAGCACCGCCGGCGATACCCGTCCAACCCGTCCGAGTGGGCGGCGTTCGTCCACTACGGCTCCCTGACGCAGGAGCGATCATGTCGCTGATCAAACGCATCGACGCCGCGCTCAGCGGCGGCGTCCCCGCCGTGACCGCCGGGGACGCACCGTACCTTCGCCGCCTGACCGAACTGGGCTGGACCGGCGGGGCACCGCGGCTCGCAGTGCTGCGCCGGGCCGTCGTCGACGTTGCCGACGAGCTGTACACGGCCGAGACCGAACCGCCGTCGGAGCTCCTGGAGTTCTCCGACGGCGCGTTCGACGTCATGTTCGACGCCGCCCACGAGCGGACCGTCCTGATCCACGGCCTGTCCCGGTCGACGCCACCGAAGAGCCGCGACGACGCCTACCACCGGGGCTTCCCGGCGCGGCCCGGATTCGACCGGGCCCACGGCATGGCACACGCGCACGGTGGCCGCGAGGGAGGCCCCAACTACTTTCCTCAGGATCCCCGGGTCAACCAGCGCGGGACGGCGACGGGAAACCTCTGGCGCGACATCGAGACGTTCCTCGCCGCGCATCCAGGCATCTACTGTTTCGTGAGAATGGCGTACCCGCCCCACGGCTCGACAGACGTCCCCCAGCGCGTCGAATACGGCGTCCTGGTGGACGACCAGTTCCGCGTCGTGGTGTTCCCGAACGCGTAGGCGGCGGCCGAGCTGACCCGTCACACGACGACGTTGTCGCCGTAGAGGGCCACGAGTCGCGCCGTGACGGCGTCCCGGCTTGATGGGCGGCCCTCGTCGGGGCTGTCGACGGTGTCCGACAGCAGCCAGTCACCGTCGGCGTTGCGGGCGGCGGCGAGGCCGACCTCCGGCTCGTTGTCCTTGCTCGACCGGAACACCGCTGCGGCTTCGCCTTGGCCTGCCGTGCACAGGTCGAGGAAACGGGTCAGCGGGGCGGCGAGTGACTCGGCCGGGTCGACGACCTCGACGCTGTAGATCCCCAGCTTCCCCGGGGAAACCACGAGCCGGGCGGTGGGGCCGCTGAACAGGTGTACCACGGCCGGCTGGCCCTCGATCCAGCCGGCGGCCTCCGACATCGTGTGCCACGTCGCCAATGCCGCGACGATCCCGAGGACCTGGTCGCCGGGGATGACATCGCCGCCGCGTTCCGTGCACAGGCCGCGGGTGAGCAGCGACGCCACGCCGGCCGCGGTGACGATGTCGCTCGCCGCCTCCGGTTGCAGGTCCAGCCGCGTGCGGACGGCGTCGATGGAGGCCTGGTTCGTCCCGGCGGCCGCGCGCAGCAGGAACTCGAGCTCGGCAAACGTGATCAACGTGCTTTCGGCCATGGCCGGGAACGCCCCTTCTGCTGTCACGAGCCGGCCTAGCGACCGAAGAGTTTCTTGGCGTTGTTGAAGCCGCCGGAGGCGATGCCCGCAACCGCCCCGCCGAGGTCCACCGCGGGTGCGAACGGCCCCAGGATCTGACGGACGGCCTGGCGTTCCACGGCGCCGCCGACGTCTTCCTTGAAGTCGTCGGAGACCTTGAAGTTCCAGTACGCCTCGAGGCCGGTCACGGCGACGTAGCCGCCGGCCCCGCCCGCGACGGCGCCCACCGGTCCGCCGATCAACCCACCCACGATCACCCCGCCGGCGATCGCGCCCGTTTCCAGGATCGGGAACAGCACGTCGGCGGCGACGTCCGCGGCGGCGATCTTCCGGCCCCGTTCGTCACCGGTGAAGACGGCGTGCACGTAGGACCCCAGATCGATGGCCCCGCCGACGACGTCGCCGACCAAGCCGGCGGTCTTCGCGACCTTGCCGAAGGTCTTGACCTTCTTCCAGTCGAGCTTCTCGACGGCGGTCGACACCCCGCCGGCCACCATGCCGAAGAGATCCTTGAATTCCTTCCAGCCCCAGCCGTTCTTGTCGACCGGTTTGCAAATGCCGCCGGGGTACGGCACGAGCCCGGCCCGACTGCCCGAGCCGTCGTCGCCGCTGGCGTAGCGCTGCTGCTGGGCGTTGCGCACGGCGACGGCACCGGCCCCGCGGGTGGCATCCGTCGCGTTGCGCAGCAGGCCCGAAAGGCGGTGCTGCCACAGGTCGCGGAAGTGCTGGCCGTCGTCGCCGTCCCAGTGCGCGCGGGCGACCGCGGAGGCGACCTCGTTGCGGATCATCTCGAGCCGGTCGGCTGCCTCCTGCATGCGGTGCCCGAGCCGTTCGAGTTCGTCGGCATCGGCTCCGGACATACGCGCCATGCAGTGCTCCTGTCCGCCATATCGGCCGAATCCGCCGCGACCGCTCGGCCGCCTTACCGTTTGCGCACGTCGGCGCCGCGGTGGGTGGTCGGCGCGGTCGACATTAGCCGTCGCGAAGCCCTTGTCACCCGGTTCCCCGGGACGTCAGCACCTTTGGATGCGACACGTCTGGCTGCGAGTCGGCGAAGGCTGACGGCTCGGTGGCTCCCGCCCGTGCGAGCGTCGTGCTCACCCGCCTGACCGCCTGGAAAGATCAACCGGATGGGAGGACCACGGGAGGAGTGCGGACAGGTCCGGTCGATGACTGGCGTGACCGCGGCTGGTCGACGCAGTCGGGAGGCAGGTCGAACCAGCGCAGCCGCTCGAATTCGGCCGGCACGTCAGCCCCCGCGGACACCGCCGGCGAGGCGTCGCCACCGTGGATCGGGTCCGTTGCGGCGAAGATCGCCCGCGCGTCGTCGAGGTACCGGTCCAGCGGGACCGCCGGCGCGGCGCCGAGCCCTGTACCGGGATGGCAGAGCGCGCCCGTCCCGTCATACGAGACGCCGGTCAGGCCGGGCGCCTGGGCGGGCCGGTCCCGGTGCGACCACAGGCCGCTGCGCGGGTCGAACCGGTAGCACGGCTGGAGCCGGGCGCCGTAGGTGGCAACCAGGTGGACCGCGGCGACGATGTACTCGAACGCCGCCTCCGACAGGTAGTAGCTGAAGCTGACCCGCGTCCAGCCCGGCTTGATCCCGGACCATCCGTCCACCGCCTGCGCGGCCAGCCGGCGGGCCCGGTCCGGGCCGATACGCAGCAGGTCGTGGCCGTACGGGCCGGCGCACGAGCACCCGCCCCGGCTCTGGATGCCGAACAGGTCGCTGAGCAGCGCGACCACCAGATTGTGGTGCAGCCGGCGCCCGTTCGGCCCGTGCACCACGAACGAGACGATCGGCAGCCGTTCGCCGTCCGGGTCGCCGAGCAGCTCGATGGACCGGTTCCGGCCCCACGACGTCAGCGCCCGACGGACGAAGCCGGTCTCGCGGCGGCCGATCACCTCGACGCCGACCGCGCGGTGCAGCTGGAACACCAGGCCGGCCCGGATGGATTCGACGATCGCGGGCGTGCCGCCCTCCTCACGGTGCACCGGGTCGTCCAGGTAGAACCGGTCGCCGGAGTCCACGTAGGCGATCGTGCCGCCGCCCGGCACGGTGGGCACGGGGTTGCGGACCAGGTCGCGCCGCACGACCAGGACGCCCGGGGTGCCGGGACCACCGGCGAACTTGTGGGGCGAGAGGAACATGGCGTCGCGTTGTCCCAGGGGGTACCGGCCGGTGCCGTTCATGGCGAGACCGACGTGCGGACCGGCGGCCGCGTAGTCCCAGCAGGCGATCGCCCCGTGCCGGTGCAGCAGGTCGCAGATCGCATCGACGTCGGCGAGCACGCCGCTGACGTTGGAGCCGGCCGAGAACGAGCCGATCCGCAGCGGCCGGTCCGCGTGCCGGCACAGTTCCGTCTCCAGCTGCGCGGGATCGATGCGGCCGGACGCGTCGGCCCCGATCCGCACGACGTCGGCGGTGCTCTCCCGCCAGAGCAGCTCGTTGGAATGGTGCTCGTACGGGCCGACGAACACGACCGGCCGCGCCGGTGGCTGCGTGGACCAGCCGGGCGACCGGGTCAGGATGCGCAACAGCTTGTCGATCGCGCTGGTCGCCCCGGAGCCGCAGAAGATCACGGCGTGCGCGTCATCGCCGCCGACCCCCTCCAGCACCAGTTGGCGCGCCTCCTCCCGGAGCTGGGTGGTCCGCCGCCCGGTCGCCGACGCTTCGGTGTGGGTGTTGGCGTACCAGGGAACGACCTGGTCGCGGAGGAAGTCCTCGATGAACGACAACGCCCTGCCGGAGGCGGTGTGGTCGGCGTAGACCAGCGGTCGCGGCCCGAACGGTCCTGGTATCGCGGCGCCGTCGCCGATGACGGCGTCGCGGATCCGGCGCAGCAGCGGAGTTTCATCGGCGGTCGGCTGCGGCTCGCTGCTGCGCTCGTCCATGGTGCGCTCCCGACAGGATGTGACGTGTACCGCATGGCACGTCCCGCCAGCCGAAACGGCACGGTGGAGTCGTCGATCCGACACATGTCCTCAACGGCGCAACGAGATCGCTGCGGGAGGGGTTGGCGCGGCGGAGCCGGGGAAGTGTGTCCTGCGCCCGCTCGTCGGGCCCTCTGAGTGAGCAGGGTGAGGTCCGAGGTGGGTCATGAGCATGCGCACCATGATCGCGGGTACGGTGCTCATCGCCGTCGTCGTCTCGGTCATCCTCGTGGGGCGATTGCACCGTTCAGATCTCGTGGGGCGACCGGATCATTCAGCTGAGGCAAGGGCACTGCAGCGAACCGGGTTCCACGTGGCCGACGGGCGTCTCTACGACGCCAACGGCAACGAGTTCGTCATGCGCGGTGTGGGCCACAGTTATGCCGTGTACCCGCAGCAGACGGCCCAGATGCTCAGTGACGTCAAGGCCATGGGTGCCAACACCGTCCGTGTCGAGGTGTCCACCGGGGTCACCGCGAAACGGGACGACGCCGCCGATGTCGCGCACCTGATCGGGCTGTGCCGGCGCAACCACGTCGTCTGCGTCCTGGTGGTCCACGACACCACGGGGTGGGGTTACCGCAAGGAAGCCATTCCGCAGGCGCGGGCGGTGGACTACTGGATCAGCGTTCGTCAGGCGCTGATCGGCCAGGAGAAGTACGCCATCATCAACGTCGCGAACGAACCCTACGTCCTCGACAACTTCCGCAGCTGGCCCGGTGACACGGTCGACTCGATCCGGCGGCTGCGCCGGGCGGGCATCCATCACACCCTCATGGTCGACGCGCCCGACTGGGGTCAGGACCTGTCCTTCACCATGCGGGACCACGCCGCCGGCGTCTTCGCCGGCGATCCGGATCGCAACACCGTCTTCTCCATTCACATGTACGGCGCCTTCTTCCGCGCCACCAACGTCCACGACTACTTCGGCCGGTATCTCCAGGCGAAGCTTCCCATCGCGGTGACCGAGTTCGCGTACACGCATCACGACGGCGACATCGACGAGGACGCGATCATGTCCGAGGCGCAGGCGGACCGCGTCGGCTATCTCGCCTGGTCCTGGAGCGGCAACAGCGGAGACGTCAGCAACCTCGACATGGTCGACCAGTTCAACGCCAAGTCGCTCACCTGGTGGGGCAAGCGGGTCTTCGACGGTCCCAACGGCATCCGGCAGACCTCCCACGAGGCGACCGTCTACCGGCCGTAGTGCAGGCGCGCACACCCCTGGGAGTCAGGCGCCGCCGGGGCGGACGACGATGCGGACGGGTTCGCAGTAGGCGATCTGGCCGAAGGCGCAGATCTTGGGCTGGCCCCAGAACTCCCCGGGTGGCGTCCCGACCGGGACGGCGACGGGGAACTCGACGCTCTGCGCGGACCCGGGCGCGATGGTGAAGCCCTGGGTCGGCTCGCTCGTCAGCGGCCAGATGTAGTGCGGGGTGATGAGCTGGGCGTGCCCCCGCAACGGGGTGCGCAGGTCGTGGCTCACCCGCACGCGGACGTGGCCGCTCGCCCCAGGGGTCAGCGTGAGCTCCCGGTTCTCGGCGCGCACGTGCAGCAGCGGCCCGGGCGCGGGCCCGCCCACGGGCACGACGAGGGCGTCCTGCAGCTCCTGCCCCCGGTGGGTGATGCTCGCCGCGACCGCGTACCAGCCGGGCTCGGCGTCGTCGGGAGCCGTGACGGTGACGGGCACGCCGACGTGGCCGCCCGCGGCGACGGTCACGTGACTCGACCGGGGGGTGGCGACCCATCCCTCCGGCGCACTGACGAGCAGCTCCCCGTCGTAGCCGGCGTCGGTGTCGTCGCAGACGACCTGCGCGCAGAACGCCGCGCCGCCGCCGGCTTCGCCGTCCGGCCGGAGGGTGAGCGCGACCGGCAGGTTGCCCATGGGCGCGGGGCCGCAGTTGTGCAGCCAGTACCGGGTGAACACGGGCTGCACGGGCTCTGCGCTCGCCGCGAGCACCGTCCCGCCACGCTCGGCGCGAGCCGGTGACAGGGCCAGCGACATGATCCGGTACCCCTCGACGTCGAACCGCAGCTCCCCGCCGTCGTGCTCGAGGGGCGCGCCGGGGCGGTCGAGCAGGTCGGCGGCGGTGGCCGAGGCGATACCGCCGGCGAGGCGGATCGCGACGCTGCCGGACCGGCCGTGGGGCTCGTAGCCGCGGACGATCAGGCCGTCGCACGCGTCGGCGGGCGCCGCGGAGCCGTTGGCGAGCGGCTCCCCCAGCGGCTTGACCGCGGTGACGACGAAGCTGTCGGCGGGCTCGACGCTCAACAAGGACCCGGTGGCCGGCAGCGCCCCGTCGCCGGCCGGCGCGGCGGTCGCGGCGAGCGGATGGTTGACGGACTGCCCGGCGGCGACGAACCCGGCGGCGCGCCATCCGCCGGCGCCGCTCACCAGGTGGTACTCGAAGCGCCTGCTGGTGTGGTGCTGGAAGCTGCGCCCGCCCGGTGCGTTGCGGTCCGGGAAGTTGATCGCGACTCCGGTGGGCCAGCCGGTGCACGCGCGGGCCAGCGACATGTTCAGCGTGCCGTCGGGCTCGACCGCGAAGCCGGGGGTGCCCCGGTTGAGCAGCGCGACGGCGTAGTCCGCGACGGCCGTCTCGCCGTGGTGCAGCGCGGACGGCTGCGTGACGTGCACGTCCGCGTCGCCGACGTCGTCGAGGAACTCGTCGAGGACCCGCCGTTCGGCGTCCGCGTCGCTGCCGGCGAGCAGCAGGACGGGCAGGTCCCGGATCGGGCGCACGTCGGCACCCGGCTGCCAGACCTCGCCGAGCGGCCGCTCGGCCGGGATCCAGAGGCGGGCCGTGCCGGTGGCCGCGAGCCGGGCGGCCAGTTCGGCGGCGAACGGCGCCGGCGCCCGGTCGAGCAGCTCGGCGACGAACGCGTTGCGCTGCGGGGTGCCGACCGCGACGCGGCAGTCGGGGAGGTTGGAGTCGGTGTCCAGCGCGCCGTAACGGTTTCCCGTCGCGCCCGTCACGGTGGCGGTGACACCCGCCCGCGCCAGGCCGACGGCGATCCGCCGGGTCGAGGGCAGACCCTCGTCGCCGTCGGGGACCACGATCTCGGCGATGGACACGGCTCGCGAACGCTCAGAACTCCCTGAGCGCTCCTGTGGGTCGTGCAGGTGGACGGTCAGTGCCGCGGCGAGACCGAACCACTGGTGTGCCGTGTTGTCCAGGGTACGGGGGTGCTCCGCCGCGTCGACGTCGAGCAGGGCGAAGCCCCGGCCGATGACGGCGGCCGCGGTCTCGCTGACGGGCATGCCGCCGGGGACGTCGCAGGGCATGCGCACCCGCAGGAGCTGGTCGGTGGCGGCGAACCCGTCGATGCCGGTGGCGAAGTCGATCCGGTCGATGCCGTACCACAGGGTGGTCTGCTGCGTGTAGCGACATCCGTCGATCTCCGCGGTGGCCGTGATGCGCTCGCCGATCGGGCAGCGTTCGACGGTGACAGTGGCCGCGGCGTCCGCGCTGCGCCAGGCGACGGCATGCGGGAGCAGGTGCCACGGGCCCTCGCCGAACTCGGGATGGTCGCGGTGTTCGGCGACGCAGACCAGCTCGTTGCCCACCCGGCCCGGCGGGAGGAGGTCCCGGCCGGCGGTGAGGTCGGTGATCTCGGTCAGGGCGCCACCCCTCGCGGGATCCGCACGCACCCGGTAGCGGTCGTTGGCGATGCCCGTGGCCTCGACGGGTTGCCAGGCGGACGCCGACAACGCAGTGGTGCCGGCCAGCAGGCGGTAGGTGCGGTAGCCCATTGACGGCACGTCGCGCGCGACCCACCGCAGCAGCGCCCGGCCCGGCCGGCCGTCGGCGGCGTGCGCGAGGATCTCGGTGAGGTGCGGGACCGGGACTCCGCCGTCGTCGGTGAGCGTGACACCCACGGCCGGGTCGAGGTCGATCTCCAGGCCGACGGTGTCCGTCCGGGGGTGCGCGAGGGGGTTGAACACGACGACCGCGGTGCCCTCCCCGCGGGTGTCGACGTGGCGGGCCAGGTGCCGGCGGGCCGAGCTGTCCACGTCGGCGGCCAGGTCGTGCGCCTCGCGCCAGCCGGCGACCAGGTCGAGGTACACCTGGTCGGACTGGGTGCCGGTGACGGCGTCGTGGTGCGCGCCGAACAGCAGCAGCCGCCACGCCTTGTCGACGGCCGCGGCGGGGTAGGCCGCGCCGTGCAGCGCGGCGAAGGTGGCCCACTTCTCGGCGTCCAGCAGCAGCGTCTCCGCCAGGCGGTGAGCCTGCTTGGTGTCGATCGCGGTGACGTCCTTGCCGGTGTAGATCGGGTTCATGTCGCGGGTCTGCGGCGTGGCGTGCACTCCCCGCGCGGCGAGCTCGTCCCGAACGGCGGCGAAGAAGTCGCGTGGCAGGCCGTACCGCAGCCGCACCTGTGGGTACCGCTCGTCCCAGGCCGCGCGCAGCTCGGTGACCCAGCGCATGGGAGGGCTGAAGTCGCTGCCCATCGGGATCATGACGTTGCGGGTCGCGGCGGCCGGGCGCAGCTGGGTGAACAGCTCGTGCAGCTCCGCCGCCGCGGTCTGCGGGTCCTTGGCGGCGTCGAGGCTGAAGCCGGCCGAGTAGTGGCCGGCCATGTAGTGGGTGAGCAGGCCGTCTCCGCCGGGCGACACCCACTCGAACTCGGTGGGGAACTGGGTCGGCGCGAACGGCTTGCGGTGCTCGCGGATGTTCCAGCTGGTCAGCATGGGCCCCCACTGGTGGTAGGGGCCGCGGGCGAAGGCGATCGAGGTCAGCCCGGCGCCGGCCATGACCTGCGCGAACTGCGGATCGTGGCCGAACACGTCCAGTTGCCACGCGGTGGACGGGACGCCTCCGACGACGTGCCGCTGAAACCCGGTGCCGTGTACGGCGTTGCGGATCGTCGTCTCGATGCCGGTGAGGTTGGTGTTGGGCTCGTTGTAGGTGCCACCGACCAGCTCCAGGCGGCCGTCCGCGATCAGTCGCCGGATGAACTCGCGGTCCTCGGGATACGTGTCCCAGTAGGGCTTGAGGTAGTCGACCTCGGCGAGGACGACGCTGTACTGCGGATCCTCGCGGATCTTCGCCAGGTGCGCCTTGACGAGGCTGAACGCGCTGTGCCCGGGCCAGGCGTAGCGCGCCTCGCCCGCGTCGGAGGCGGTCTGGTCCTGCGGTTGATCCCAGGTCTGGGTGTACGCGGACTGGGTGTTCCACCACACCGGGTCGTAGTGGAAGTGCGGGATGAGCCAGACGGTCCAGGTCACGCCTTCACCGCCCCCTGCATGATCCCGCCGATGATCTGCTTGCCGAGGAAGAGGAACACCAGCAGCACGGGTGCCGTGCTGATCAGGGTTCCCGCGAGCACCAGCGAGTAGTCCATGTAGTAGCCACCGGCCAGTGTGGACAGTGCGACCTGGGTGGTCGGGTTGCCCTGGCCCAGGGCTAGCAGCGGCCAGAAGAAGTCGTTCCAGGCGTTCATGAAGGTGAACAGCGCGAGCACCGCGGCGACGGGTCGCGCCGCCGGCAGCACGACGTGCCAGTACAGCCGGTGCGTCGAGCATCCGTCGATCCGGCCGGCCTCCAGCAGCGCGTCGGGCAGCGCCTCGGAGAGGTACTGGCGCATCAGGAAGACGCCGAACGCGGAGGTGGCCGCCGGGACGATGACCGCCTGCAGGTGCCCGGTCCAGCCCAGCCACTGCGACATCATGATGTACAGCGGGATGATGCCCAGCTGGGCCGGCACCATCATCGTCACGAGCAGGAACCCGAGCAGGGCGTTCTTGCCGCGGAACCGCAGCTTCGCGAACGCGAAACCGGCCAGCGTGCTGGTGAGCACGACGGAGACCGTGATGGCGGTCGCGACGATCATCGAGTTGAGCAGGGCGAGACCGAAGTTCGCCTGGAGGTACGCCCGCTGCAGGTTCTCCCACAGATGGCTGCCGGGCAGCAGCCGGGGCGGCCAGCTGCCCGCCGCGGAGTTGTCGTTGGACGCCGCGACCAGCGACCAGTACAGCGGGAACGCCGACACCGCGGCGATGAGCCCCAGCAGCAGGTAGATCCTCGTTCCGGCGCGGCGCTGGCCCGGCGCGGCAGGCTGCCCGCGGCCGCGGCGGGCGCCGGTCATGGCACGGGAGACCGGTATCAGGGTCGTCATGAGGAGCTCCGAATGCGTCGGGACAGCAGGTAGTTCGCGCCGACCGCCAGCACGATGATCATGAACATGGCCCAGGAGACGGTGGCGGCGTAGGAGTACTTGCCGTGGGTCCAGAACTGCTCGTACACGTACATGGCGAGGGTCTGGAACTGGCGGGAGTCGCCGCCGGTCGGGCTCATCCCCGGGTTGAACATCAGCGGTTCGGTGAACAGCTGGATCGTGCCGATGGTCGACATGATCACGCTGAAGATGATGGTCGGGCGCAGCGCCGGGACGGTGATGGTCTTGAACTTCTGGAACTGGCTGGCGCCGTCGAGGTCCGCCGCCTCGTAGAGGTCGTCCGACACGGCCTGCAGCGCGGCGAGGTAGATCAGGGCGTTGTAGCCGGTCCAGCGCCAGGTCAGGATGACGGCGAGCGCCAGCCACGACTGCCAGGTGCCCGACTGCCAGTCGACCTTGCCCAGGCCGACCAGGCTGAGCACCCAGTTGATCACGCCGAGGTCCCGCCCGAACAGCTGGGCGAAGATCACTCCGACGGCGGCCACCGAGGTGATGTTGGGCAGCAGGACGCCCATCCGCAGCAGGGTGCGGCCGCGCATCTTGCGCTGCAGCAGGTGGGCGATCCACATGGCGAGCAGCAGCTGCGGCACGGTGCTCAGCACGCCGATCGCGGCGGTGTTGCGCAGCGCGTTCCAGAAGAAGTCGTCGTGGATGAGCCGCTCGAAGTTGCCCAGCCCGACGAAGGTGTGGTCGCTGCCGGGGATGTCGCGGTTCCACTGGGTGACCGCCATCCAGCCGGTGTACAGCAGCGGGAACAGCCCGAACGCCGCGAACACCACGAAGAACGGTGCGATGTAGAGGTACGGCGTGCCACCCACGTCGAACCTGCGGCGCAGGTGCGACCATCGCTCGACCTTGACCGGTTCGGTGTTCCGCGGCTCGCTCAACGCCGGCGGAGGTGCGATTACTGCCATCTGGCTCGTCGTTCCTTTCTACGGCTCGGTGGCATTCGCGACGTCCTTGAGAACCTGGCGCCACGCTTGGTCGGGTCGCTGCTTGCCCTTGTCGACCCGGGTGATCCCGAGGCCGATCAACGGTCCGATGTCGCCGTCCTTGGGGCCCTGGTACTGCGGTCGCAGGGTTCTCGCCGCCTCGGTGAAGATCTGGCCGGTGGGCGCATTGTTGAAGAACGCGTTGGTGTTGCCGAGCACGGCCGGGTCGTCGTAGAGCGCGGCCTGGCTGGGCAGGTGGCCCTGGGTGCGGAAGATCCAGCTCGCCTGCTCGGGTGCGGTCAGGAACCTGGCGAGCTCGGCCGCCTCCTCGCGGTGCTTGCTCTGCTTCGGCACGGTCAGGAACGAGCCGCCCCAGTTGCCGCTGCCGCCGGGGATCGTGGCGATGTCCCACTTGCCGCTGGTCTGCGGCGCGTTCTGCTTGATGGTGTCGGTCATCCAGGCCGGGCAGGCCACGGTGGCGAACGATCCCTGCTGGAACCCGGCGTTCCACTGCTGGCTGAACGTCGCCAGCTTCGCCGACTCGCCGGCCTGCACGGCCTCGACCGCCAGGTTGAACGCGTTCCTGACGGCGGGGTTGTTCGCCACCACCACCTCGTTGCCGGGTGCGGTGTAGCCGACCGGCGCCTGGCCGATGATGGCGTTGAAGATGTTGGAACCGGAGTCGAACCAGGCCACGCCGTCGGGCGCGCCGGCCTTGAACCGCTTGCCGGTCGCGATGTACGACTCCCAGTCCGGCCACAGCGCGGCCACCTCGTCGCGGTCGGTCGGCAGGCCGGCCTGCGCGAACAGGTCCCGGCGGTAGCACATCGCCAGGCCGCCGACGTCGGCTCCCAGCCCCATCAGGCTGCCGTCGGCGCCGGTCGCCTGCTGCGACTTCCACGACAGCCACTGGCCCGGGTCGGCGCCGTAGTCTCTGAAGTCGACGAACTTGTCGGACATGACCTTGAACTGCGCGATGTAGCCGCCGTCGATGGCCTCGATGTCGCCGGTTCCCGATCCGCCCAGCAGGTGCGCCTGCAGGTTCTTGTGGTGGTCGTCGTACGAGACCACGTGCTCGACGATCTTGACCCCGGGATGGCTCTGCTCATATTTGGTGTACAGGTCGCGGTATCCCATGTCGCCGAAGATCTCGACCACGAGCTGCGTCTGGCCCGGCTTGGCGGAGCCGCACGCGCCGGCCGCCGTGACGACGAGCGCCAAGCAACCCAGCATCAGCGCCGTCAGCGTTGCGGGCCTGCGGGTGCGCATCGGATCTCCTTCAGGTGTTCGGACTGCCGGCAGGATCGGATGCGGAGCAATGAGGGCACGGCACCGCCACACGACGGGTGCTTCCCGAATCCGAGGTCGGCCCAGGGGCCGTCGCCGGCCCGGTCGACCGGGCACGGACGCGAGGCCGCGGCGGAGGCGCTAGCAGGACGACAGCTTCGTGCAATGCGATCAACAGCGCAGCGCACCCGGCCTCCGCGGCGGCGGTCGGCGCCGGCTCCACAGCGAAACCTTGCGGAAGCGGCCCAACTGCCAGCGACTGTAGCCGCTCGGTTTATACCTGTAAAGTCCGAATTACGGCGAACATTCGTATTATCCGCTTGGCAACTATTGGGCGATCTTCGCGATGTTCCGCTGTGACTGATGCCGTTCGGCGAGTGCGCGGCAGCAGGCGTTTCCACAGCTCAGAACGCCAGTGCCCCGGCTCACCGTGGTGAGCCGGGGCACTGGCGACAACCTGCGACGTCAGGAGGTCGCCGTAGCGGCGTCCTGGATCAGGTCCGCGACGGTCCTCGGGTGACTGATCATGACCACGTGGGACGCGGTCGGCACCTCGACGACCTTGCGGGCCTTCGCGCGGCTGTACATGAAGCGTTCGCACGCCGGTGGGATCGCCTTGTCCCGGCCGGCGACCAGTCCCCACGACGGGATGGTCCGCCACGCCGCGGCCTGGGTCGGGTAGATGAAGGAGTCCGCATCGAAGGGCCGCTGCGTGGCCTGCAGGAGCCGGAACGCATCCGTGGAGATGTCGGCGGCGAAGGCCGCCTGGCCGTCCTTGCTCAGGTACAGGTCGGTTCCGGTGGTGCCGTCGGGCTTCGTGTACGGGACCGGGACGCTCACGGGCAGCACCTCGCTGCCGGGGAACTTGTTGATGAGGTCCCCCTGCGTCTCACCCACGTCGGGCACGAACGCCGCGACGTACACCAGGGCCTTGACGTTGCTCCTGCCGGCGGCCGCGTTGGTGATGACGGTGCCGCCCATGGAGTGGGCCACCAGCACGACCGGCCCGCTGATGGAGGCGAGCAGACTCCCGATGTACGGGGCGTCGGTGGGGATACCCCGCAGCGGGTTCGACGCCGCGATCGTGGTGTAGCCCGCGCGCTGCAGCTTCGGGATGACCCCGTTCCAGCACGACGAGTCGGCGTAACCGCCGTGCACCAACACGATGGTCGGCTTGGTCTTCGCCCCCGGCCGGTCCGCCTGGGGCGTCGCGGCGCTCGCCGACTGCGCCCCGAGCGGGGTCAGCAGCGCTGCCGACCCGGCCAACGCCGCGCCGGTCGCCAGCACCTGACGGCGTGAAACATTCGGTGCCATGGTGATCTCCATATTCGCTGAGCTGTGCTGACTTGGTTTGGCGGTGCCACGCACCGCATGACGAGGCAGTCCGTCTGACAGTGGTGGTCAGCGGCCGGCCGCGGCCTGGCGGATGAGGTCGGCGACCGCGCCGGGCTGGGAGGCGTAGATGGCATGGCTGCCGATCGCCTCGGTGGTGACCGCGCCGGCTCGGGTGGCCATGGCCCGCTGCGCCGGCGGCGGGATCATGCGGTCGGCGGTGGCGACCAGGTACCAGCTGGGCTTGTGCCGCCAGGCCGGCTCGGTGACGGCGCCGGCCAGCGCGCCGACGCCCCACGGCACCTGCGCGTCGGCCAGGAACGCGGCCTCGTCTTCGGGCAGGTCGGCGGCGAACGAGGCGTGGAACTTGTCCCGGTCGAGGAACAGGAACCCGTCACGGGGCGGCAGGATCGGCGGTACGGGCGCGCCGGCCGGCGGGTCGGCGATCAGCGTGTTGACGGACTCGCCCTTGTCCGGGGCGAACGCCGCGACATAGACGAGCGCGGCCACGGCGTCGTGGGTGCCGGCCTCGCTGATGACCGCCCCGCCGTAGGAGTGGCCGACCAGCACGGCCGGCCCGTCGAGCCCGTCAAGGATGAAGCGCGTTGCGGCGACGTCGCCCTCCAGCGACAGCGTCGGGTTCTGCACGATCTTGACGGTGAACCCGTCGGCGGTCAGCAACCGGTGCAGGCCCAGCCAGCCCGATCCGTCGACGAACCCACCATGCACCAGCACGACGTTGCGAATCATCGAGTGCTCCTCGGTTCCAGCGGCCGGCATGTCGCCCGCCGCGTCGCACTCCATGCAAGCCCCACCGGCCGCGCCGGCCCAGGCAGAACAGGACGCAGAACTAGCGCCCGCCGCCCCTGGAGTTGACGTCGCCTACCCCTCTGTTCCCGGCACCCGGAGCGCGACGGTGGCGGTGCAGCCGGCGCCCGGCTTGACGTGATCGTCAGCGTTCCGCCGGCCGTGGCCGTCGCCTGTGCCAGCAGCGCGAGTCCGATGTGCCCGTCCGGGGGCGTCCGACCGGGGGCGAATCCCGCGCCGTCGTCACGTACCAGCAGCATGACCTCGCGGCGGCCCGCGACGGCGGTGACAGTGACGGTGATCCGCGAGGGCCTGCCATGCCGCACAGCGTTGCGGACCAGCTCGAGTGCCGCCTGACTGAACAGCACCTGGTGCGGTCCGGTGATCAGGCGGGAGGCCGCCGCGGTCACACTGACATCGAGCGTGACAGATTCGCCGACCTCCTTGCGGAGCAGCCCCGGCAGGTTCCCGGCGAGATCGCCCGGCGTCGGGACGGCGGGCAGCAGCCCGGCGGTGAGCGCACGGAGCTGCGCGATGCTGGTCTGGACGATCTCCCGGGCCGCCGCCATCCGGTGGCCGCCGGCGTCGGACCTGCCCGCGGTGGCGTCGGACAGCACGATGCCGGCCGCGGCGAGGTTCTGGATCGGGCCGTCGTGCAGCGCCTGGGCCAGTTCGCGGCGGTGCCGGTCGCGCATGGCAGCGGCGATCGCGGCAAGATCGGTGCGCTGGTCGGCCAGGCGACGGGAACGGCGCACGGCGTTCGCGGTGAGCGGTAGCGCGGCGGCGGAGGCACCCAGGACGATGCACAGCAGCAGCGGGAGCCGCATCCGGGAGACCTGCCACGCGGTGGCGCGCACGCTGGTGGGCACGTAGGCCTCCAGGCTCAGCAGGTTGTTGCCGGCGTCGCGGAAGTTGGTGAACACCTCGAGCAGCCGGGTGCGGTCGTCGGCCTCGAGTCGGTGCTCGCCGTCGTCCGGCACTGCCAGGGCTTCCACCGCCCCGACGCGGCCGGCCGGCGCGGAGGAAGCCAGAGGGCCCTCGGCGGCGCGGGTGAAGCCCTCCAGCTGCGGCCGGTCGGAGATGACGATCCGGGCGGTGTCGCCGCTGATGATCCACAGTTTGACGCGGAAGAGCACACCGGAGCGCAGGAACGGATCCAGCGTGTTCAGGAGGCGATCCCGGTGGTACCCGTCGGAGGTGCTGTAGTCCGCGGTGGACAGCGTGTCGATCACCGTGGCGCTGACGGCCGAGACGGTGCCGATGGCCCCCTGCGCGGAAGCCGCGCGGGCGGTGCCCACCATGCCCGGGCCCGCGCCCGCGGCGGCCACGACGGCGATCAGGGCGGTGACGGCGAGGTGGCGCGGCACGGCCTGTCGCCAGCTCACCCCACGGCCGGCGCTCACGGATGCCGCTTCCCCGCGGTGACCAGGCCGGACTCGATGGCGGCGACGACGGCGGCGTGCTGGGTGTGCACGCCGAACTTGGCCAGGATCGTCTTGATGTAGTCGCGCACCGTGTGCATCGACAGCCCGAGGTCGTGGGAGATCGTCCGGGCGTCGGCACCGGAGGCGAGCGAGGCCAGCACCTCGTGCTCCCGCGGGGTCAGTTGCGGTCCGGCGGTGTCGGCGAGGCGGCGCCGGGGTGATGGTGGTGGCGCACCGCGCAGGACACCGAGCACGGCATGCAGGGCGTCGTCCTTGGCCAGGAACGCATCCGCACCGGCACGGTGCGCGGCGGCGGCCAGATCCGCACGCGGGTGCCCGGTCAGCACGACCAGCAGCGCCGCCGGACGGATCGCCCGCAGTTCCTCGACGACGGCCAGGCCGCCGGCGTCCGGCAGGTGCAGGTCGACGATGGCGACGTCGAAGTCGTACGCGGCGGCCTTGGCCAGCCCTTCCCGCGCGGAGTTGGCCACCGCGACACATCGCAGGTCCGGCTGGGCGTCGAGAGCGAAGGCGAGCACGTCGGTGAAGATCCGGTGGTCGTCGACGAGCAGCACCGTCCGCGGTGCTCGCACCGCCGGGCACGTGCCGGATACGGCGGGCATGGTTGCCGTGCTCATCGCGGTACCGATCCCTTCCGAGGACGGTCCCCCCAATTTTGGGGACTCATCCGGGGTCTGCTCAGCCCTACCGTACTTAGGTAAGCCTAACGTAATACACGCGCGAACTTCCCAGTGAGGACCACCCTCTTGTTGACCACTTCCAGCTCGACCCGCCGGCGGGTGCTCGCAGCGCTGCTGACCATTCCCGTCGCGGCGCTGGCCGCATGCGGAAGCACCGACACCGGCGCCGGCTCGCCGGCGCCCACCGGCGCGTCCGCGCCGGCGCTGAACCGGAACGCGACCCTGACGCTGTACAACGCACAGCACGACACGCTGACCAAGGCATGGGTGGAGGCGTTCACCGCCAAGACCGGGATCAAGGTCGAAATCCGGCAGGGCAGCGACCTGACCATGGCCAACCAGCTGGCCGCGGAAGGCACCGCGTCACCGGCCGACGTGTTCCTGACCGAGAACTCCCCCGCCATGTCGCTGGTCGAGAACGCCGGCCTGTTCGCACCGGTCGACAAGGCGACCTTGGCACAGGTGCCCGCCGAGTACTCCCCGTCGACCGGCAACTGGGTGGGCATCGCCGCCCGCAGCACCGTCCTGGCCTACAACCCTGCCAAGGTCACCGAGGCGGAACTGCCGAAGTCGATCATGGACCTGCAGGACCCGAAGTGGAGCGGCAAGTTCGGCGCCGCCCCGAAGGGCGCGGACTTCCAGGCAATCGTCTCGGCCATGCTCGAGCTCAAGGGCGAAGCGGCCACGAAGACGTGGCTGGCCGCGCTCAAGAGCGGCGGGCAGGCACACACCGGCAACAGCGCGGCCATGAAGGCCGTCAACGCCGGCACGTCCGCGACCGCCGTCATCTACCACTACTACTGGTACGGCGACCAGGCCAAGACGAAGGAGAACAGCAACAACGTCAAACTGCACTTCTTCGGCGGTCAGGACCCGGGCGCGTTCGTATCCGTGTCCGGTGGGGGCGTGCTCAAGTCCAGCAAGCACCCGGCCGAGGCGCAGGCGCTGCTGCAGTACATCACCGGCAAGGACGGCCAGAAGCTGCTGGCCGACAGCACCGCGTTCGAGTACTGCGTCGGCAAGGACGTGCCGTCCAACCCCGCGCTGAAGCCACTCAGCGAGCTCGGCGCGCCGAAGGTCGACCCGTCGAAGCTCAACGGCAAGAAGGTCGTTGACCTCATGACCGCCGCCGGGCTCATCTGAAGCATCGCCCGAATCCGGTAATGCGCGCTCCAGTCATGACTCCTGCCGCGCCGGCAGCAGGCGCAGCCACGCGGCGACTCCGGTCGCTGCCGCCGCTGCGCCTGCTCGTGCCGTGCCTGCTGATCGCGGGTTTCGCCGCGATCCCGCTCGTCGTCATCGCCTACTACTGCTTCGACGTCGGCTGGGCCGTCGTCGAACCGCTGGTGTTCCGGCCGCTCATCGGCGAGCTGCTCACCAACACAATCCTGCTGTGCGCCACCACGACCATCTGCTGCCTGACGGCCGGCGTGGCCCTGGCATGGCTGGTCGAGCGCACCGACCTCCCGGGCCGTGGCCTGTGGCTGGCGTTGCTGGCCAGCCCGCTGGCGATCCCCGCGTTCGTGAACAGCTATGCCTGGATCAGCCTCGTCCCTGAGCTGCACGGGCTCTGGGCGGCCACGCTGATCACCTCCCTGTCCTACTACCCGTTCGTGTTGCTGCCGGTCGCCGCCGCCCTGCGCGGTCTCGACCCGGCGCTCGAGGAGACGGGTCGCAGCCTCGGCCTCGGCCCGGCCAGGGTGTGGGGACGGGTCGTGCTCCCGCAGCTGCGACCCGCGATGCTCGGGGGCTCCCTGCTCGTCGCGCTGCACCTGCTCGCCGAGTTCGGCGCCATCGAGCAGCTGCGGTACGCCACCTTCGCCACCGCGATCATCGCCCAGTACGAGTCGACGTTCGCATCCACGGCGGCGAACGCGCTCGCCGCCGTCCTCATCGCCTGCTGCCTGCTGTTCATCACCTTTGAGGTGCTGACCCGCGGCAGGGCACGAACCGCCCGGCTCGGCTCCGGTGCCGCCCGCGCGGCCACGCCGATGCGGCTCGGCCGGCTCACCGCGCCGGCCGTCGCGGTGCCGCTCGCCGTGCTCGGTCTCGCCGTCGGTGTGCCCGTCTACAGCGTCACCCACTGGCTCGGCCACACCGGCTCCGCGGATCTCGCCGTGTCCACCCTGCTTCCGGTGCTGACGACCACCGCCAAACTCGCGGCGCTCGCCGCGGCCGCCACCGTCGCCGCCGGGTTCCCGCTGGCGTGGCTGTCGGTGCGGCACCGCAGCGTGCTGACCACCGTCCTGGAACGCAGCACCTACCTGGCCAGCTCCGTCCCCGGCGTCGTCGTGGGCCTCGCCCTGGTGACCGTGTCGATCCGCTACGCGCGGCCGCTGTACCAGACCACCGCCCTCGTGGTTGCCGCATACGTGATGCTGTTCCTGCCCAGAGCGATGGTGAACCTGCGCTCGGCGATCGGCCAGGCACCCCCGGTGCTCGAGGAAGCGTCGCGCGGGCTCGGCCAGACCGCGTTCGCCACGTTCCGCCGGGTCGTCGTCCCGCTCACCGCACCGGGCGTGCTGTCCGCGGCCGCCCTGGTGTCACTCGCCGTCACCACCGAACTGACCGCCACGATCCTGCTCGCACCGACCGGAACCCACACGCTGGCCACCGAGTTCTGGTCCGCCGCCGCCGAGATCGACTACCCGGCCGCCGCACCCTACGCCGTCTGCATGATCGTCCTGTCGCTCCCGTCGGCATACCTGCTGCTGCGCCAATCAGCCCGAGGAGTCACCCGATGACCGCCCTGTCCGTGCAGGGACTGTTCAAGCGCTACGGGCGGGTCCACGTCCTCAACGGCGTCGACCTCGACATCGCCCGAGGATCCATCACCGCGATCCTCGGACCCTCCGGCTGCGGCAAGACCACTTTGCTGCGGCTGGTCGCGGGATTCGACCGGGCCGACGCGGGCACCATCACCCTCAACGGCACGAACGTGTCCAGCGGCCGCAACGTCCTGCCGCCCGACAAGCGCGACATCGGCTACGTCGCGCAGGAAGGCGCGTTGTTCCCACACCTGGACGTCCAGGCCAACATCACCTTCGGCCTGCCGTACCTGTCCACCGGCAGGCACCAGCGCCGGCACCGCGCCGCAGCGTTGCTGGAACTGGTCAGCCTCGATCCGGCCCTCGCCCGGCGGTACCCGCATCAGCTCTCCGGCGGCCAGCAACAACGTGTCGCCCTCGCTCGCGCCCTCGCCCGCAAACCCTCGCTCGTCCTGCTCGACGAGCCGTTCTCCTCCCTCGACGCCGCCCTCCGCGAAGCCACCCGGACCGCCGTCGCCGCCGCGCTCAAGGCCGAGAACGTCTCCACCCTCCTGGTCACCCACGACCAGGCCGAAGCGCTGTCCATGGCCGATCACATCGCGGTCATGACCGGCGGCAGGTTCACCCAGACCGGGCCGCCGCAACAGCTCTACGCACAGCCCGCCACCCTGGACACCGCGCTCCTGCTTGGACCGGCCAGCACCCTGCACGGCAAGGTCGACAACGGCCGGGCGATCTGCCCGCTCGGTGCCCTGCCGCTCATCCGGCACTGCCCCGACGGCGACGCCACCATCCTCATCCGCCCCGAACAGATCCACCTGTCCGGCGACGCCGCCACAACCGGCGCCGCCACGGTCGTCAGGTGCGAATTCTTCGGCGCCGACATGGTCGTCACCGCGCAACTCGCCGGTGGCGCGACGATCCGCGCCCGCGCCACCGGCACCACCACATACCACCCAGGACAACCGATCACCGTCACCGTGCACGGACCGGTGCACGCCTACGCGGGTCATCTTCGCGAAGGCGCGGACCTCACGACGCCGTAGCCAGGCGGGCCACGACGGTGACGTTCAGACGTCGCGCAGTAGGGTCAGGCGCGGGGTCCGGGTCCGCGCGAGGACGCCCACCACTGTCACCGCACCGGCGGCGAGCGTGGTGACGCCGAGCGCGCCGAGGTACGTCCACGGCAGCGCCAGACGATCCGGTGGCGGGTCGAAGGCGCCCTTGAGCATGACGACCAGGACCTGGGCCAGCCCGACACCGGACGCGGCGCCGATGACCAACGCCGGCACGGTGACCACGAGGGCCTCCCCGGCGATGAAGCCGGCGAGGTGGCGGCTCCTCGCGCCCAACGCCGTGGCGATGGTGAACGTACGGCGGCGCTCGGTCAGGCCGAGCGCGAGGACGAGACCGGCGGCGGCCACGGCGAGCAGGAGGGCGTAGCTCAGCTCGATCCGGGTGAGGCCGGCGAGGTCGACAGCGGTCAGGCTCGAGCCGATGGTGGTCCGGCTGGTGGTGATGTCGGTGATGGCCGGGCCGGGCCCGATCCGGGCGCGCAGTGCCGCGGCGACGGTTGCCGGATCGTGCCCGCCGGCGTCGACGAGGTGGGTGCCCGGGCCGGCGCCGGCCTTTCCGGTGACGTAACGCTGGTTGGCCACGAGGAAGCTGTCGGTGGGTGCCGTCGGGAACTCGTTGACGACGCCGAGGAAGTGGAAGGTGACCGGGGTCGGGTTGCCGGTCCGGGTGTCGGTGATCCGCAGGACGAGCCGGTCGCCGGGCTGGAGTTGGAAGTCCGTGACGGTCTCGGCGGACACGAGGATGCCGTCGGGTTGCTGCTCGAGGCGGCGCATGAGCGCACCGGCGGTCCCGCCGGCGAACCAGGCGTCGGCGAGGTGCGCGCCGCCGGTGACGGTGGCGGGCTGCACGGCGTAGAGGTCCTGCAGGTCGGCGCCGACGTAGGCGAACCGGTGCTGGATGGTTTCGACGTGCCGGACGCCGGGCGTGCGGTGGATGGCGTCGGCGAGGCCGCCGCTCAGGTCGCTGGGCGTGGCGGTGACGGTGACGTCAGCGCCGTTGGTGAGGCGGGCGTCGACCTCGGCCTGCTGCTGGTACGTCGCGGTGAAGGCGGCGGTGGAGACCGCGAACGCGATGGCGCAGGCGATCAGCGTGGCGGCCGTGGCGATCGGGCGGCTGCGCCGGCGCAGGGTGGCCGCGACGGTGCCGGCGAGCGGCCCCGCCAACGGCCGCAACATGCCGGTGAGGAGTCGCCGGCCGAGCCGCAGCCCGGCCTCCACCAGGCGCCAGGTGAGCAGCGCGGCGCCGATCCACAGCAGCACCGGGCCGGTGAAGGCCCAGTGGTCCACGGCGATGCGCGGCGCCCCTTCCGGTGCGACGACCAGCTGGTAACCCGTGGCGGTGGTTGCCCGCAGGACGAGCAACGCACCGACGAGCGCGATGCCGTCGACACCCAGCCGCAGGACGAGCGGGAGCCGGGAGCGGGCGGCGTCGGCCCGGCCGGCGGCCACGCTCTCGGTGCGCAGGGACCGCGCCGCCGGCAGCAGCACCGTGCCGGCCGCGATGACGAGCCCGGCCGCCGCGGCGGCCACCGACCAGGCGGCCGTGCCGGTGTCGGCGAAGACGAGGCGGCCGAGGGCAGCCGCCGCGGTGGCGCCGAGGGCGGCGCCGATGACTCCGCTGACGGTGGCCTCGAGCGCGGCGATCCAGAGCAGCTGCCGGGTGCTGGCACCGCGGGCGCGCAGCAGTGCCTGCTCCTTGCGGCGGCGGTCGGCGGCAGCGGCGACGATGGCCGCGGTGAGCAGGCCGGCGAGCGCCGCGCCGGGGGTGGCCAGGAACAGGAACAGGGCGGCGGCGTAGGCGGCGTCGGACCGGGCGGCGTCCAGGGCGGCGGCGAGGTTGTCGGTGCTCTGCCCCGCGCCGGCGAGCGCGGCGTCGAGGTGATGCGCGGCGCCGGTGCTGTCGGTGTACGCCGTGCCGGGGTCGGCCGGCAGCTGCCGGGTGGTCCGCACGTGGATCTGTCCGGCCAGCAGGTCGGACCGGTCCGCTCGCAGCGGGTCGAACAGCGCGGTGAACGTCGCGGTCGGCAGCAGCAGGACGTTGTCCGGTGGAGCGGTCGCCGCCGGGTCGAGCGTGAGCATCGTGTCGGCGTGCGGAAGGTCGACGACGCCGTCGACGGTGACCTGCGCGGCGGGAAGCCCTGGACGGGCGACGGTGATGACGCTGCCGGGCCGGGCGCGCAGGTTCGCCGCGGTCTGCTGCGCGATCAGCACCCCGGTGCCGGCGCCGGCAAGGTCGCGAACCTGCCCGGGGAATGCCGTGCGGTAGTCCGGTGGGAGACCGACGACGACGGCGGCACCGGTCGTGCTCACCGTGGCACCGTCCTGCGTGGACAGTGCGGGGACGTGCGCGTACTCGACGGGCAACGCGACGGCGACACCCGGCTCGGCGCGGGTGGTGGCGAGGGCGGCCCGCGGATCGGCGCCGGTGCTGAGGTGCACCTGCCAGTCGACCTGGACCGGCGCTACGGCGCGGGCCGTCATCGAGGCCCGGGCCGTGGCCAGGAACGAGCCGACGGTGGCCAGCAGCGCGACGGCGGCGGCGATCCCGGCGGCGGTTCCGAGGATGCTGCCGGTGCGCCGGCGGAGCAGGCCGGTGAGCCAGATCAGCATGGCGGGTCCGTATCTGCGAGGGTCCGGGTGGAGATCACGCCGTCCGCCATGGGCCATCGGGTGTGCAGGCGGCCGGCGGTCACGTTGTCGTGGGTGGCCAGCACCAGCGCGGCGCCGAGCCGGTCGACGGTGGACAGCAGGATGTCGAGCAGGTGTGCGGCGGTCGCGGTGTCCAGTGCGGCCGTCGGTTCGTCGGCGACGACGAGGTCGGGGTTCGTGGCGACGGCGCGGGCGACGGCGACACGTTGCGCCTGCCCACCGGACAGCTGGTGCGGCAGCCGGTCGGCGAGATTGTCCAGGTGCAGCAACCGCAACGCCTCGGACGCGGCCTGCCGTGCCGTGTCGGCGGTCTGCCCGGCGAGCAGGACGGGCAGGGCCACGTTCTCGTGGACGTCGAGGGTGGGCAGCAGCGCCGGGCTCTGAAACACGATCCCGATGCGGCCCGGACGGCGTCGTGGGTGGCCGTCGATCGCGGGCCAGGCGGCGTGGCCGCCGCTCGGGTCGTCGATGCCGGCGATGAGCTGCAACAGCGTCGACTTGCCGGAGCCGGATGCGCCGGTGACCGCGATGCGGTCCGCGGCGGTCACCAGGCAGCTCACGTCCCGCACGGCGGTGACCGGACCGAAGACCCGCCTGAGGTGGGTGCCCACGAAAACCGTCGCGTCGTGGCCCATGTCAGCGTTCACCGCCCCCGACGATCCGGCCGTCCCGCAGTTCGATCACCCGGTCGGCGGCACGGGTGACGGCAGGGCTGTGACTGGCCACGAGCACGGCGGTACCGTCGGCGGCCCGGGCGGCGAGCAGGCCGAGGATCGCGCGTTCGGTGAGCTCGTCGAGCTCGCCGGTGGGCTCGTCGGCGATGAGCACCGCCGGGTCGTTGGCCATCGCGACGGCGAGGCCGGCCCGGGCGATCTGGCCGCCCGACAGCTCACCGGGCAGCGCGCCCCCACGGTCCTCGAGCCCGACCGCGCTCAGGCGTTCCTGGAGACTGCCGGTGTCGCGGGGCTGCCGGGCCAGCCGGCGGGCGAAGCGGATGTTCTGCGCGACCGTCAGGTGCTCCAGGAGGTTGCCGGACTGGAACAGGATGCCGATGTGCCGGGCGCGCAGCACGGCGCGGGCGGTGTCCGGGCGGCGGGTGATCCGCCGACCGGCGATCCACACGCTGCCGCCGTCGGGCTCGTCCAGTCCGGCGAGGCAGGCCAGCAGCGTCGACTTGCCCGACCCCGACGGGCCGGTCACCGCGAGCCACTCCCCCGCCGCCACCGCCACGGACACCCCGCGCAGCGCGAGGACCTCCTCGTCGCCGCTGTGGAAGAACCGGAACAACCGCTCGGCTCGCACGGCCGGCGCGGTCACGCCAGCCACCGCACGGAGTCGGTGACGGTGCGCCACGGGTCGACGTTGTCCGCGCCGTGCGGCCCGGCGAGCGTGACGGTGAGCAGCGACGAGGACTGCCAGAACTGGTACCGCTCGACGTCGTCGTTGACCACCTTGCCGGTGACCGGGTCGGCGGGTGCGTCGGCCCGGTACGTGACCAGCAGCGCCTTGCCCGCGTTGCGGTCGACGACGGACACCTTGCCCGGCGAGAAGCCGGCGGTCGTGCCGCGCAGCGCGTCCAGGTCCGCGGTGCCGGCGGCAGCGTCCGGTGCGGTGGCGCGGGAACCGAGCACGACGGTGACCGTGTTGAGCTTGTCGGTGAACGTGGCCGCGTCGGCGGACTCCGTGCGCGCCCAGCCTTCCGGCACCTTGATGGCGTAGCGGTTGTTCGCCGGGCGGTACTCGACGAACGCCTGGTTGTCCGGGATGTCGCCGGCGCCGCCGGCGTCCGGAGTGCCGCCGCCCTGGCCGCAACCGGACAGCACCAGTGCCGCGACGATCGCCCCAGCGGTGAACCTGCCTGCCGTCTTCATACCGCGCACCGTAAGGAGACGATGCTGAAAGCCCACTGAATGTCGCGCCCCGGGTGGCCGGGCATAAGGATTCGCTAAGAGCTGCCATACCGGCCGGCTAAGAATCGTGCCTGCCAGGCGCATGACAGGTTCCTGGCATCAGTTGCCCAGGTGAGCCGCTGAATCTCGAGATCACGACAGCGCAGGCAGCAAGCCGGCGCTCGCGATCGCAGGGAGCGTACGACGTGTCGATGAACTCCATGAAGGCCATCAAGCGGGTCGGCCTGGCCGCGGCGGGTGTGGTGACGGCCGGCGTGTTCGTGTTCGGTGCCGCCGCATTGGCCAATGCCGAGACCACCGCACCGTCGCCCAGCGCCTCGTCCAGTGCGGCCGCGGGCTCCGGCGGCGCCGCCAAGGGTGGTTCGGCGGACACCGCGGTGACCGGTGACGAACTGACGAAGGTGACCGCCGCGATGAAGGCCAAAGACTCCACAGTCACCGTCACCAGCGTCCGCAAGGACCCCGACGGCTCCTACGACGTCCTCGGCACCAAAGACGGCGTCAACGTCATGTACGACGTCAGCGCCGACCTCACCACCTTCACCCAGAACACGCACGCGGGCCGGTAGCCCGCACCCCGGGCGGTGGGCACGCCGCCCCTGGCGCTCCATCCAGGATCTGTTGCCGGTCATGGCGGTCTCCCGTTGACCGTCATGACCGGCCGCGACGGTGGCATCCTGCCGGCGCTCGGCCCGGTACTCCTCCAAGCGGTGATTTTCTGCATTCAAGTCCGATATGCCGTATTCACTCCTACAAGCTGTCGGTATGAGACGTGCCCCGATCATGGTGCTGACCGCCGCCGCCTTCACGCTGCTCAGCGTGGGCGCGATCCGCGCCGGCGCAACACCCGCCCGTCCTGACCACGTCGTGGTCGTCGTCATGGAGAACAAGCGGTACGACGCCGTCATCGGCCACCGCAGGACCCCGTACATCAGCTCGCTCGCCGAGCGCGGCGCCAACTTCACCAATGCCTACGGCGAGACCCACCCCAGCCAGCCGAACTACCTGGCCCTGTTCTCCGGCTCCACGCAAGGCGTCGTCGACAACCACTGCGGGCACACGTTCACCGGCACACCGAACCTCGGCCGGCAGTTGATCGACGCCGGGCACAGCTTCGCCGGATACTCCGAGGACCTGCCCTCGACCGGCTGGACGGGCTGCGCCGACCGGCAATACGTGCGCCGGCACAACCCCTGGGTCAACTTCGACGACGTGCCCGCGGCCAGCAACCGGTCGCTTCGGGACTTCCCGGCCGACTACCGCAAGCTGCCGACGGTGTCCTTCGTCATCCCCGGCCTGTGCCACGACATGCACGACTGCCCCAAAAACGAGGCGGACAGCTGGCTGGAACGCACCCTCGGCAACTACATCACCTGGGCAGAGCGGCACAACAGCCTGCTGTTGCTGACCTTCGACGAGGACAACAGAACCGACGACAACCACATCCCGACCGTCCTGCTCGGGGCCGGCGTCACCCCCGGCGACCGCACCGAACGCGTCGATCACTACACGATGCTGCGGACCATCCAGGACCTCTACGACCTGCCACCGCTCGGCGCGTCAGCCGACAGAAGCCCGATCTCGCTGCGGTAGGCCCGATCCGGTGGCAGACCGGACGCTGCCGGCCCGGCGGCGGGTCGGTGACGCCACCGCGGCGCCGGCAGTGGGTCACGACAGCCGCAACCGGCGGATCCGCACCGCGCAGAACCCCGCCAGACCGAGAGCCAGCAGGAGGTAGGCCGCTGTTTCCGTCCACTGGAACGCCCAGTACCGACCGGCCGGCTGATATGTCACGAGCTGGCCGAGCCGCAGCCGGTCGATGGCGGCGTCGCACTCCGCCGGTGGGAACGCCGGCGACGTGCACGCCTCCGGCGCCGGTCCGGAGAACGGGTGGCCCGCCGCGTCCACCGTCCGCACGGACGTGATCCACGCGCCGGGGATGTCGACCGGCATCGACACGGCCATACCCTGGTCATCGACCACCACCTGGTGCGGCTTCTCGGTCACCGTGAGCGGCGTCGTGGTCGACAGCGCGGGACGGTAGTGCTCGCGGACCACCGCCGGCACGAGCAACTGCGTCGCGGCCAGCACCGCGACGGTCACCGCCATCGCCGGCACGGTGCGCCGCACCAGCAGCCCCACGCCGGCGCCCAGGGCGAACGCGAACAGCGCATGGCCGAGGGGCACGACGTCACGTGCGCCGAACACCAGCGGCGCGAACCGGTTCGGCAGCGCCAGCCCCTGGTCGTGGTCCGGCAGGCCGCCGGCCCGGTCGAGCGGCCCCGCCCACCAGGTCACCGCGAGGCTCAGCAGCCCCGCGGTCAGCGCCGCGGCCAGGCCGGTCAGCCCGAGCCGCACCAGCAGCCAACGGAGGCGGGTGACGCTCTGTGTCCAGGCCAGCCGCAGCGTTCCGGCCTCCAGCTCCCTGGCGACCAGCGGCGCGCCCCAGAACATGCCGATCACGGCCGGCACGACGTATGCCAGCGCGATGCCGGCGAAGTACAGGAACGGTCGCACGTCGTCGGCCTGGATCCCGGCGGCGAACGCGGCCTGCGCCCGGCCGCAGTCACCGGCGGCGACGCACGTGCCGAGGCCGCTGGAGGTGTACAGGTCGCTGAGGCGGGCGCCGGTGAGCAGGAGCACGGCGGCGAGCGCGGCGAGCAGCCCTGCCGCCGCCCACAGCTGCGCCCGGGTCTGGCGCCAGGTCAACCAGGTCATCGTGCGGCCTCCGTGTCGTCGTGCCGGCCCCGGCTCAGGTGGGTGAGGACGAGGTCCTCCAGGCTCAGCGCCGGCTGCCCGGCCAGCAGCGCCGCGACCGGCCCGGCCACCTGGACCCGGGCGGTGCTCAACACGATGAGGTAGTCGCAGCTGCGCGCCAGGTCCGAGACCACGTGCGAGGACAGCACCACACTCATGTCCCGGTCGGCGACCGACTCGGCCAGGTCGCGCAGGAAGTCGTGCCGGGCAAGGGGGTCGAGGCTGGCCGCCGGCTCGTCGAGGACCAGCAGGTCCGGTCGCTTGCCGACCGCGAGGGTGAGCGCGAGCTGGGCGCGCTGCCCCCCGGACAGCCGCCCGGCGCGCAGGCCCGGGTCCAGGCACAGGCGCTCGACCCGCCGCTCGGCGTAGCCGGCGTCCCAGCCGGGATTGAGCCGCGCGCCGAGCCTCAGGTGCTCCGCGACCGTCAGGGTCGGATAGACCGGTGCGTCCTGCGCGACGAAGCCGACCCTCGCCAGGTGCCGGCGGTCGGCGCCGGGGCGCCGGCCGAGCACCTCGACGGTGCCGGCGGTCGGCGCCAGCAGACCGACCGCCAGTTGCAGCAGCGTGCTCTTGCCGGCCCCGTTGGGGCCGACGAGCCCGACCACGCGCCCGGCGGGAATCGACAGGGTGCACTCCTGGAGCGCCCACCTGTCCCGATACCGTTTGCCCAGGCCCCTGGCCTCTACGACGGTGCTCATCATCGTCCTCCACGGATCGCTTGCGGTGCAGACGATCCTGTTCCCGGCCAGCTCCTGTGTCGTCATGCCCGGGAACAGTCCTCGGACGCCACGTCAGACTCAGGTACACCCCCGACGTCGTGCTGTGGTCTGACGCGGCGTTGCGAACCGGCGGCTACGGTTCGTCCATGCAGTCGCCCCGGCCACCCTGGCCACCGTTGCCCGGCCCGCTCGGGCCGGCGCAACGGACCGTGGTCGACGGGGTCGCCGCCGCGGCACTGGCCTCGGCGGCGACGGTCCTGGCGTGGCAGACCGCCGTCCCGCACGGCTCCGGGTGGGTCGACGCGGCGGTCCTCGCCGCCGCCACGCTCGGCGGTGTCCTGCGGCGGACCAGGACACGGACGGCGCTCATCCTCACCCTGGTCGTCGCGGTGCTCGCCACCAGTTCCGGTTCGTTTCCCGCGCCGTGGGTCGGGGTCGCCTTCGTCGTATACGTGGTGCCGCAACGGTTTCCGCGCAGGGAAGCCGGGTGGCTCCTCGCGGGCGCCGTGGCCGCGGCGGTGCTCGGGGTCACCGGCGCCCTCGGCGTCCCCTGGGCCAGGCCCGGTCCCAACCGGGTCGCGATGCTCACCGAGACCGCCCTGCTGCTCACGGCTGCCTGGACGACGGGCCATGCGGTGCGACAGCACCGCCTGCACACCGCCAGCGTGCGCGAGCGGGAGGAGCAGCAGGCACAGACCCGGCTCGCTGAGGCCCGCCGCGCGATGACCGAGGAACGGCTGCGGATCGCCCGCGAGCTGCACGACGTCGTCGCGCACACGATGAGCGTGATCGCCGTGCAGGCCGGCGTCGCCAACCACGTCGCGGCCGAGCGGCCTGACGAGGCCCGGCGCGCGCTGCTGTCAATTGAGGAGACCAGCCGCGACGCCCTGCGCGAGATGCGCTCGATGCTCGGCGTCCTCCGCGACGGCGCCGTTGCGGAGGACAGTCCCGCGCCGCCGGCAGATCCCGCACCACGGGCAAGTCTCGCGCCACCGGCAGGTCCGGCACCACCGGCAGGTCCCGCACCACCGGCAGGTGTCTCACGGCCGGCCGGCCCGGGCCTCGACGATCTCGACGACCTCGTGCGCCGCACCGCCGACGCCGGACTCGTCGTCGACCTGCGGATGGACGGCACCCGGCGGGAGCTGCCCACCGGGCTGGACCTCGTCGCGTACCGCATCGTCCAGGAGGCGGTCACCAACGTGATGCGCCACGCCGCCACGGACCGTTGCCGGGTGATGGTCAGCTTCCAGCCCGACACGCTCACCGTCGAAGTCGACGACGACGGTCCAGGCCGCGTCGCCACCGATCCCGGCAGCGCGACACCGTCGGGTGGGCACGGCATCAGCGGCATGCGGGAGCGCGTGGCCATGTATGGGGGGACACTGACCATCGGTCCGGCGGCGGAGCGCGGCTTCAGGGTCCGGGCCACGTTCCCGGTCGGCTCGGGGACGGCGCGATGATCCGGGTTCTGGTCGCCGACGACCAGACACTGGTCCGTGGCAGCTTCCGGATCCTCGTCGACACCGCCGCCGACCTTGTCGCGGTGGGTGAGGCGGCCACCGGCGCGGAGGCCGTCGCGCTCGCCGGGCGGGAGCGGCCCGACGTGGTGCTCATGGACATCCGCATGCCGGACCTGGACGGCATCGAGGCCACCCGGCGGATCTGCGCCGACCCGGCGACGGCCGGCGTGCGGGTGCTCATCCTGACGACGTTCGACGCCGACGAGTTCGTGTTCGCCGCCCTGCACGCGGGCGCGAGCGGCTTTCTGCTCAAGGACACCAGGCCCGCCGACCTGCTGGCCGCGATCCGGGTCGTCGCCGCGGGCGAGGCGCTGCTCGCGCCGGGCGTCACCCGCCGGCTCATCGAGGAGTTCGTTCGCCGGCCGGGCACCAGGGTGTCGCCAACCGGGGCGCTGGCCGACACGACCGACCGGGAGCGCGAGGTCCTGACCATGGTCGGGCTCGGCCTGTCCAATCAGGAGGTCGCCGCGCGTCTGCACGTCAGTCTGTCCACGGTGAAGACGCACGTCGGGCGGCTGCTGATGAAGCTCGGCGCCCGGGACCGGGCGCAACTGGTCATCGCGGCCTACGACGCCGGTCTCGTCCGTCCGGCTTCATGAGGACGCGTCCTGCGGATGGCCGCCCCGCCGTCGTCCTCCCGCGAGGACTCCCGCGAGGACTCCCGCGAGGACTCCCGCGAGGACTCCCGCGAGGACTCCCGCGAGGACTCCCGCGAGGATCCGTCGTCCGGCGCCATGGGAAGCCGGATGCGCAGCAGCGCGCCGCCGTCCGGCGCGGCGTGGACGGTGAGCGTGCCGCCGTGCGCGATGACCACGTCCCGGGCGATCGGCAGGCCCAGCCCGGTGCCGCCGCCCTGGCGGGAGCGGTCGTCGTCGAGGCGCACGAACCGGTCGAAGACGCGTTCCCGTTCGGCGGCGGGGATGCCGGGGCCGTCGTCGGCGACGGTGAGCTCGGCGGTGCCGCCGGCGGCGGTGAGGCTGATCGTGACGCGGCCGCGGGCGTGCCGGGCAGCGTTGTCGAGCAGGTTGCGCAGGACCCGCTGCAGCTGGTGCGGGTCGCCGTCGACCCGGACGGGGGCGACCCGCGCCTCCACCTTCAGGTCCGGGTGGCCGGCGCTGAGCCGGTCGCGTTCGGTGTAGACGACGTCGTCCAGGTCGACGTCCTCGCGGCGCAGTTGCGGCCCGGACTCGTCGATCCGGGCGAGGAGCAGCAGGTCGGCGATGAGCCGGCCCATCCGGGTGCTCTCGTGGCGCATCCGGGTCACGTGCGCACCGGCGGAGGACGGCAGGTCCGCGACGGCCAGCAGGTCGAGGCCGGCGTGGATGGTCGACAGCGGGCTGCGCAGCTCGTGGCTGGCGTCGGCGACGAACCGGCGCTGCGCCTCCGCGGCCGATTCGATCCGGTCGAGCATGGTGTTCATCGTGGTGGCGAGCGCGGCGATCTCGTCGGCGGTGGCGGGCACCGGCAGCCGGGTGTGCAGGTTCCGGGCGGTGATGGTGTCGGCCTGGCGGCGCATCGCGTCGACCGGGCGCAGGGTCCGCCCGACGAACAGGAACGTGGCGGCGCCGACGACCAGGGTGAGCAGCGGCATGCCCAGGACGAGCGCGCCGATGATCGCCTCGGTGCCGTCGTTGACCTCGTCGAGGGACTGGCCGACGAGGACGGTGCGCGGGCCGTCGGCGGTGCTGACGCCGACGGCGACGATCCGGAAGCGTTCGTCGTGGGCGAGGTCGAGGCTGCGCTGTTCGCGCTGTGTCTGCCCGGGCTGGGGTCGCAGCGGGGAGATCGGCGCGACCCCGGCGACGGCGGCCGTGGCGGCGACGACCCGGCCAGTGCTGTCGACCACCTGCACGACGGTGCGGTCGCCGGGCGACGGGCGCAGCGTGGCGGTGAGGCCGGTCCCGTCGGCATCGGCGAGCGCCGCCGCGACCTGCGCGGCGCGCTGACCGGTCGACTGGTCGATGTTGTCGGTGAGGATGAGCCGGGCCGCGACCACCAGGGTCGCCCCACTGACCAGGGCGGCGAGCGCGACGACGGCCGCGGCGGCGAGCGCGGAGCGCATCCGCACCCCGAGCCGCCCGGACATGCGGGCCGTGCCGCGCCGCCACCAGCTGCTCATACCACGAACGTAGCGGGGCGGACCTGAACCGGTGCTGAAGAGCGTCAAGGATCGTGCGACGCCGGCGCCGGGCGGTGACGTGCCGCGTCCGCGCGGTCTCCTACTCGTTGTAGGTGTAGCAATGCGGCACGGCGGACGGGGATCTGGCTTTGGGGACGAACTATGCGCGGGTGTTCCAGGACATCGGCGCGGTCGACAAGTACGAGCACCGCACGTACGCACCTGGCAGTTATGCGTCGAGCATCAACGAACGGCAGCGGGTCTACCTGCGCGAGCTGGTCCGCAGCGCCTTCCCGGACCGCCCGCCGGTCCAGCACGACTTCGCCTGCGGCACGGGACGGGCCATCCGCAACCTGGACGGCCTAGTCCGGGAGGCACACGGCTATGACACCTCGGCCGACATGCTGGCGAAGGCGGTCGAGCTGCACACCCCGGCCCGGCTGCACGCGGTCGCGGCCGACGGCCCGGTGCCCCGGCCCGCCACCGCCGAGGGACCGGCGCTGGTCACCATGTTCCGGTTGCTGCTCAACGTCGACGACACCGTCCGTGACCGGGCACTCGCGTTCGCGGCCCGGGTGCTGCCGGACGCCGACGCCGGACTGCTGGTGATCGAGAACCACGGCAACGCGCGCTCGCTGCGGCACCTTCGGGCGCACCGGCACCGGGGGCACCGCTGGTTCGCCGAGCTGTCGCACGACGACGTCGCCGGACTGCTGCGGCGGCACGCCTTCGAGATCGTGGCGCGGCGCGGCTTCTCCATGCTGACCCAGGGCTGGTATGAGCGGCGCGGCCTGGACCGGCTCGCCCGTGGCGTCGACTCCGCGGCGCGCCTGGTGCCCGGCGCCGACCGCTACGCCGTCAATGTCGTCTACGTGGCGCGCCGCGTCCTCGCCGACACCCAGGGCCTGTGACGACCGGCTCAGCTCCGCCGGGACCGGGACCGGGCGCGCAGCAGCTCGACGGCGATCGGCACGACCGACAGCACGACGATGCCGATGAGGATGAGCTCGATGTTGGACTTCACGAACGCGACCTGGCCGAGGAAGTAGCCCAGGACCGTGACGCCGGTGCCCCACAGCGTGCCGCCGATGACGTTGTACAGCACGAACGTGCGGTAGTGCATGCCGCTGGCGCCGGCGACGATCGGCGTGAAGGTGCGCACGATCGGCACGAAGCGGGCCAGGACGATCGAGCGGGCACCGTACTTGGCGAAGAACTCCTGCGCCTTGGTGAGGTTCTCCTGCTTGAACAGCCGCGAGTTCGGCCGCCGGAACAGCGCCGGGCCGACGCGGCGGCCGAACAGGTAGCCGAACTGGTCGCCGGCGACCGCCGCGACCGACACCAGCAGGCACACCAGCCACAGTGGCTGGTGCAGGTACCTGCCGTCGGCGACGAGCAGCCCGGTGGTGAACAGCAGTGAGTCGCCCGGCAGGAAGAACCCGATCAGCAGACCCGACTCGGCGAAGACGACCACCAGGATGCCCAGCATCCCGAAGGTGGAGATGAGCCATTCGGGGTCCAGGAACTTCACGTCGACTTCCTCACGAAGGTAGCGAATGGCGTGTGGGCGACGACCGCGACTGCGGCGACCGCGACGAGCAGGGCGGCGGCGATGTCACCGGGGTAATGCACCCCGACCCAGATCCGGGCCAGGCCGAGCGCCGCCGCGGCAACCAGCAGGACCATGCCCCAGCCGCGGTGCAGGAACACCCCGACCGCCAGCGCGATCCCGAACGCCGCGGTGGCGTGGTCGCTGGGCAGCGAGACGCCGGGGGCGTGCGCGATCAGCTGGTGCACCCGGTGCGTCTGGAAGGGCCGCGGCTGCCCGTTGAGGTGGCTGAGCAGCTGCGCACCGGCGAACGCCAGGAGCAGCGCCGCGAAGACCTTCGCGACCGCCTCGAGCCGTCGGCGCAACAGCGCCCACACGACGATGGCGGCGAACCCGGCGAACACGCCGTAGATCAGCCGGTCGGCGGCGAACTCCATGACGTCGTCGAGGCCGTCGACCCGGCCGGCCCGGTCGTTGATCAGCTGGAACAGTTGGTAGTTCACCTTGGCCACCTCCATGCGTGGCCAAGGTAAGGACCCGAACCTGAGAATCCGTTGAACGGCGCCCGACCGCCGGCTCACCGGTGCGCCCCGGGACCGTCCCCGGCCTCGTGCCTGACCCAGCCAATCTCCTACAGATTGTAGGAGCGTGTCAAACCGGGGCACGGAGGACGGACGGTTATCGTGAGGACGTGGCTGACGTGACAGGACGGCGGGCGGCAGGCTCCCTGGAGACGCAGACGATGACCGCGCTGTGGGCGGCCGACGGCCCGCTCTCCCCTTCACAGGTGAAAGCGGCCGTCGACCCGGACCTGGCGTACAACACGGTGCAGACGATCCTGATCCGCCTCGTCGAGAAGGGCCTGGTGCAGCGGCGCCCGGAGGGGCGCAGCCACGTGTACTGGCCCGTCCAGGACGCGGCCACCACCGCGGCCCGGCAGATGCGGGCGGTCCTGGACGGCCCCAGCGACCGGCAGACGGTGCTGCGCCGCTTCACCGATGACCTCGCCGAGTCCGACCTGGCCACGCTCCGCGCACTGCTGGACCGATCGCCGTGAGCGTCCTGGTGTACCTTCCGCTCCTGCTGCCCGTGCTCCTCACGCTGACACTCAAGCTGCTGCCGGCGGGCGCACGGCCGGAGCCGGCGGCGCGCATGTTCGCCGCCTGCGCCGCGCTCACCGCCGCGGCGGGAGCCGGCTGCCTGGCGCTGCTCGCCCTGACCGCCCTGGACGACCTGCCCGCCGCGGAGGTCCGCGAGCGCACCGCCGGGTATCCACTGCCGGAACCGGTCCCCGGCATCGTCGCGGTCGTCGCCGGACTGCTGCTCGCCGCCGGGGCGTGGCGCGGACTGGCCCACCTGCGCCGGCAGCGGGCCACCGCAGCGGCCCTGCACGCGGCGGGCGCGCCGCACGACGGCCTGCTCGTCGCCGACTGGGCCGAGCCGCACGCGGTCGCGGTGCCCGCGGCGAAGCCGGACCGCGCCGGGCACGTCCTGGTCACCTCGGGCCTGCTGCGCCTGCTCGACGGGCCCGAATGGGCGGCCGTCGCCGCACACGAACGCGCCCACCTGCTGCGCCGCCACCACCGCACGGTCACGCTCGCCGCCGCGGCAGCCGCGGTCAACCCGCTGCTGCGCCCCGTCGCGGACGCGGTCGTCCTGCTGGTCGAGCGCAGCGCCGACGAGGACGCCGCCACCGCGGTCGGCGACCGCGACCTGGTCGCCCGGGCGATCGCCAAGGTCGCCGTCGCCGGTGGGCCGCGCCCTGCAGGCACGCTCGGCGCCGGCGGCTCCAACGTGGTGCGCCGGGTGGGCGCGCTGGCCCTGCCGCGCGGCGGGCGGCCATGGGCGGCGATGACCCTGGCCGCCGTGGTCGTGCTGGGCTCCGCCGTGACCGGCGGCGCCGCGCTCGCCGACTTCATCCGCGTCGCACTGATCTGGCTGCCCTGAGCTCGGTCCGTCCCGGAGCGTGCACCAGCTGCGGAAGCAGCCGGTGCGACCGGCACAGCCGGCGCTGAAGGGAGGCAGCCGAACCTGAGAATACGGTGAACGCTGTGGCACCTACATTCTGTAGGAGTAATCTTCAGTCGGGTTTCAGGCTTCCCTGCCTACGGTCCGGCCATGGTGAGCATGACGCGCCGCGAGCGCACGGCGGCGGTGGCGCTGACCGCCTGGGCCCTGGCCTGGTTCGTGATCATGGCTTGGAACGGCGGCGGTTCATGGCACTTCTTCGTGCAGGGCGCACAGGCCCTGGCCGACACCGACGACGCGATCCGCGGCGGGCTGCACACCTACGCGGCCGCGCCGGTCCTGCAGATCGGGCCGGTCGCGCTGCTCGCCGCGATGGCCGCGATGCCGGCCGGCGCGGCCGGTGGCCTGGCCATCTGGCAGGTGCTGGGCGCGGCCGCCGGACTGGTCGTGCTGTGGCAGGTCCGCCAGGTCGGCGCAGCGGCCCGTCCCGACCTGCTGCACGACGGGCGGCTCGACCGGCGGGTCGCCGCCGCGGCCGTGTGCTTCGTCCCCGTCTGGCTGTTCCTGGCGGTCGGCGTCACCCACGTCGACGACGTGCTGGCGCTGCTGTTCGCGGTCCTGGCGCTGCGGGCCACGGCCGTCGGCCGGCCGGTGCTCACCGGTGCGCTGCTCGGCCTGGCCGTCGACGCCAAGCCGTGGGCGCTGCCGTTCGGGTGCCTGCTGCTCCTGCTCGACGGGCGGCGGAAGGCGTTGTCCGCGGCCACGACCATGACGGCCGTCATTGCCGCGGCGTGGCTGCCGTTCTTCCTCGCCGATCCGGCCACCAGCAACGCCCTGCACTTCACCATCCCCAACACCGAACTGTCGGCGCTGCGCGTGCTCGGCGTCCACGACGCCCGGACCCCGCCGTGGGACCGGCCCGCGCAGGCGGTGCTCGGCACCGTCCTGGCGCTGCTGGCGTGGCGCCGCGGCCGGTGGGCGGCCATGGTGCTGCTCGCCGTCGGTGCCCGGGTGGTGCTGGATCCCGGCACCAACAAGTACTACGTCGCCGGCGTCGTGGTCGGGGCGGCGCTCTGGGACGTCCTGGGCTCCCGCGCCGAGTGGCCGTGGTGGACCGCGACCGCCTGCCTCGGCCTGTTCACCGCCCGCTGGGTGCCGATGCCGGACGCCGCGCACGGCCGGCTGGCCCTCGCCTACGTCTCGGCGTGCGCGTTCCTGCTGATCACCCCCGCGGGTGCCGGCACTTTCAGCGACCGTTCAGGTCCAACATGTGAGGCTGCGGAAATGACGATCGCCCGCCGTATGGCGAACAAGGTGCCCGAAGTCACCGTCTACTTCTGGATCATCAAGGTCCTGGCCACGACGGTGGGCGAGACCGCCGCCGATCTGCTCAACATGAACCTGGGGCTCGGGCTCACCTGGACGACGGTCGTGATGGGCGTCCTCACCGCCGGCGCGCTGGTGCTGCAGTTCCGGTCGCAACGGTACGTGCCGTGGCGGTACTGGCTGGTCGTCATCCTGATCAGCGTGGTCGGCACGCTCATCACCGACAACCTCGTCGACAACTTCGGTGTCCCGCTCGAGGTCACCATCGCCGTCTTCGCGGCCGCGCTCGCCGCCACGTTCGTCCTGTGGCACCGCAGCGAGCACACGCTGTCGATCCACACCATCACCACGCCCCGGCGGGAGTCCTACTACTGGGCGGCGATCCTGTTCACCTTCGCGCTCGGCACCGCCGCCGGGGACCTGCTCGCCGAGCGCATCAACGTCGGCTACCTGCCGTCCGCCGGCATCTTCGCCGCCGCGATCGCCCTCATCGCGCTCGGGTTCCGGCTGCGGGTGCTGGGCGCGGTGCTCGCGTTCTGGGCCGCCTACGTGCTGACCCGCCCGCTCGGCGCGTCGCTGGGTGACTGGTTGTCGCAATCCCGCGACGACGGCGGCCTGGGACTGGGTACGGTCGGGCCGAGCGTGGTGTTCCTCCTCGCTTCGGTCGCCCTGGTCGGGTACCTGACCCGCAGCCGGGTCGACGCACCCGCCGAACGGCCCACGACACCGGCGCCCGTCAACGCCCGCGCCTACCCGTAGGAGGACCGGATGCGGCTGCTGCTGGTCGAGGACGAGGTCGGGCTGGCCGAGACGATCCGGGACGGGCTGCGCACCGAGGGGTTCACCACCGACCTGATGTTCAACGGCGTCGACGGACTGTGGGCGGCGACCGAGTCGCCCAACGGCGCCTACGACGCGATCGTGCTGGACATCATGCTGCCCGGGCTCAGCGGCTACGAGGTGTGCCGGCAGCTGCGGCAGCGCGACGTGTGGACGCCGGTGCTGATGCTGACCGCGAAGGACGGCGACTACGACGAGGCCGACGGGCTGGACCTCGGCGCCGACGACTACCTCACCAAACCGTTCTCGTTCGTGGTGCTGGTCGCCCACCTGCGGGCGCTGATCCGCCGGGGTGCGCCGCAACGCCCGGTCGTGCTCAGCGCCGGCGACCTGCGCCTGGACCCGGCGCGGCGGCGCATCACCCGCGGCGACGACGAGATCGCGGTGACGCCGCGGGAGTTCGCGCTGCTGGAGTTCCTCATGCGGCACGCCGGCGACGTGGTCACCAAGACCGCCATCATCGAGAACGTCTGGGACGCCAGCTTCGACGGCGACCCGAACATCATCGAGGTCTACGTGGGCTACATCCGCAAGAAGATCGACCATCCGTACGGGCGGTCCGCGATCCGGACGGTCCGCGGTGCCGGGTACCGCATGGACCCGGACGGCGGCTGATGCGACGGGTTCCCGTGCTCTGCGCCGTCGCGCTGGGCGTCCTCACCGTGCTTGTCGCGGCCCGGTGGGGGCCGCTGATCCGCTTCGACACCGCGGTCAGTGCCGCCGCCCGCAGGTTCGCGCTGCACCACGACGGCTGGCGGTCGGCGATGTCGGTGGTGACGCACAGCGCGGACAGCCGGGTGCTGCTTCCCGCCGCGGTGCTGCTGGCCGCGGCGCTGCTGGTACGGCGACGGCGCATCGGCCTGCTCTTCCTGCTCAGCACGGCGGTGACCGCGACCGCCATCCGGCTCGCGCTGCTGGCGCTGGTCCACCGGCCCAGGCCGGTCGACCGGCTCACCCCGACCTCCGGCTGGGCCTTCCCGTCCGGGCACACCACATCGTCCGCGGTCGCCGCCGGTGTCCTCATCGTCCTCGGCTGCGCCGCGCTGACCGGCCGGTGGTCCCGGCGGGTCCTGGTCGCCGTCGTCGGCGGCTGGGCCGTGCTCGTCGGGGTCAGCCGGGTCGCGCTGCTGGCGCACTGGCCCACCGACGTGCTCGCCGGCTGGCTGCTGGCAACGGCGGTCACCGTGGCCCTGGCCCAGGTGCTGCGGGTTCAGCGATCTTTCAGCACCGGACGGCAAGCATCCCCTCAGCGTGACGCAGGCCGGTCGCACCGGCCCGAGGGGAGCCCGGAATGGAACACCAGCCAGCGCCGCACGGACGGCGGCGCATCGTCATCATCTCCGCCAGCTTCGGCGCCGGGCACGACGGCGCCGCGGCCGAACTGGCCCGGCGCCTGAGCAACGACGGCCACCGGGTCGACCGGCACGACCTCGTCGACCTCGTCCCCCGGCGGGCCGGAGTGCTGCTGCGCGGCCTGTACCGGCGGCAGCTCACCACCGTCCCGCGGACCTGGGGGTGGCTGCTGGCGCTGGCCGGCTCGCACCGCCTGGCGGGCACCACCACCGCCCTGACCGCCTCCGCCGACGACATGACCCTCGAGGCGATCGGCTCCGGCGCCGCGGCGGTCGTGTCGACCTACCCCCTCGCCGGCCAGGTCCTCGGACGGCTCCGCCGGCAGGGGCGCCTCGCCGCGCCGGTCATCACCTACCTCACCGACCTGTCCGTCCATCCACTGTGGATCGCCGACGGCGTCGACGTCCACCTCGCCCTGCACGACGACGCCGCCCGGCAGGCCAAGGAGCTCGGCGCGACCGACGTGCGGGTCGTCGCACCCGCCGTCGCGCCGGCATTCACCGGCCTCGTCCCGGCAGACACCCTGTCGGCCGCCAGGCGCCGCTGGGGCCTGCCGGCGGCGCCGCTCGCGCTCGTCGTCGCCGGGGCATGGGGCGTCGGCTCCGTCGAGCGCGCCGCCGAGGAGATCGCCGCGACCGGGCTCGCCGTGCCGGTCGTCGCCTGCGGCCGCAACGACACCCTGCGCCGGCGGCTCAACCGGTCCGGACGCACGATCGCGCTCGGCTGGGTCGACGACATGGCCACCCTCGTGCGCGCCTGCCAGGTCGTGGTGCAGAACGCCGGTGGCCTATCGTCCCTGGAAGCGCTCGCCGCCGGGGTACCGGTCGTCACGTACCGGTGCCTGCCGGGTCACGGCGCCACGAACGCCGAGGCCCTCGACCGGATCGGCTGGGTCCCATGGATCCGGCACCGCGGCGACCTCGACGCCGGCTTGCGGGCGGCGTTCGACCGGCCGCGCGGCTTCAACCCGGCCGCCGCGCTGCCCGAGGCCGTGCTCGCCGCCGCTCACCTGGCCGCGGCATGATGCGCCCGCTCGCCGCCGGTCTGCTCGCCGCGGCGGCGATCCACGCCGCGCCCGCGGTCACCGCGTTCACGCCGGGCCGGCGGGCGCTGCTGCCGGCACTCGCCGGGACCGGACCGCGCGACCGGGTCGCGCTCACCTTCGACGACGGACCCGACCGCACCTCCACCCCGCATTTCCTGCGGGTCCTCGCCGAACACGACATCCGGGCGACGTTCTTCGTGCTCGGCTCGATGCTCGACCGCGACCCGGGACTGGGCCGGGAGGTCCTGGCCGCCGGGCACGAACTCGCGGTGCACGGCTGGGCGCACCGCTGCCTGCTGTGGCGCGCACCGCGGGCAACCTACGACGACATCGCCAGGGCCCGCGACCGCGTCGCCTCGCTCGGCGGCGACCGGCCGCGCTGGTTCCGCCCCCCGTACGGCGTGCTCACCACCGGCGCGCTCATCGCCTGCCGCCGCCTGGACCTGCAGCCGAAGCTGTGGACGGCATGGGGTCGCGACTGGGAGGCCGGCGCCACCCCCACCTCGATCGTGCGGACCGTGACGAGCACCCTTGTCGGCGGCGGCACGATCCTGCTGCACGACTCCGACTGCACCTCGGCCGCAGGTTCATGGCAGCGGACCCTCACCGCACTCCCCCGGCTGATCGACTGGGCCCGCGACCGGGGACTGCGGCTCGGCACCGTCGGCGAGCACCAGGCAGCGCCGCGATGACCTGGCTGGTCACCGGCGCCGCCGGATACATCGGCGCACACGTGGTCGCAGACCTGCTCGCGGCCGGTGAACGCGTCGTCGCGCTCGATGACCTGTCCACAGGTGACCCTGCCCGGCTGCCCGCCGACGTGCCCCTGGTCGTCGCCGATGCCGGCGACCCCGTCATGCTCCGCGCCACGCTGGACCGGCATCGCGTCACCGGGGTCATGCACCTGGCCGGCAGCAAGTCCGCCCCGGAATCGGTGCGTCGCCCCATTTGGTACTACCAGCAGAACGTCGGCGTCGTGGGTGCGCTGCTCGCCGCGATGGTCGACACGCGGGTGTCCCGGTTGGTGTTCTCCTCGTCCGCTGCCGTCTACGGCATGACCGACGCGGCAACCGTCGCTGAGACCGCACCGCTGCGGCCGCTCAACCCGTACGGGCAGACGAAACTCGTCGCGGAACAGCTCATCGCCGCCGCCGGCCGGGCGCACGACATCTCCTGGATCGCGCTGCGCTACTTCAACGCCATCGGTGCCGGCGCGGCACACCTCGGCGACCGCGGCGCGACAAACCTCCTGCCCCTCACCTTCAACGCCCTGGAAACGGGCGTGCCGCTCATGCTCGCCGGGACTGCGCTGCCGACCGCGGACGGCACCGGCGTCCGCGACTACGTCCACGTCGCCGACCTCGCCGAGGCGCACCGGCTCGCCGCGCACCGTCTCCTCGGCAGACGCTGCGCCGAGGTCTACAACGCCGGCGCCGGCCGCGGTCACTCCGTCCTGGATGTCGTCCGTGCGGTCGCGTCGGTCGCCGGCGCAGTGGTGCCGGTCCAGGCCGGACCGCCACGGCTCGGCGACCCGCCGGAGGTCGTCGCCGCGATCGACCGCATCCGGGCCGAATTGCAGTGGCATCCCAGGCACACCCTGCTGGACTCGATCGTCTCCGCCTGGAACGCCCGCCTGACCAAGCTGCCGGCGCCGGCCGACGTGGTAGGACCTTCTTGACGCTCCAGTGGCCTTCAGCTTCCGCTGCGAGAGGCACAACGCCTCGGTCACTTCTCGGGGATCGACCACCTGCCGGTCACGAACTTCGCCGATCCGGACCGAGCTATCGCCCGAGCGGGCGTTTCCGAATATCCACAGGGATGTGACGCTGAGTTGCCGGGCTTGTCAATGCCGGCCGAATTCACCGCGATGCGATCACGCCGTGGCGAGAGGATACGAAATGTCCAAGGGCTCCAGGATTGCGACGGCACGGACCGCGTTTTCGATAAGCCTCCTCGTCGTGATCTGCTGGACGGTGGCCGTTCTGTGGCCGGGCTGGTTCCTGTGGTTCGACCACCAGCTCGCCTGGCGATTCACCGCTCGCTGGGCGGCGCTGACGGCTCTGCTCATGGTTGTCGTGCCGGCGATGATTCTGCACCTCGCCATCAGGTCCACGAAAGACGCTCCGGAACGGCCGACCGAAGAAGGCAGTCAAGACCCGGCGGAAATGGCGACGAAAATCCTCGACTTCCGGCGGGCCGGGCTCAAGGGCCTGATCATCGGCGCCGACGGCCGCGCGTCAACGTCGCAGTTCCAAGCCGTGCTGTGGTTCGTGGCCCTGCTGTTCGGCCTGCTGTTCCTGCTCCTGTTGGCCCGGAGCCCCAACTGCCCGTTCCCGGAAGGCCAGAAAGTTGTGGGGAGCTGCCCGGTGGTCAAGGCGGGCGCAACATTCCCATCGACGCTCGGCACGTCGTTCGCCTGGGAGTACCTGCTCCTGCTGGGGTATCCGCTGGCGGTGGCGATCACCGCACGCAAGCAGGTGCTCAACGCTCTCGACGAGCTCCGAAAGAGCGTCAACACCGACACGAAGGAGAAAGAGGTCCAGCCGGGCACGCCGGCAGCGTCGGAAAAGGACACCAACGTCGCCGTATCGGGCAAGATCACTCCGGTGTCGGCGAAGTCGCCGCCGGCGACCGTCGACGCGATCGGCTTCGCCGCCGGGATCCGCGATCTGCTGTGCAACGACCGCGGCCACGGCTCCCTGATGGATACGCAATACCTGGCATTCACGCTGGTCACGATCCTCTACTTCCTGCTCGAGGTGATCTCACACCCGGCGAAGGGGCTGCCGGAAATTCCTTCCGCGCTGCTCGTCCTGATGGGTATCTCCGGTGCGGGCTACCTGGGCGCCAAGGCGATCGACCCGCTAGGAGCAGCGGGCACCGCCTCGTCTGGACAGTTGGCGCCAGTCGATACGCCGGCAGGTCCCGACCCGAAAGCGAAGCCGCCAACGCAGGCAGCGCAACGTCCACCCGCAGGCGGCGACGAAGATCGAGGTTCATGACAGCGCCGGTGTCACATTGCCGATCGCGTGGGCCGGGATCCGATGTGGCAGTAGCCTCGACACGGTGTCTCGTGTCGAATTCGACCACCGATCCATGGGGGGCAGCCGGTGTCGTGTTTCGATCCGCTCCGCGACGACGAGTATTCCGAGGCAGTGTCGCTGGAGGACCTGCTGGAGCTGCATCCGTTCCGCGCGGACGTGTATTCCCCGCACCGCAAGGCGACGCTGGTCGCGGCGGTGCTGGCGGCGACGCAGCGGCGCCGGAGCACACGGGCCGTGGGTTCGATGTATTCCCTCTCCGATGCGCACGTGGCCGACAGCGTGATCGCCACGGTGTTCCTGGACCGGCATTTGAGCCAGCCGTTTCCCGCGCCGCGCGGGGTGCTGCCATCAGGGCGGTTGCCGGCGGGATACGACGGGAAACTGCTGGCCAATATCTGCACGGTCGCCGCCGACCAGCTCACCGGGCGGCATTTCGTGTTCGTCGAGGCCGGCATCCCGATCCGGCAGTTGCTGACCGATTTGAAGAAATGTGGCCTCGCGCTGCCGACGATGGGCGCCGGGGGCGGTCAGACCCTGGCCGGTGCCGTCTCCACGGGCACGCACGGTGCGGACTTCGAGGTGGCACCACTGTCCGATTGGATCAGGGCGATGCTCATCGTCGGTGCCGGCGGCCAGGAATTCTGGGTGACGGCAACGGCCGGCGAATTCGGCGGCGACGCGATCAGCCGGCACCTGCCGGACTGGTGCGCGGACGCCAAGATCGTCGAGAACGACGACTGGCTGAACACCGCACGCGTGGCGGTCGGGCGGCTCGGCGTCGTCTACGCCGTGATCCTGGAAGTCATCCCGGACTACGCACTCATCGAACTGAACACCACACACTCATGGCTGGCGATTCGCCAGAAGCTGGAGGCGAGCCGGTTCGGACCCGACGGGCGCACCGGGATGTTCCACGACGTCTTCACGGACCTCGACGGCGGCACGTTCGTCGGGACCTACGAGTACCTGAAGCGACTGCAGCCGGACCTGCCACCGATCGACATCTGGCAACAGCAGCAGGGGCTGACCGCGATCGCTCGCCGGCTTCGCGGCGGACCCGAGAAACCGTTGCGCCACCTCAACATCGCGATCAACCTGTCCGCCACCGACCAGTGCTGGATCACGCGGCGGTGGGCGACATCCATCGGGGTCGGGCAGGCGAACCTGGCCAACCCCGCGCCGACCGGTGTTGCCAAGGCGGTCGCCGATCACCCCCGAAGTCCGCAGCAGATTCTCGGCGTGCTCGGCGACATGTTGACGGAGGGATACTCCGACTTCGAGCTACACGTGGGGCACGCCCTCGGCGTCGATGCGGCGCAGCGCCTCCTGGATGTGTTCTTCCCGCTGATGCGGCGCATCGCTGCGGAGAGCACGACCAGCGGTGAAGCGCTCGTGCTGATCCTGCACCGCCTGATCACCGACCCGGTCCTGGGCCCGATCGCGCGGCCGCAGGTGTTGCGCGGCGTCGCCGATGCCCTGAGCGGCGACTTTCGCAAGCCGGTCCGGATCGGCCATGCCTGCGACATGCTGGACCTGCACAACTACGCCCTGGACGGCGCCCAGAGCGGCAACTCCGTGGAATTCGCATTCGACGTCCGCACCGGCGATCATCTGACGTTCATCGACAGGGTGCGGCGGCTGGCGGCGCCCGACCGGCCGACGGTCTTCGGCTTCATCGGCCTGCGGTTCATGCCGAAATCGGCGGCGTTCATCGCCATGCAACGCTTCGATTGCACGGCCACCGTCGAGGTCGCCACCGGCCGCGTACGCCAGGAAGACATCTACGCCGACTTCTGGAACCGCGTCCACGACGCGGCGCTGCAATGCGGCGGGATACCACACTGGGGACAGCAGTTCCGGCATTCGGCCGAGGACCTGGCGTGGCTGTACAAGAGGGACCTGACCCGATGGAGGGAGACTGTTACCGCGTTCGGCCTGCAGCGCCCGGACCTGAGCGGGCCGGATGTCTTCAGCACCCCGTTCAGTCATGCCGCCGGCCTGGAACCGCTGTCCGCCGTCTCCATCCGGTCCCGCCTGACGGGCCTGCTCGGCAAGGTCCGGCAGTTGCAGGCAATCGGTCAGGAGTCTCAGGCCGCGGGCGCCGGCGACCGTGCTGCGATGGCGGCGGCCGAGCTGCCGTTGAGCCCGTACAGCGTCGATGACTCCGCGCACATCGGCCATGACCTCGTCATGATCGCCGCAGTGATACCCGCCGGCGACGAGGCCGCACGCACCATGCGCCTGGGCATCGACATCTTCCCTGACCGCTACGTCGCCGGCATCGACGGACCGCCTGCCACGGCCGCCGACCTGCAGAACGAACTCGCTTGGGCGCTCTCGGACCGGCTCGCCGTCCGCCTCAACCAAGCCGGCCTGGATGACCCGTCGGCGGCCGCCGCCCGCGAGGCCATCACCCTGACCCTCGAACTGGCCGAAGCAACCGACCTGGACCGCAAGGGCTTGACGGGCCGGATCATCGAGGTCGCCGGATACCTGCCAGCCCAGGAGCGACTCGACCCCACACAGACCGCCGTCACCTGGTACCGGCAACTCGCCGACGCCGACCCAACCAACCCGGCGCCGCGCAACGACCTCGCATGGGCACTCTCGGACCGGCTCGCCGTCCGCCTCAACCAAGCCGGCCTGGATGACCTGTCAGCGGCCGCCGCCCGCGAGGCCATCACCCTGACCCTCGAACTGGCGGAAACGACTGACCTGGACCGCAAGGGCCTGACTGGCCGGATCATCGAGGTCGCCGGATACCTACCAACCCAGGAACGACTCGACCCCACCCGAACCGCCGTCACCTGGTACCGGCAACTCGCCGACGCCGACCCAACCAACCCGGCGCTACGCAACGACCTCGCATGGGCACTCTCAGACCGGCTCGCCGTCCGCCTCAACCAAGCCGGCCTGGACGACCTGTCAGCCGCCGCCGCCCGCGAAGCCATCACCCTCACCCTCGAACTGGCCGAAACAACCGACCTGGACCGCAAAGCCCTCACCGGCCGGATCATCGAAGTCGCCGGATACCTACCAACCCAGGAACGACTCGACCCCACCCGAACCGCCGTCACCTGGTACCGACAACTCGCCGACGCCGACCCAACCAACCCGGCGCCACGCAACGACCTCGCATGGGCACTCTCAGACCGGCTCGCCGTCCGACTCAACCAAGCCGGCATGGACGAGGCGTCGGCGGCCGCCGCCCGCGAGGCCATCAAGCTGACCATGGAACTCGCTGCCACCACCAACCTGGACCGCAAAGCCTTGACCGGCCGGATCATCGAAGTCGCCGGGTACCTGCCGACTCAAGAACGACTCAACCCCACACAGACCGCCGTCACCTGGTACCGACAACTCGCCGACGCCGACCCAACCAATCCGGGGCCACGCAACGACCTCGCATGGGCACTCTCGGACCGGCTCGCCGTCCGACTCGACCAGGCGGGGCAGCACGAGGCGGCGGAGGTCGCGCGGCAAGAGGCTGCGGCGATTCGGGACGAGGGCTGACCGTCGGCGTTCGCCGGGTGCTTCACCGTCCTCCGCTGGGCACCACGGCGGTGCTGAACCGGGGGTCGCCGGGTGCGGTTGGTGGTGGGGTTCGGGAGGCCAGGAACGCGAACATGGTGAGCAGGACCAGGGCCGCGAGGGTGTAGGACTCGCCGAGGAGGTGCTGGGGCCAGGTCCAGTGCAGCTCGGGTTGGGGGCCCTGGGACGGGACGGCGTCGAAGTGGGGGTCGAGGAAGACCAGGCCCCAGGGGTTGTGGTCGAAGTGGGCAGTGGCCGAGGAGGGCCAGTTCAGGAAGACGAGGATGAGCAGCGCCGCCGGCAGGACCGGCCACGGGTGGGTGCGGCGGTTCAGGGCTACGTCCAGAAGGAGCACAGGGAGCAGGGCGACGAAGACCCAGTGGTGGGTCCAGGACACGGGCGACACCAGGACGGCGCCGAGGAAGACCAGGACTGCGGCCAGGAGTTCGTTGCCGGTCCGGCTGGCTCGGGTGGCGAGCCAGAGGGTGGCGACGACGGTCACGGCCGCGGCCACCAGCCAGGCGCGGTCGGCCGACTGGGCGCCGTGGACGGCGCGGAGCAGGAGTCCGTGCAGGGACTGGTCGCCGACGTACCAGAGCGGGGTCGCGTCGCGGACACGGTCGGAGGATCCCAGGTCGGACCAGAAGCCGGTGGAGTCGTGCGGGTCGGCCAGCAGGCCGACGGCGGCGGCGGCCAGGAAGGTCGCGGTGGCCACGGCGGCAGCGCGCCATCGCCTGGTGGCCAGAAGGTAGACGACGAACAGGGCCGGGGTGAGCTTGACGGCGGCGGCCAGGCCGATGCCGATGCCCTTGTGCCATCGGCGGTTGGGGGTTGCCAGGTCGGCGATCACCAGCGGCAGGATCAGCAGGTTGATCTGGCCGAATTCGAGGTCGCTCACCACGGGTTCGAGCCAGAGGGCGGCTGCGGTCAGGGCGGCGGCGAGGCCGGCCCGTCCCCCGCCGCGAGGGACGCCGATCATCCCCAGGCCGATCCAGATGACGAGGTACAGGCCGGCCAGCGACGCGGCGGCGAGCGCCTTGGCGGCCACGTAGGGCGGCACGAGCAGCATCGGCAGGAAGGCGACAGCGGCCATCGGCGGGTAGGTGAACGGCAGGACGCCGGGTGTGAAGGCGTACAGCGTGCGACCGTGCCAGAGGTCGTCGGCGCCGTGGCGGTAGACCAGCGCGTCCATACCGGTGAACAGCTTGTAGCGGGAGAAGACCAGGAAGAGCACCACGGTCGACACGGCGAGCGCGGCGAAGCCGGCAGGTGCCAGCCAGGCGGGTGGACGGGCGAGGAAGGGGTGGCGCGCGAAGGGTGTGAGCGGAGGGTCGTCGGACACCGATGCGCTCCTTGTCGTGGGGACGGCAGTTGCGTCCCTGACAGTTCACCGGGTTGTCGGGTTGGTCCATCCGCCGGGCGGCGCGTGTTCGGTGCGGCGTGGACATGATTGCGCAGCGTCGGGGGTGGATGCGGCACCGGGACGGCGGAGGCCGCGAGCCGGCCGTGTGCGTGTTGGCTTTCCGTAAGCCGCTGATTTCGAGCCAGCTCAGCTGCGTGCTCATCGACCACAAATGAAAAGCGCGACAGGGGTCCGGAAATTGCGCAGCACCCGAGGCCGGTCTTGAAAGTTGCATGCCGAACGAATACCGCAGGAGGAACGACTGCCCGTTCCGGCGGTCATGGGCCTCGGTCGGCCGGTTGGAGCGGCGCAGTGAGTTTCGAAAGCTTTGACACCGCCGCGAAGGTCGCCCAATACTGGCGCCATCGACATCCGTCAACCCCGGCCGCCGACTGGGTTGTCGCACGCTGCCCCTGTTGAGGAGGAACGCGCGCACCATGAACATGCGTAGCCGTCTGCTCGCCACCGCCGCCGCCATATCGGCGGCCGCGGCTCTCACCACTTTCGTCGTCGGGGCCGCCTCCCCGGCGAACGCCGCCACCTGCAACGGATACGTCGGGCTCACGTTCGACGACGGGCCCGGCAACAACACCGGCAACCTGCTCAACGCGCTGCGCCAGAACGGGCTACGAGCCACGATGTTCAACGAGGGTCAGTACGCCGCCCAGTACCCGGCCCAGGTCCGCGCTCAGGTCAGCGCAGGCATGTGGGTCGGCAACCACAGTTACACCCACCCGCACCTGACCCAGCAGAGCCAGGCCCAGATCGACTCGGAGGTCTCCCGCACCCAGCAGGCGATCGCCAACGCCGGCGGCGGCACCCCGAAGCTCTTCCGGCCGCCGTACGGCGAGACCAACTCCACCCTGCAAGGGGTCCTGTCGCGCTACGGCCTGACCCAGATCATCTGGGATGTCGACTCGCAGGACTGGAACAACGCCAGCGTCGACGCGATCGTCCAGGCCAACGCCCGCCTCACCAACGGCCAGATCATCCTCATGCACGACTGGCCGGCCAACACGGTCGCCGCCATCCCGCGCATCGCGCAGGGCCTGGCGGCGCGCAACCTCTGCGCGGGCATGATCTCCCCGCAGACCGGCCGGGCGGTCGCCCCGGACGGCGGGACCAACCCGACCACCCCGCCGCCGAGCTCTCCGGGCGGCGGCACGTCACAGCCGCCGAACTCTCCGCCGCCGGCGGGCGGGGCCTGCTCGGCGACGTACGCGATCACCAGCCCGTGGCAGGGCGGATTCCAGGCCTCGGTCACGGTGAAGGCCGGGACCGCCGCCATCTCCCGGTGGACGGTCAAGTGGACGTTCGCCAACGGCCAGACGATCACCCAGCTGTGGAACGGCACGCTGAGCACGTCCGGCTCGGCGATCACCGTGACGAACGCGTCGTACAACGGCGCCGTCCCAGCCAACGGCACGACCTCGTTCGGCTTCACCGGCACCTGGAACGGCACGAACGCCGTGCCCGCACTGACCTGCACCGTATAACGCGGCCGCTCCCGCCCTGGGAACGTTCCAGGGCGGGAGCCGACCGCAACGTTCGTCGGTGGGTCGAAGTCAAAGCACTATCCTGCCGAACTACCGCCGCGTCGAGTTCTCGGACACGGACCGGTATTTCGAAAGGACACTGCACATGCCCCGCGTGGTACCGGCGGTCATCCGCACACTCGACATCCTCGAACTGTTCCTTGACAACCCCCGGCTGTCGGCCCGCGACATCACCGAGCGGCTCGGCCTGCCCCGCACGACCGTTCACGAGCTGCTCGTCACGCTCGTCGCCCGCTCGTACCTGATCTCCGTGCCCGGCCAACCGGTCCAGTTCCGGCTCGGCATGCCGGTGTTCCAGCTCGGCGCCGCGTTCGCCGGCCAGCTGGACCTGGTCCGTGAGGCGCAGGACGTGGCGCAGGACGTGGCCGCCGCCTGCAACGAGGCCGTCCACGTCGCCGTGCTCAACGGCACCGACGTGGTCTACCTGGTGAAGGTCGACAGCACGCATCCCGTCCGGATGGTGTCCGCGGTGGGCCGGCGGCTGCCCGCGCACTGCACGGCGGTCGGCAAGATGTTGCTGTCGAGCCTCGATCCGGCCGACCTCGACGCGCTCGTGCCGGACGGCGAGTTGCCTGGCATGACGCCGGACAGCATCACCGACCCGGGTCGGTTGCGCGCCGAGCTCGACGGCGTCCGCGCCGCGGGCGTGGCGGTCGACGACGGCGAGTCCGACAGTGCGGTCCGCTGCGTCGCGGCGCCGATCCGCGACCACACCGGCACGACCATCGCCGCGATGAGCGTCTCCGCGCCGATCATCCGCTGGACGCCCGCGGCGTACGCGGAGTGGACCCGGCTGGTCCGCGAGGGTGCCGCCGCGCTGTCGGCCCGGCTGGGATACCGGTTACCGGGCTGACCGACCGCCCGGCGCAGCCGCAGCTCGAACACATTGACACCCGTCAGCGGGTCCTCTAGCGTCGCCTCCACTCGAATCGATATTTCGAACTGTGTTCGAAATATCGAACGAGGTCCGGGAGGTGTTCGTGACCCGTTCGGGTTCCTCCCGGCTCCCTTAGGCGTGCACCGATGAGGCGAGACGAAGGAGGCAAAGGGTCATGCATGACAACCCGTTGTGGTCCCGGCGCGGCTTTCTGGGAATGGGGGTGGGGATGCTCGGCGCGGCCGGTCTGGCCGCGTGCGGGGACAGCCCCTCGAAGTCGACTCCCAAGGTGCAGCCGGAGGTTCCTCAGGAGCTGATCGACGCCGCGGCGTCGTTGAAGGGCTCCGCGATGGGGGTGCTGTCGCAGAAGCTGTACTCAACGGCGGCGAACGCCGCGCTCGACAGCTCGATCAAGACGTTCGCCGACGCCACCGGGACGAAGATCGAGAACAGTCTGGTCCAGGCGGACGCCGGTGACGTGGTGGCCAAGATCGACGCCGAGGTCAAGGGCGGCGTGGCGCGCGATCTGGCGTTCATGACCGACTCACGGTTCGTCGCGCAGTTCCACGCGCTGGGCGACCTGGAGGACGTGACGGACATCGTCAAGGCGCTGACGGCCAAGTACGGCGAGCCCACCGCGGAGTCCAAGAACTTCTGCGTCTTCGACGGCAAGTGGTTCGCCATCCCGTACCACTTCATCGGCATCGGGTCGTTCCTGCGCAAGGACTGGATGCAGGACAAGGGCATCACCCCCAAGGAGATCTACACCTGGGAGGAGCTGCGGGACCTGTGCCTGACCATCTCCGATCCGGGCAAGCGCCGGTACGGCTGGGGCATGACCGTGAACCGGTCCGGTGACGCCAACGGCATGATCGAGGGGCTGATCAACGCCTACGGCGGGTCGATCGTCGACAACGACGGCAAGAAGGTCATCTTCGACTCGCCCGAGACGGTGCAGGCGGTGAGCTTCCTGGGCGACATCTACACCAACCCCAAGTACAAGCCGATGCTGCCGCCGGGCGTGGCCGCCTGGACCGACTCCAGCAACAACGAGAACTGGCTCGCCGGAATCCTCGGCTACACCCGCAACCAGTTCAGCGTCTACGCGGACTCCAAGACCAAGAAGAACCCCGTCTACGACAACACGCACGTCTTCGCCGACTGCATCGGGCCGGCGACGGACAAACCCCTGCTGCTCGGCCAGTCCCAGGGTTTCGTCATCTTCAAGGGCGCCAAGAACGCCGCGCTCGCCAAGCTCCTGGCGCAGTACCTGGTCAGTGCCAAGGCACTGCTCGGGGTGGCGAAGGAGGCGCCCGGCCTGGCCCTGCCCGCCTGGGAGAAGGTCTGGGACGCCGACCCGTTCTTCACCAGCGGCGACCCCGCGTTCCCGGTGCTGCGCAAGATCACCCAGCTGACGCTGCCGCTGACCACGAAGAACGGCCTGGCCTTCCCGCAGAAGGCCAACGCCGGCCAGCAGGCAGTCGTCGCGGCCTACGTCCTCACCGACATGATGCAGCAGGTCGTCCAGGGAACGGCGCCCGCAAAGGCCGTGACCGCCGCCCACGCGAAGATGGTGCAGATCTTCAACCAGCAGGGCCTGCCGCAGTGAGATCGGTCCAGGAAGCGCCGCCCCCGGCGACGAGGGCATCCTCGTCGCCGGGGTCCGGCTCCCTCACGGCGACCCAGCGGCGGCTGGGTCGCGACTGGCGGTTGGCGGCGCTGTTCCTGGCGCCCATGGCCGTGCTGGTCGGCGGGCTCGTGCTCGTGCCCATCGCCCGGTCGGTCGTCACCAGCACCACGGAGCGGCACGGGCAGGACAGCGTGTTCGTCGGCCTGGACAACTACATCGCCCTCGCCGGCGACGAGCAGTTCCGCACGGGCGTGCTGAACTCGTTCGTGTTCACCGCGTACGCCGAGGTGTTCAAGGTGGTGCTGGGCCTGTCCGCGGCAATGCTGCTGCATCACCGGCGTCGCGGGCGGGCCCTGCTGGCCGGGCTGCTCCTGCTGCCGTGGGTGGTGCCGACGGTAGTGACGGCGTTCAGCTGGCGTGCCCTGCTCGACCCGATCTTCGGCAGCGTCAACACGCTGCTCACCGAGTCGGGGATCGGGCCGCTGCTGGCCAGTGCGCACCTGGTCGACAGCTGGCCCGCGGGCTGGCTGTCCGACGCGTCGCTGGCCATGCCGTCGGTGATCCTCGTCAACGTGTGGAAAGGGGTGCCGTTCTTCACCGTCACGTTCCTCGCCGGGTTGAAGGCCATCCCGGCCGACCTGTACGAGGCGGCGACCATTGACGGCGCCTCGTCATTGCGGCGGTTCTTCCACGTGACCCTGCCCGGGCTGCGTCACGTCATCACCGTGACGGTGACCCTGTCGTCGATCTGGACCTTCAACAACTTCGACCTCATCTGGCTGCTGACGCAGGGCGGCCCGGGCGACGCGACCGCGCCGTACGTGCTCGTCGCGTACTCCAAGGCGATCCTGCAGCTGCAGTACGGCGCCGGGGCGGCGGTCACGCTCGTGATGTTGCCGGTCATCGGCGGGCTGGTGTTCGTCCTGGTCCGGTTGATGCGCCGGGACGCCGGCACCGGGGCATCAGAGCCGGCCGGGACGGCGCGGAAGGCGCTGCCGTGGGTCATCGCCGCAGCGGTCGCCCTGCTGATGCTCTGGGCGTCGCCCCACATCTTCTGGAAGGCGGCGGTGGTCCTCGGCGTGATCATGCTCGTCGCGGCGGCGGTCGGCCGGGTGGTCTCCGCATTCCAGACCTGGGGTCGCCGCCGGACCTCGTCCCTGGTGTCGGGCCTGGGCTCCGGTGTCGCGCTGGCCGGGTTGCTCGTCTTCGTGCTGGGCCCGCTGTACTGGATCGCCGTCACGGCCTTCAAGTCCGAGGACCAGATCGTCATGCACTACAGCGACCTGTGGCCGACACCATGGACCCTGCAGCAGTTCACCGACCTGTTCGCCAATCAGCCCTTCGGCCGCTGGTACCTCAACACCGTGCTGGTGTCCCTGGCCTCCACCGTGGCGGCCCTGGTCTGCGCCGCGCTGGCCGGCTACGCGCTGGCCCGGCTGAGGTTCCGCGGCGCACAGACCTTCACCGTCACGGTGCTGCTCACCTACGTGATGCCGGGCGCGCTGCTGTTCATCCCGCTCTACCAGCTGCTCATCGGGGTGCGGCTCACCGACTCGCTGTGGTCCCTGGTGCTGACCTACCCGACCTTCACGCTACCGTTCGCCACCTGGCTGCTGGCGGGATACTTCTCGTCGATCCCCATCGAACTGGAGGAGGCCGCGCTGGTCGACGGCTGCACCCGCGTCCAGGCGTTCCGCCGGGTGGTGCTGCCGCTGGCCAGGCCGGGGCTGCTGGCAGTCGGGCTGTTCACCCTGACCAACGCCTGGAACGAGTTCCTCTTCGCCTTCGTGTTCATCACGAAGGACGAGTACAAGACGCTCCCCGTCGGCATGCAGTCGATGATCGCCGGGGACGTCGTGCCGCAGGGACAGCTCGCCGCGGCGTCGCTGCTCGTCAGCATCCCCGTGGTGCTCATGTACGCCTTCGGCCAACGCTTCCTGACCGACGGCCTCACCGCGGGCGCGGTCAAGGGCTGACCGGTGCGCTGCGAACTCAGTGACCGCGGAACCGGTGCACGGTCCGGACGGCACCGAGGACCAGCCGGCCCGCCCCAAGGAGGAGAAGTATGCCGCCGAGGAGCAGCCCGACGACCCTGCCGTCACCTCGGAAGAAGGCGTTCTGGTGAAGGCTCATCACGCCGAACAACAGCACCAGCACGGTGACGGCCACATACGTCACAACGGTGAGCAGCGGTCGCCACAGCGGACGTCGGGTCATGGCCGGACGGTAACAGCAATGGCCGGGACTGGCGGTCCCTCAAGGAAATGGCCCGCGCGCAGAACCCGGGGGAAGCCCGGCAACCGAGCCGGCTGGTTACCGGGCGGCGGCGGCCAGGGCCATGGCGAGGGCGCCGACGAGCGGGGCGTCGTCGACGAACGTGGCGGTCATCAGGTCGGGCGGGAACGGCACCGAGCGGCGCAGTGCCGTCGCGACCTGCGGAAGGATGTACTGTGCGGAGCCCATCAGGCCGCCGCCGATGACGACGCGCTGCGGGTCGAGGGTGATGCAGAGGTTCGCGATCGTCCGGGACAGCGTGTCCATCGCCTCGTCGAGCAGGGCGGCGATACCGGGCTCGGCGCGCAGGTCGAACAGCTCGGCCGCGGTCACCTCGCGGCCCAGCAGGGCCGAGCCGCGGCGGGCCAGGGCGCTGCCGGAGACGGCTTCCTCCAGCGGGGCGTGGCCGTCGGCGAAGGTCGGGGCGGCGGCGGAGTCGCGGAGGTAGCCGATCTCGCCCGCCGCGCCGTGGGCGCCGGGCAGGACCCGGCCGCCGGCCACCAGGGCGGCGGCGAGTCCGGTGCCCAGGTTGACGTACAGGCCGACGTCGACGCCGCGCAGGGCGCCCCAGCGCAGTTCGGCGGCGGCGCCGGCGTTGACGTCGTTGTCGATCGCGACGGGGGTGTCGCCGAACTCGGCGCGCAGCAGTGGGGGCAGGGCCATGCCGTCCCAGCCGGGCACGTTCGGGGCCAGCCGGATCACGTCGTCGCGGACCACGCCGAAGGTCGAGACGCCGACCGCGGCCGGGGTGCTGATCAGTTCCCGGGCGGCGGTGAGGGTGCGTTCGAGGACCCGCAACGCGCCCTGGGAGCCGTCGGTGGGCAGGCGCATCGTGGTGTGCGGGCGGCCGTCGAGCGCGTCGACGGCCGCCGTTCCCAGCGCGACCTTGGTGCCACCGAAGTCGATTGCCAGTACGTGTCGCGTCACCTGGGCTGGCCCCGTCGGGCGAGCGAGTCGATCGCCACGGCGATGGCGAGGACCACGGCCGTGACCATGTACCGCACCGAGGAGTCGACGCTGAGCAGCAGCATGCCGTTGGTGATCGACTGGATCACGAGGATGCCCAGCAGCGCGGCGTAGGCGCGGCCGCGGCCGCCGAACAGTGACGTGCCGCCGATGACCGCCGCGGCGATCGCCATGAGCAGGGTGTCGCTGCCGCCGGAGCTCTGGTTGACCGCGGCGAGGCGGCTGGCCGCGAGGATGCCGCCGAACGCGGCCAGGGTGGACGCGGCCACGAAGGCGAGGAGGCGGATCCGGGTGATGTTGATGCCGGCCCGTCGTGCCGCCTCGGCGTTGCCGCCGACCGCGTACATGTGGCGGCCGAAGACGGTGTGCTGCAGCGTCAGGTCGAGGCACACGACGAGCGTGCCGAAGATGACCAGCAGCAGCGGCACGCCGCGGTCGGCGGACAGCACGAGCACCGTGACGGCGAGGACGCCGGCGAGACCGGCGAGCCGGAGCAGGAGCCCGGCACCGGAGGTGACCGGCAGGTCGTCGGCGCGGCGCAGTCTCCGGTTGAGCAGCGAGCCGGCGCTGCGGCCGGCGACGATGAGCGCGGCGAGCAGCCAGCCCGCCCATGTCGGCAGCCACGTGTCGCTCAGCCGGGCGAGCAGCCCCTCGAACGGCAGGTTGATCGTGCCGCCGCGGCCCAGCAGGTACAGCATCAGACCTTGCCAGCCGATCAGCCCGGCGAGGGTGACGACGAAGGAGGGCATGCCGAGCTTGGTGAACATCCAGGCGTGCAGCAGGCCGATCAGCGCGGCGCAGGCGAGTGCCGCGGCCACCGCGAGCAGCGGGTTCCAGCCGTGGTGCACGTACAGGATGGTCATGACGACGGCGCAGAGGCCGCTGACCGAGCCGGCCGACAGGTCGATCTCGCCGAGCAGGATCACCATGATGATGCCGAGGGAGATGGTGCCGGTGGCGGCCATCTGCAGGGCCAGGTTGGTGAGGTTCTCCGGGGACAGGAAGTGCTCGTTGAGGGAGCCGAACACCACCGCGATGAGGATCAGGCCGCCGACGACCGGCCACGCGCCAAGGTCGGTGCGGCCGCCGGCCGCCCGCAGCAACGGCTTCACGCGGCACCTCCGGTGATCGCGGTACCCCCGGTGATGGCGGCGACGACGGCTTCCGGCGTGGCGTCCGCGGTGTTGAACTCGCCGGCGTTGCGGCCTAGCCGCAGCACCACGATGCGGTCGCTCACCGCGCGGACGTCGGCCAGGTTGTGGGAGATGACCAGCACCGCCAGTCCCCGGTCGCGCAGGCGGCGGATCAGGCCGAGCACCTGCGCGGTCTGTTCGACGCCGAGCGCGGCGGTCGGCTCGTCGAGGATGACGACGCGCGGTTCGCCGATGAGTGCCCGGGCGATGGCGACGGACTGGCGCTGGCCGCCGGAGAGCATGGCGACGGGCACCCGGATGTCGCGGATGCGAACGTCCAATGAGGACAGCAGGTCCCGTGCCGAGCGTTCCATCCGGATGTGGTTGAGGACCGTCCAGCGGCGCCGCTCGGCGCCCAGGAAGAGGTTGCTGACGACGTCGAGGTTCTCGCAGAGCGCGAGGTCCTGGTGGACGGTCGACACGCCGAGCCGTTGGGCGTCGTGCGGGCTGGCGATCCGGACCTGGTGGCCGTCCTGCTCGATCGTGCCGTCGTCCGCGGTGACGACGCCGGACAGGACCTTCACGAGGGTCGACTTGCCGGCGCCGTTGTCGCCGACCAGGGCGACCACCTCACCGGGCGGCAGGTCCAGGCTCACCCCGTCCAGAGCCTGGACCGCGCCGTACCGTTTGCTGATGTTGGAAGCGGCGAGCACTACTGGATTCCCGCCTTGGCGCAGGCCGCGACGACCGGTCCGGTGCAGATGTCCGACGTCTTGTAGAAGCCGTCCTTGACGATGGTGTCCTTGATCCGGTCCGCGGTGACCGCGATCGGGTCGAGCAGGAACGCCGGGATGTCGCCTGTGCCGTTGGCGACCTTCGTCGGCGCGGCCGGCTTCTCACCCTTGCCCAGTGCGACCGCCAGTTCCGCGGCCTTCTCCGCTTCCTGGCGGATGTCGAGGTAGATGGTCATGTACTGCTCGCCGGTCAGGATCCGTTGCACCGCCGCGAGTTCCGCATCCTGGCCGGTGATCGGCGGCAGGGCGGGGTAGCCGGCCCGCTTCATCGCCGCGATCGCACCGCCGGCCATGCCGTCGTTGGCGGACAGCACCCCGACGATGGAGTCCCGGCCGAGCGCCGTGATGGCCTGTTCCATTTCCTGCTGGGCCTTGTCCGGGCTCCAGTCGGGCGTGTCGAACTCGCGGCCGATCTGGACCTTGCCGTCCAGGACCTTGTGCGCGCCGGTCTTGTAGTCCGCCGAGCTGGGGTCGGTCGGCGCGCCGTTGAGCATGACGATCTTGCCCTTGTCGGCCGTTCCGGCCTTGGTGAGGGCGTCCAGCAGGGCCTGGCCCTGCATCTCGCCGACCCGGACGTTGTTGAAGGAGACGTAGTACTCGTAGGTGATCTCGGAGATCAGCCGGTCGTAGGCGATGACCGGGACCTTCTTCTGCTTGGCCTGGTTCACCAGCGACGCGACGGCGCTGGCGTCGACGGCGTCGAGCACCAGCACGTCGGCACCCTGGGCCAGGGCGGCCTCCACCTGCTGCTGTTGCTTGGCGGCGTCCTGGTCGGCGTTGGCGTAGAGCAGCTTGCAGTCGGCGCACAGCGCCTTCACCTTGGCCTCGAACAGCGGCCGGTCGAACGCCTCGTACCGGGTCGTCTTGGACTCCGGCAGGAACAGCGCAATCGTCGGCGCGTCCCCGCCGCCCTTCTTGTCCCCGGTGCTGCCGCCGCCGCACCCGCTGACGAGGGTGACCGCGACGGTCATGACTGCGACGAACCATCTGGCTCTCACGGAGGCACCTTTCCTCGGAGGGTTCTGCGTGCATGGTCGGCCATCCCCGCGACGCTTGGCAAGGTCCTTTACGAAATTGATAAAGGACCTTTCCGAGAGGATGTGGCACGCTGGTCTGCGTGCAGACCACCAACACCGCCAGCACGACCAGCGTGCTGCGGGTGATGAACGAGCGGGCCGTCTTCGCCGAGACCTTCCGGCTGGGCACGGTGTCGCGCCCGGAGCTGGCCCAGCAGACCGGGCTGTCCAAGCCGACCGTGGCCATGGCGCTCACCAACCTCGAACGCGCCGGGCTGCTGCGGCAGGCCGGGTCGCGGGCGGGCGCCGCCGGGCGGTCGGCGGTCCTGTACGAGGTGCGCCCCGAGGCCGGCTGGGTGCTCGCGGTCGACGTCGGGCGCTCCTACGTCCGCGTCGGCCTCGCCGACCTGGTCGGCACGATCGTCGCGCGCAAGGACGAGCCGTCGCGCGGCACCCGCGCCCGCGACCTCGTCGCCCAGCTCACCCGCCTCGCCGAGGAGTTGGCGGGCACGGCCGGCATCGCCCGCGACGACATCACGCTGGCCGTGTTCGGTACCCCCGGCATCCACGACAAGGCGACCGGCGCCCTGCACCTCGCGCCGAACCTGCCCGGCTGGGACCGGCGCGGCAGCGTCGAACGCCTCGCGGGCATCGCCGGCTCGACCTACCTGGTGGAGAACGACGTCGACCTGGCGGCCGTCGGCGAGGCGACCTATGGGCTCGGCCGCGGCGTCCGGCATTTCGTCTATGTCTCCATCGGCACCGGCACCGGCATGGGCATCATGATCGACGGCAAGCTGTACCGCGGGTTCCGCGGCGCCGCCGGTGAGATCGGCTATCTGCCGGTCGGTGAGGGCGACCCGCTGCTGGACCAGCCTGCCGCGCGCCCCCGCGGCATGTTCGAGTCGGTGGCCTCCGCCGACGGCATCGTCGGGACGGCTCAACGGCTGGGCCTGCACGACGCGGTCACCGCCAAGGACGTCTTCGACGCCGCCCGCGCCGGCGACGAGACCGCGCGTCTGGTCGTGTCTCGCGAGGTCGACCACGTCAGCCACGCGCTCGCCGGCATCACCGCGGTCCTCGATCCCGAGCTGGTGGTGCTCGGCGGCGGCGTCGGCAGCCAGCCCGGCGACCTGCTCACCGGCCCGGTCACCGAGCGGCTCCGCCATCTCGTCGCGCTGCGCCCGCCGCGCATCGAGGTCTCCACGCTCGGCACCGACGCCGTGCTGCTCGGCGCGCTCGCCGTCGGCCTGACCGAGGCCCGCACCCTCATCCTCGACCGCGCGGCACCCGGCCGGTGACCACGGCGGCAGGGCGGCTCGGCCGCCCTGCCGCGCACCGGAACGGTCAGCCGACCTCGAGGTAGTCGAGGTTGGCCGGGCCGTTGGCCGTGGTGGCGGTGACCCGGATCGTGTTGCTGCCCGCGGTGAGGTTCACCGTGAGTGTGACGCTCGCCCAGGTGTCCCAGTTGTTCGTGCTGGTGAACGCCTGCCCGGCGGCCACCACCGTGCCGTTGACCGCCACGCTGGCCGGGCGGTTGGTGGTCGTGCCGTTGGAGTACCGGATCGTCACCGTGGCCGGGCCCGACGCCGCCGCGTTCACGGTCCACTGCACGGAACTGCCCACGACGTTGTCGCCGTTGACGAAGCCGGTGCCGCTGAAGTTGAGATGGTTGGACTCGACCGCGCCCTGCGAGACGGTCGCACCCTCCGCTTCGAGCCGCACGACGCCCGGCCCGCCGGGGCCGCCGGCCGGGACGGTCTGCGTCGCGACGTTCCAGCCGGCGATTCGCACGCTCGCGCCCGCGCCGTGCAGGTCGGCGGTGCGGTACGTCGCGGTCAGGGTCGTGGACTCCCCCGGCCAGAGGCTGACCGCGTTGTCGTTCCACGTGATCGGCAGTACCGGCGCGGCGCCCGCCCCCAGCACGTGCGCGTCGAGGTAGAACGCCGGGACCTTGCCGGTGCCGGTGTTGCGCAGCGTCACCGCCGTGGTGGTCGTGCCGTCGGCGTTGGCGGTGCTCGTCGCGCTCGCGGACACGGGTGCGGTGGCCATGCCGGTGAGGCCCTTGAGGTTGGCGTAGCTGGAGGTCGGCGCGTAGTACCAGGTGTTGCCCGAGTAGTTGATCACGTCGTTGGCCGTGGACAGCCAGTACACGTTGCGGCTGACCTCCTGCCCGGCCGCGTTCGTGAGCGTCAGCTTCACCAGGTACGTGGTGGACAGGCCGCTGATCGACGGGATGGTCACCGCGGTGGTGCTCCCGCCGTCGGCGGCGACGGACAGGCCGGTCGCGGTGTTGGTGAACAGCTGCGTGCCGTCCAGGTTGTAGACGGCGGTGCGAGCGGTCAGCCCGCTGGCCGCGGCCGGGCGCGAGTTCACCACGACGACGGACTTGGTGTCGTACGAGTACTGGATGTGCAGCGGCTCGTTGGCCTTCTTGGCACCGTAGTAGGCGCCGTTCTGGTCCAGGTACCGGTCGAACAGCTGCCAGTGCAGCGACGTCCAGCCGCTGTTGAGCATCCAGTAGATGACGCCGGTCGACGGGTTCGTGCCGTCCTTGAAGTTGCGCCCGTACGCCTCGAACTGCGCACGCACGTTCTCGTACTGCTGCAGCTGCGCCTTGCGCACGTAGTCCTCGAGGCTCGTCGCCGTGCCGTACCGGCCGATCATGGCGTTGTTGAAGATGCCCAGGTTGTTGAAGGTGCCTGACGGCGAGCGGTGGTACTGCGTCGACGTCGGGTTCTGCCACAGCGTGGTGAGCTCGCCGGCCGTCATCATCCGGCGCAGCGTGTCGAGGGTCGGGACGTCCGGCCCGGCGCTGGTCTCGGAGTTGAAGCCGAACGCGCCGCCCTCGCGCTTGTTGTACCAGTAGTTCGGCGGGACCCAGTCGTACGGCCCGGTCATCTTCATGCCGGACGAGCCGAGCAGCGGCGAGGACTTGTCCGAGGCCGCCGCGACGATCGGGGTGGGCCAGTCGGCGGCGCGCAGCGCGTCCACGTAGTTCTGCTCGACGGTCGCCGTCGGCGCGAAGTCGCTGCCGATCAGGAACGAGATGACGCTCGGGTGGTTGCGCAGCCGGACGGCCTCGGCGGTCATCGAGTTCTTGGCGACGACGAAGTCGGCGCTGCCCCACGCGTCGCCGGGCTCGCCGCCGTTGTTGTTGCCCTCCCACTTGTTGCAGCACTCCCAGCCGGGCAGGGTCAGCACCCCGAGCCGGTCGGTCATCTCGAAGAACTCGTCGGGCTCGAGGTGCCCTTCGAGGCGGATCGTGTTGAGGCCCAGGTCGAGCGTGTACCGGATCTTGTCCTCGACGAAGGTGGGATCCCAGCGCAGGAACAGGTCAGGGGACCATCCGCCGCCCTTGATCAGCAGCGGCCGGCCGTTGATGCGGTACGCGCGGTGCCCGCTCGCGTCGAGCGTGCCCGTGACGGTCCGCACGCCGAACCGTTCGTGCGCGGTGTCGGTGACGGTGCCGCCGACGGTGGCGCTGAGGTTGAGGTCGTACAGCGGCTGGGCGCCCATCCCGGCGGGCCACCAGACCTGCGGGCCGGTGAGCGTGACCGCGCCGAAGGTGACGGTCTTCGTCTCGTGCGCGGCCAGCGACACGCTCGTGCTGATGGCGGCGCCGGCGACCTGCCCGGCGATCGTGGCGGTCACCGCGGCGGCGGTGTCGTTGCGGGCGTCGACCTTCGCGGTCAGGGTCGCCCGGTCCAGCGCACCGGTGAGCGTCGTCAGCACGTGCCCGCCCCGCAGCGACACGCCGCCGTTGCGGCGGATGAGGACGTCGCGGAAGATTCCCATGTTGCGGTCCGGCGGGTTCTGCACCCAGTCGATCCAGCCGACGGTGAGATCGCGGTTGGCGTCGTTCGGGTAGACCTTGAACGCGACCGCGTTGGTCCCGGCGTGCACCAGCGCCGTCACGTCCACCTCGTGGTGGGTGTAGGCGCCGGCGACCTGCGTGTTGCCGGCGACCTGCGTGCCGTTGACGAACACGTCGGCCTTGGAGATCACGCCGCTGAAGTCGAGGAACGTCACGACGCCGGGCGCGTCGGCGACGGAGAACTCCGACCGGTACCACCACGGCACGGTGAAGTCGCCCGCCGGGATGTTCCGCATGTTCGTCGAGTAGAACGGGTCGGCGTACCGGCTGTTCTGCAGCAGGGCCGCCAGCACGGTCGACCGCGGCGCGGCCGGGAACCAGCCGGCCGCGGTGTAGCCGGGCTGGGAGACGGTCGCCCCGGTGTCGCCCGTGGCCGCCGTCGACTGGATCTGGTAGCCGGCGAGCGGCACGGCGGCACCGACGGCGGTCGCCGTGACACCGGTCGCGGCTGCGGCCGTCGAGGCGGTCGAGGCGGTCGCGGGGCCGGTCAGCGCGGTGGCGACGAGCACGGTCGCGAGCAACCGCACGGGCCAGCGGGGAGTCGTCTGCATGCGTCCGCCCTCGGTCAAAGATTGTTAGTCACCTTGACTGACTGATGTTGGTCGATGCTAGACACCCACCTGGGCGGCGGTCAAGGATGTGGATTGATACCTATGGACGCTTGACACCTCGTTCGGGCGGTGGTCCCATCTCCTACAACTGTCAGGTAACTTGCCTAACAGTTCCTTCGGGAGGAACGATGCGACTGAACAGACGGCGCGCGGGCCTGACGGCGCTCGCGGTCAGCGTCGGGGCGGCGCTCACACCGCTCGCACTGCAGGTCCCGTCCGCCGAGGCCGCCACGACGGCCTACCAGGCGGAGAACGCCACCGTTTCGCTCGGCGTGGTGGAGTCCAACCACGCCGGCTACACCGGCACCGGGTTCGTCAACTACGACAACGTCAGCGGCTCCTCCGTGCAATGGACGGTGAACGCCGCGGCCGCCGGCACCGCCACCCTCACCGTGCGGTTCGCCAACGGCACCACCACCAACCGGCCGATGACCATCGCCGTCAACGGCACGACCGCCGCCGCCGGCGTGGCGTTCAACGGCACCGGCAACTGGGACACCTGGCAGGACGTCAACGTCACCGTCCCGCTGAACGCGGGTGCCAACACCGTGCGGGCCACCGCCACCACCGCCAACGGCGGACCCAACGTGGACAAGCTCACGGTCTCCGACGGCGGCGGTACCGGCGGGCCGAGCATGGCCGTCGCCCCGTACGAGTACTTCGGCTGGGGCAACCCGCAGAGCCCGACGGCGGTCATGTCGGCGACCGGCATCAAGTTCTTCACGCTGGCCTTCATGCTCTCCGACGGCGGCTGCAACCCGCTGTGGGACGGCTCCCGCCCGCTCACCGGCGGCGACGACCAGGCGAAGATCAACGCCATCCGCGGCGCCGGCGGCGACGTCATCGTCTCCTTCGGCGGCTGGAGCGGCAACAAGCTCGGCGAGAAGTGCACGTCGGCGGCGGCGCTGGCCGGCGCGTACCAGAAGGTCATCAACGCCTACCAGCTCAAGGCCATCGACATCGACATCGAGGACACCGAGTTCTCCAACGCCACGGTGCGGCAGCGGGTCATCAGCGCGCTGAAGACCGTCAAGGCGAACAACCCCGGCATCAAGACGTTCATCACGTTCGGCACGACGCCGACCGGGCCGGACTCCGCCGGCATCGACCTCATCAACAAGGGCGCGGCGACCGGCCTGGACAACGACGGCTGGACCATCATGCCGTTCGACTTCGGCGGCCACACCGGCACGATGGGCGCCGCCTCCGTCAGCGCCGCCGACGGGCTGAAGAACGCCGTCAAGAGCGCCTACGGCTACAGCGACACCGTCGCCTACACGAAGATCGGCATCTCGTCGATGAACGGCAAGACCGACGAGGCCGACGAGACCGTCACGCTCGCCGACTTCCAGACCATCCTGGCCTACGCGCAGCAGCATCACCTGGCCCGCCTGACCTTCTGGTCGATCAACCGCGACCGGGCCTGCGGCAGCGGCAGCGACGCCGACTCGTGCAGCGGCGTGTCCCAGGCGGCCTACGCCTACACCAAGATCCTCGTCCAGTACACCGGCTGACTCGGGAGTACACATGAGACTGCTCCACATTTCGGTGCCGCTTGTGGCGCTCGGGGTCGTGGCGGCGCTGACGCCGCTGGCCTCCCCCGCCGCGGCGGCCACGACCCGCTACGAGGCGGAGTCGGCCACCATCTCCCAAGGCGTCGTGGAGGCCAACCACGCCGGCTACAGCGGCACCGGATTCGTCAACTACGACAACGTCAGCGGCTCGTCCGTGCAGTGGTCGGTGACCGCGCCGTCGGCCGGCGCCGCCACGGTCGTCCTGCGGTACTCCAACGGCACCACCACCAACCGCCCGATGGACATCGCCGTCAACGGCGCAGTGGTCGCCGCGGCGACGTCGTTCGGCAGCACGACGAACTGGGACACCTGGCAGAGCAAGACCTTCACGGTGAACCTCAACGCCGGCACCAACACGATCCGGGCCACCGCCACCACCGCCAACGGCGGGCCGAACGTCGACTGGCTCAGCGTCGACGCCGGCACCACCGTCCCACCGACCGGACCGGCGGTACCCTTCGGCAGCCACCTGTTCCCGTACGCCGCCGGCACCCTGCGCCCGAGCGGCGCACAGTCCACAGTGGACCAGGCGGTCGTGACGTACTACAACAAGTGGAAGGCCGCGTTCGTCAAGCAGAACTGCGGCAACGGGTGGTACCAGATCATCTCCCCCGATGCCGACCACCCCTACGTCGCCGAGGCGCAGGGCTACGGCATGGTCGTCCTCGCCACGATGGCGGGCGCCGACCCGGGCGCGAAGAGCGCCTTCGACGGCCTGGTGAAGTACATGCTCGCCCACCCGTCGGTGAACAACCCGGACCTGCTCGCGGCCGAACAGGACACCTCGTGCCGCAGCGTCAACGGCTCCGACTCCGCCACCGACGGCGACATGGACGTGGCGTTCGGCCTGCTGCTGGCCGACAAGCAGTGGGGCAGCGCCGGCACGTACAACTACAAGCAGCTGGCCATCCGGCACATCAACGCCATCAAGGCCAGCGAGGTCAACCCGACCACACACCTGCTGCTGCTCGGCGACTGGAGCACCCCGGGTGACAGCCTCTACTGGACCGCCCGCCCGTCCGACTTCATGATCGACCACTTCCGCGCGTTCCGGGCCGCGACCGGCGACACCGCGTGGGACACGATCCGCACCGCGCACCAGAACCTCATCACCAACCTGCAGAGCCAGTACGCGTCGAGCACCGGCCTGCTGCCCGACTTCGTGGTGAACACCAACACCACCCCGAAGCCGGCGCCCGGGGAGGTACTGGAGGATCCCAACGACGGCAAATACTTCTGGAACTCCTGCCGCACGCCGTGGCGCATCGGCACGGACGCGGTCACCAGCGGCAACGCCGCGTCGCTCGCCTCGGCCCGCAAGCTCAACACGTGGGTGAAGAGCAAGACCGGCAGCAACCCCAACAGCATCGCGGTCGGCTACTCGCTCAGCGGCAGCGCGATCTCCTCAGGCAGCGAGCCGGCGTTCTTCGCGCCGTTCGCGGTCGCCGCGCTGACCGACCCCGGCAGCCAGGCGTGGCTCGACGCGCTGTGGACCAAGATGCTCAACACCTCGTTCACCAGCAGCGACTACTACTCCACCAGCATCCAGCTGCAGGTGATGATCGTCGCCAGCGGCAACTACTGGGTCCCCTGACCCCGCACGAAAGGTGACCGTGCCCCGGTCCGGGTCGCTGGACCGGGGCATCGGCTACCGGGACGTGTCCTCGCTGTTCGTGGGGGTGAGCGGGAGTTCCACGCGCAGGTTGGTGCCCGCTCCGTGTGGGCTGTGCAGGACGATCCGGCCGCCGATTGCTTCGGCGCGGTCTTTGAGGCCGAGCAGGCCGGTGCCGCGGGCGAAGTCGGCGCCACCGGTGCCGTCGTCGCGGATCTCGATCCGCAGGACGGCGTTGACGGGGTCCGCCGCGACGGTGACCGTGGCAATGGAGGCGTGTGCGTGTTTGGCGGTGTTGGTGAGTGCTTCGGCGATGATGTAGTACGCGCTGACCTCGACCTGTTCGGGCAGCCGCCGCACGGCGTCGAGGTCGAGGTCGACGGGGGTCGGTGAGCGGCGGGCGAGCGTGCGCAGTGCTGGGCCGAGACCGCCCTCGGTCAGCGTCGCGGGGTGGATGCCGTGTGAGATTTCGCGGAGTTCGTCCACGGCACCGGTCGCTCCGCTGACGGCGTCGTCGAGGTGGGTCCGGAGCGCGTCGAACTCGGGCGGCAGTTCGGCCTGCGCCGTGCGCAGTTGCAGCGCCAGTGCGACCAGTCGCTGTTGGGCGCCGTCGTGCAGGTCTCGTTCGATGCGTCGGCGGGTCTGGTCGGCGGCGGCGACGATCCGCGCCCGTGAGCTGGTGAGTTCGGCCCGGCTTTCAGCGTTCGCGACGGCGGTCGCGACGATTTCGGTGAAGTCGGCCAGCCGCTGCTCGGTGTTCTCGGGCAGGCGTTCGCGCCGGGATCCGACGCCCATGACGCCCCAGAGCCCACCCTCGACCACGATCGGGCTGACGACCACGGAGCGGAGTCCGAGGTCGATGGCCTCGAAGCCGCTCGCTGATATCGGGTCCGGGTCGTCCACGTCGAGGCGCGCCGCTCGGCCGGTGGCCTGCACCGACGCCAGGGCCCGGCCCGGTGGAGGCCTGCCGCGCCAGCCGGGTTGCGGGTATTCGAACCCGTAGCTTCCCATCACGGTCGCGTCGCCGTCCGGTTCGAACCGCACGACCAGGGTGCCGTCGACGCCGAAGAGTGTGCTGACCTCGTCGGCGACCGCGTCGAACACGAGTTCGGGGGCGGCGCCGCGGGCGACCAGTGTCGCCACCCGCCGCAGCGCCGCCTGCTCGTCGGCGACGCGGCGGAACTCGGCATACAGGTGGGCGTTGTCGAGAGAGACGGCGAGCTGCCCGGCGATGAGCTTGACGCCGTCGAGGCGTTCGGTGGTGAACGCGCCGCGGATGAGGCGGTTCTCCAGCAGCAGTACCGCCTGCAGTGCGCCGCGGCTGAGGACGGGCACGGCCAGCAGCGAGCAGCAGGTGAGGTCGGTGAGATAGGGGTCGCGGGCGAAGCGGTCGTCACGGGTGGCGTCGCTCACGACGAAGGGTTCCCGCAACCGCTGGGCGCATCGCAGCACGGACAATGGCACCGCGCGTTCGTGGCCGGTGCCGGCGGCCGAAATGACGCCGCCGGCCACGGGTGCGGGGAGCAGCCAGTCCTGCCGGTCCTCGCTCCACAGCAGCAGGTGGACGCCGGTGGCGCCGGTCATCGTGGAGAGCACCTCGACCAGCCGGGAGTGCAGGCCCGCAACGTTGGTCTCGGAGCTCAGTGCCTGTGAGGCGGACAGGATGCCGAGCAGGTCGATCGTGCCGGTCGTGACGGTGGAGCGCTGGTCGCCGTCGGGCCGGGTGCTCGCGTCGGCTTGCGGCCGCAGGGTCGGGTAGGCCCAGTCCAGTTGGTTGACTTTTGCTGTTGCGCCCCAGGTGAGGTATTCCCGGCGGGCTTCGGCGAGGAGGGTGTGGCCGGTGTGTTCGACGCCGTGGGCGAGGTGGAAGCGGGCGGCGTGTTCGGCGATCAGGGCCCGTTGCCACGGCCGCTGCACCTGGGCGGCGTAGCGGCGGGCGGCGTCGAAGGCGAGGACGGCGGCGCGGAAGTCGCCGACCGCCCAGGCCCGTTCCGCATCGAGCAGCCGCAGCAGATGCCGGAAGTTCGTCGGTGCGTCCTCCGCCCGGGCGGCCAGCCACCGCGTCACATCGTCCAGTTCGGCCAGCAGACCCGCGGGCTCACCACCACGGCCGGCCCGGACCTGCCCGGCAAGGGCCAACCCACGCAGCACCTGCGCCCCGGCGACCGGGTAGACGCCCTGGCCGGCCGGGAGCAGTGGCATCGCCGCTGCGGTGTGCCGCGTCAAGCCGGCCAGGTCACCGAGGATGGCAGCGGTGATCCCGCGAGCGACATGCGTGTGGAGCCGCGATACCGGGCTGTCGGGGTACCTGTCGGCGTTCACTGCAGCACCGGCTGCGGCGGGGCTCTCGCCGCGCAGCACGCCGGCCAGCCGCCGGTAGCCGTCGAGCAATTCGGAGGTCTGTTCGTCGCCGGTCCGCCGGGCGAAGGCCAGCCCCGCCTCCACCTCGGCAACGTAGACGTCCAGCGATGGCGCGCAGTCCAGCAGGCCCGGCACGGTCGTGAAGTAGGTGTGTGCGGCGTTGGCCAGGTCACCCCCCGCGATCAACCCCTCCCGGGCCCGCCGACCTGTCTGGACGACATCTTCGACCGGTTCGAACCAGCAGTTCAGGAGGGCGGACAGAAAGCGCGCCTGTGAGGTGTCAGGCTCGTAGCCACGGGCTTCGCCCACCGCCACGATCCGCCGCAGGGCCTGGTACCCGGAGGCGTAGTCGCCGTGCATCTCCAGGGCGCTGAAGGCGACGTGGCTCGCCGGTCCGAGCAGGGCACCGGCGGGGCCGTGCTCGATCCAGATCCGCAGCGCCTCCAACCCCAGCCAGGCGACCAGGGCCTGGTCGGGAGCGAAGAAGGCCGCGGGCAGGACGGCGTTGATCAGACGGATCGCGGCCAGCAGCGCCGGCTCGGTGATGTCCGGCCGGGTCAGATCGTCGGCGGCCTTCGTGTGGTCCAGCCACCGGGACAGGTAGTCGAACCGGCAGTCGGCCTCCGTCGGGAGCCGGTCGGCGGTCGGCACGGCGATGCCGAATTCACGCAGCGACTCCAGGCCGAGCCCGATCGCCTCCGCCAGGCGGCTGCGGTGGGTCAGGCTGCGCACCTGCACCACCGTCGCGTCCGCACGGTCCAAGGCGTTGGTGCACAGCCCTTCGATCGTGCGGTATTCGTCGTCCGCGTCCTCCAGGCGCCCCACGCTGTACAGGGCGGCATGCCGGCCGCTGTGCACCTCGACCAGCACGGCGATGTCGCGGGCGTCGACGAGTTGCAACGCGGCGGTCAGCAGCGCGTTCACCAGCGCGTAGTCCCCGATCAACGCCGCCTGACCGGCGGCGCGCCGCAACAGCTCCACCACGCGGCGTCGCTCCGCGGCGTCGTCGACCGCGTCGACCACCGGCAGGTACTGCTCCGCCGCGACCGCGAACAACTCCGGCACACCAGCCAACCGCCGTGCCATCGCCAACTGCACGGCACGCTGCCGCTGCGGACCCAGCCCGCGCAGGGTCACCTCGCGGATCCGGTCGTGACGGAACCGGACCGCCTCCTGTTCCCCGGGCACCATCAGCACGAGACCGTCGTCGAGGACGGGCCCCAGCCGCTGCTCCACCACACCCGCAGGCTCGGCGGTGGCCGCCTGCAACAGGCTCAACTCGGCACGCCCGCCAAGACACGCCATCGCCTCCACCAGTTGCCGAGACGTCGGCAGCATGGCGTCAACGCCCGCCGTCAGCAGCCCGGCCACATCGGACCGGTCCACATACGCACGCACGTCCGCCGCGTCCCACCGCCAGCCGGCAGCCGTGACGGTCAGCATGCTGTCGCGTCGCAGCGCGTTGAGCAACTCCACGGTCTCGTACGGGTTGCCGGACATGGACGGGTTGATCAGCTCGACCAGGTCCGCCGCCGAGCCCTGATCCACGTGGAGCATCTCCGCAACCATGGCCACCGAATCGGGCACCGACAGGTTGACCAGCCGCAGATGCCGCACTTCCGCATACCCACGCCACCGCGACAGCAGCGGCGCCAACGGATGCGCCGCATCCACATCACCTTCGCGGTACGCACCCACCAACAACAACCCGTCGATCTGCTCCTCACTCAACACCAGATCGACAAGACCCAACGGCGTCCGCCCCGCCCATTGCAGGTCATCGACGAACACCACCAGCGGCCGCTTCCGCGATGCGACCGCACGCAACACCCCCGCAGTCATCCGCTGCGAACGAACCTGCGCGGTCAGCGGATCCCCCGAATCCGGCGGCACTCCCAGCAACGCCGCGAACTCCGGCACGACCGCAGCCAGCAACCCCGCATTCGACCCGGCCGCGTCCAGGATCCGCTCACGGACCTCGGCCAGCTCACCTTCCGGCTCCGCCAGCAACAACCGGCCCAACCCACGAAACACCTGATGCACCGCGTCGAACGCCAGATCCCGCCGGTACTGGTCGAACTTGCCTGCCACGAACCAGCCGTCACTACCCGTCACCACCGGCCGCAATTCGTCAACCAACGCCGTCTTGCCCACCCCCGGCACCCCACCGACCAACACCCCGCGACATCCACCCGACAGCGCCTCCGCAAACGCCGCCTCCAACGCCGCCACCTCCGCATCACGACCCACCAGCCGCGACGGTGGCAACAACCGCAACGGAACATCGCGCGCGCCGACCCGAAACCCAACCGCCCCGACCGCTCCCCGACCCGCACCGGCGTCCCGCAACCACTCCAGGTCGTGCAGCACGCCTTCCGCCGTCTGATACCGGCTGTCCGGCTCCTTCTCCAACAGATGCATGACAATGTCCGAGAACAACCTCGGCACCGCCGGATTCACGTCCACCGGCGGCACCGGTACCCGAGCCAAATGCGCATGCGTGAGCCGCAACGGATCACCGAAGCCAAACGGCGGCACACCCGTCGCCAACTCGTACAACGTCGCACCCAACGCGTACAGATCAGCGCGCTGATCCACCGGCCGGGCCGTACGCCCCGTCTGCTCCGGCGCCAGATACGCCAACGTCCCCACAATTTCCGTGTGATGCGTGAACTCCGGACGAATCTCGGCAAACGACGACGCCAACCCGAAATCCACCAGGCACGGCGTGCCGTCGCGAGCAATCACGACATTCGCCGGCGTGATGTCCCGATGCATCACACCCCGGCGGTGCATTCCCGCCACCGCCCGCGCCAACCCCACGGCGCACCCGACCAGATCAGCAACATCCAGCGGCTTCACCAACCCGGCCAGACTGATGCCACCGACGTCCCGCACCGCGATCGCCCCCGGATGGCATGGTGTCTCCACCAGCTGCGCCACGCCCTCCACACCACGCAGCCGCCCCAGGATCGCCGACTCATGCCGCACCCGCCGCTGCGCATCCGGCCCCAGCGGCTCCTTGCAGACAACCGTGCACCCAGCAAGCACCAGCCGGGTGACGCGCGTGTGCTCGGTCTCGTGCAGCACCTCGGTCCGAGCAGGTGGATCCGGGACTGGCAGCATTCCGCCGTTCCCCATCCGACACCTCCACACACGGTTGGAACCACTTCAAAGCGTACTTACCGCCCATACCCCGCGCCGCAGCCGATAGTGACGGGGTACGACAAGGCCCGGCCGACGATCTCGACCGGGCCAACACGGAGCCGGGTGTCCTTGCGGGACGCGGTTGCCCGCAGCGCATCAGCCGCCGTACACCGCGAACTCCCAGAGCGAGAAGCCGTAGCGGGTGCCGCGTTTCACGGCGTTGAGGCGCACGTAGCGCGACGGCGGGTAGCCGGAGCTGCCGCCGATCACGTCGCCGCCGTAGCCGGAGTCCGTGCTGAACTGCGTCTGCCAGGTGGCACCGTCGGCGGAGGTGTAGATGGTGTACTCGACCGCATACGCGGCCTCCCACAGCAGTTTGTAGGAGGTGACGGTGTACAGCGCGCCGAGGTCGACCTGCAGCCATTGGTTGTCGGCGAACGCACTCGACCAGCGGGTGGCGGGGTTGCCGTCGAACGCCGCCGACGCGGGGAAGTGCGGGCTCTCGACCGACGAGGCGGTGGCGGACTTGCCCCGGGCGAGACTGCCGGGCGGCTCGGCGACGTAAGGCAGGCCGAACACCTGGATCTCCGACAGCGAGAACCCGGACGGGGTGGCGGCGACCCGGCAGTTGACCCGGACGTAGCGGGCCGCGAAGCCCGCGTCCTGGTCCCCCGTGGCGAGCGGGGTCTTCAGGCCGGGGCCGTCGCTGTTGGTGGTCATGTAGGGGGTGGTCCAGTGCGTGCCGTCGACCGAGAGCTGGAGCTCGTAGCCCATGGCATACGCGGCCCCCCAGTACAGGTCGACCCTGGTGAGGCTGTAGGTGCGGCCGAGGTCGACCTGAATCCACTGCCCGTCGCGGTAGGCACTCGTCCAGGCGGTGCCGGGGTTGCCGTCGACGGCGGCGGCGGGCGGGGTCGCGGGGCTCAGCGTCGACGACGCCGTCGCAGGGCGGCGCAGCGAGAGCAACGCCGGTGCCGCCATGGCGGGGCTGGGCACGACGAGACTACCCGCGCCACCGGCGACGCCGGCGGCCATCACAGTGCGCAGCACTGTGCGTCTGGTGGGCATGCAACTGCCTCCAACAGGGGATGAAAGCGCTATCCCGTGAGAGCGCTCTCTCAGAGGTTCCAGTCCACATCGACCAATGTCAAGACGTGAACGCTCGATGCCTTCACAGCCCCGGCAGGCTCGCCGTCACCAGGTGGGTCCTGCCCGGCATCAGCCCATCAGGCTGTGCGGGCAGCCGGTCGTAGTTCGCATCCGGCGCACCGGGCGCGGTGATGTGGTCGAGCTGCCAGCCACCGCTGACCAGCAGCGCTTCCGGATCGTCCGAACCGAACGGCGGCGGGACACTGTTTTGCCGGCACCAGTCCCGATAGGGCCGCATGGCAGGGGAATCCAGACCAGCCGTGCCGATCACATCGGCACCGAGCAGGCTGCCCGCCCCGCACCCTTGCGCGGCGCTGCGCAACATCTCGACGATCATCTGCTCGGTCAGGTAGAAGAAGAGGCCCTCGGCCAACCACAGCGTCCGGCCGTGCCGGTCAAAACCCGCGTCGAGCAAGGGTGTCACCCAATCACCACAGACATCACCCACCACGACGTGACGCCGGCACCGCGGCGCGTGCCCGGCGAGGGTGATGTCCTTGCCGGCCAACACCTCCCGCCGGTCCAGCTCGTACCAGTCCACGTCCGCCGGCAGGTCCAGCCGGTACGCCCGCGTATCCAACCCCGCACCCAGCAGCACCACCTGCCGCACGCCCGCGGTGACCGCCGCCATGGTGAAATCGTCGAACCACCGCACCCGCACCGGGATGAAGCTGTTCTCGCCGCCACTTGCCTGCTCCGAGGCGGCCATTATCGCGAACCCGCGTGGACCGGCGAGCTCCCGAGCGAAGGCATCAGCAAACAACCGGTCCGGACGCTCTGTCTCACGGGCCCGGACCGCGGCGATCCAGAACGCGCTGCCCACCGTCATGGCAGGCAACCTACCCGGGCGCGGACGGGCCCGCCCCGCAGGACCACGACCCGAGCGAGGCGCCCGGCAGGTGGCCGGTTGCGTCGATGCTGCGCCGGCTCACCGGCATCGTCCCACCGCTGCGTACCGAACCGAAGGCCGTCGCGCAGTGGTGGAGCACGCTGAGCTCCCAGCAGCGGCAATACGCCATCAAGGACCGGCCGCAACGCGTAGGTTGGCCGGATGGCGGACCGGTACGAGTCGACGCCTGCCCCGCGCACCCGGGGCCGACGGGCCGGGCTGATCCTCGGCGTCGCCCCGCAGCTCCTGCTGCTCGTCGTCCTGCTGCTGTTCCTGTCCGCCAGCACCGGACAGCACCGGCCCTACCTGGGCTACCTGGTGTTCACCAACGCCGTGATCGTCCCGGTCGCCGCGCTCGTCGCCGTCCCTTGCCTGTTCAACCCGGCGGCCCGCCTGTTCGGCCAGGTCCTGCTGCTCACCACCGGGGGCGCAGCAACGGCGTTCACAGTGATCTGCCTGACGGTGACCGCGGAGTAGCCGCAACCGCGGCCGGGTGTCTTCCGGGAGCAGCGCCGGCCGGCTCACGGTATTGACCCGCACCCGCAGCGGGAACTGGGCGATGGCCGCCAGAGCGCAGACCGGATAAGCACGGGGAGCGCCCTGACGCCTCAAGGGACCTCAGCCGGTCAACTAGGACGTTGCGAACACGGTCGGCCTCCCGTTGGTTTCGGGCAGCATCGCGGACGGGTCCCGGTCGCCTCCTGCCGACGGCGCCGCCGCGGCGGCGGTGGCTTCGCGGGCGAGGAAGGAACCGAGCTCACCGATCGTGCTCATCAGCGGGGCGGGGAACACGACGGTGGTGTTCTTGTCCACGCCGAGCTCGACGAGGGTCTGCAGGTTGCGCAGTTGCAGGGCGAGCGGGTGGGCCATCATGATGTCGGCCGCGGTGCCGAGGGCGTCGGCGGCAAGGGCTTCACCCTCGGCGGCGATGATCTTTGCGCGCTTCTCCCGCTCGGCCTCGGCCTGGCGGGCCATCGCCCGTTTCATGCTGTCGGGCAGTTGGATGTCCTTGAGCTCGACCAGGGTGACGACGACGCCCCACTCCTCGGTCGCGCGGTCCAGGATCTCCTTGATGCTGACGTTGATCCGGTCGGTCTCGGACAGGGTCTCGTCCAGGGTGTGCTGGCCGACGACCTTCCGTAGGGTGGTCTGCGCGATCTGGTTGATGGCGGCTCCGACGTTCTCGATGGCCACGACCGACTTGACCGCGTCGACGACCCGGAAGTAGGCGACGGCGGAGACGTCGACGCTGACGTTGTCCCTGGTGATGATGCCCTGTGACTGGATGGGCATGGTGACGATGCGCAGGCTCACCCGGTGCAGCACGTCGACGACCGGGACGATGACGGTCAGGCCGGCCTGCTTGACGCCGATGACCTTGCCGAGCCGGAAGAGCACACCCTGCTCGTACTGCTTGACCACGCGCACGGCGAGCGTGAAGACGATGAACGCGAGGATGACGGCGATGATGACGATCCATACGTATGGCATGGCATTCCTTTGTTGAAGGTGCGCTCAGCCGGTTCGGCTGAGGACGACCTTGCGTGCGCCGGTCTGGCCGGCGTTGGCGAAGATGTCGGAGGCGGGCAGGAAGTCGCCGGACCCGAAGCAGTGGGTCACGACGCGTTGCGCATTGATCTGCCTGTTGATGGGCGGTCGCAGCGCGGTCATGACTGCGGCACGACGACGACCGGGCACGGCGCGTGCTGCACGCAGTGCTGGCTGACGGAGCCGAGCATGATCCCGGCGAAGGTGCCGTGCCCGCGGCTGCCGACCACGAGCAGCTGCGCGCCGGTCGCGGCGACCGGCAGGACCTGCGCCGCGTGGCCCTCCACCACCCGTGGCAGGACCGTGGCGGGCCGTTCCATCGTCGCGGACACCTCGGCGATCGTGGCGTCGAGCACCTTCGCCGTGATGGTGGCGATGCTCTCGCCCTCGTATGTGGCGGGCACCCAGCCGTAGCCGTAGCCGTACAGGGCCGGCTCCTGCCAGGTGGCCACGGCTTCGACGGTCGCGTCGGTCAGGTGTGCCTGCACCATCGCCCATTGCAGCGCGACCTTGGAGCCGTGGGAGCCGTCGACGCCGACGACGATCCGGCGAGTGGTGTCATCGGTCTGATCGATCATGGCGGTCTCCTGCACGTCGGACTTCTTGGATGTACCTCGAGCGTGCGCCGTCCAGCAGCGGACAGTCAGGGGCAAAGGACCCCGTTGGGTCGTGCCGGAACGACGGCCGGTCCCGGGCTTGAGGGGCCGTTGGACCCTGCCCGGCAGGGCCGGTCAGGAGTACAACTGGACAAATGATCCGTGTCTTCCTGCTCGACGATCATGAGGTTGTCCGGCGTGGCATTCGTGAGCTGCTCTGCCAGGACGGCGACATCGAGATCGTCGGGGAGTCCGGGTCAGCGGTCGAGGCCGTGCACCGCATCCCCGCGCTGCGGCCGGACGTGGCGGTCCTGGACGCCCGACTGCCCGACGGCAACGGCATCGACGTGTGCCGGGACGTGCGGGCCGTCGACCCGACGATCCGTGGGCTCATCCTGACCTCGTACGATGACGACGCGGCACTGTTCGCGGCGATCATGGCCGGCGCGTCCGGGTACATCCTGAAACAGATCCGCGGCACTGACCTCATCGACGCGGTCCGTCGGGTCGCGGCCGGGCAGTCGCTGCTCGACCCGGCCGTCACCGCCCGGGTCCTGGCCCGCATCCGCGACGGCGCCGACACGCCCGACGAGCTCAAGTCGCTGACGGACCAGGAGCACCGGACCCTGCAGTACGTGGCGCAGGGCATGACGAACCGCGAGATCGCGCAGGAGATGCACCTCGCCGACAAGACGGTCAAAAACTACGTCTCCAGCGTCCTGACCAAGCTCGGGCTGGAACGCCGGACGCAGGCCGCGGTCCTGGCCACCAACCTGCTCCGCGACAGCGTCCGCTAACCGGCGTCGGCGCTGCGGACGACCACGACGGTGCGGCGCGAATACCGCACCAGCCCGTCGCTGACCGAGCCGAGGAGCAGATCGTCGAAGCCGCCGTTGCCGCGGCGCCCGACGACGATCAAGTCGGCGCCGTCCGCCGCGTCGTTGAGCGCTCGGACCGGGTTGTCGCCGCAGACGACGGCCTGGCCGACCACGACATCCGGGTACGTGTCCTCCCAGGGTGCGGTCGCCGCGCGGAGCATGCGGCCGGCCACCGCGTGGAACGGACCGAGGTCGGTGCCGCGGTCGGGCACCGACGGCTCCCAGACATAGATCGCGTCCAGTCGTGCGCCGCGTGCCTGCGCCTCCTCGAACGCGAACGCCACCGCGTCCGCCGATCCGGGTGATCCGTCGACCCCGACGACGATCCGGGCACCGACGGCGGGTGCTCGCCGTGGAACAGGCGGCGCCACGACAATCGCGGACGTCCGGGCGTGGGTGACGACCTGGATGCTGACCAGGCCGGCGAGCAGCCCACCGTAACGGACCCTGGAGTCAGCCGGCACGATGGCGAGACCGGTGCCGCACGACGCGGCCGTGATCGCGCCCGCCAGGCCACCGTCGTCCACGGCGCCGGTGACCACGATGCCGGGGTGCGCGATGGTGGTGCGGTCAACGATCCGGTGGAGCATGGTGCGGGTGCGTGCCGGCGCGCCGTCGTCCGCCGTCGTGCGGTCCTGGAGCCACTCCGGAGCTGCCTGATGACCATGGACGAGGTGGAGGCCGGCCTGGCGGCGGGCCGCCTCCCACGCACCCAGCTCGATGGCGGCGGTGTCGCCGGCCTCGGACCGGGCGGTGCCTTCGACACCGACCACGATCATTGCCTGGGTACCGGTCATCACGGCGCCTCCTGTCACGATCAGCATCACCGGCGGCGGGCGCGTCGGAACAGGGCCGGCCCGCCCTGAGGGACAGGACCTTGTGCCTCCTGCACTCAGCTGTCGAGCGGCACGGACCAGGTCAGCACCGTGCCGTGGGGTGTGGCAGGTGTGACGGTGCAGACGCCGTCGCGGCACTCGGCCCGGCGCTGCAGGTTCACGAGACCGTTGCCGCCGGGCGCCGCCGGGCGTGACCCGGTCACCCCGACGCCGTCGTCCGCGACCCGCAACGTGAGCCGACCGGTTTCGATCACGACGGCCACTGCGACGGTGTGCGCGCCGGCATGCCTGGTCACGTTGGACAGTGCCTCGCCGAGGACGGCGAGCAGGTCGGCACGCAGGGTGTCCGCGACGGCCAGGTCGATCGGACCGATGACCGTCAGGTGCGGCCGGAAGCCCAAGGTCTGCGCCGCGTCGTCGACGGCCGCCCCCAGAGCCGCGCGGAGCGAGTCGGTGGGCGGGGTGTGCAACGCGAAGATCGCGGTCCGGATGTCGTGGATGGTCGTGTCGAGCTCGTCGATCGCCTGGTCGAGGCGTTCCCGGACGTCATCACGTTGCGTCCGGCGGGTCAGTGCCTGGAGACCGAGACCGGTCGCGAACAGGCGTTGGATCACCACGTCGTGCAGGTCGCGGGCGATGCGCTCCCGGTCCGCCACGACCATCAGCAGTTCCCGTTCGTCCTGCGCCCGTTTGCGTTCCAGCGCGAGCGCGGCCTGCGCCGCGAACGTGAGGATCATGTTCACGTCGGTGTCGCCGTCGAAGCCCACGTTGCCGGCCGCAAGGCCCACCACGAGCACGCCCTGCACCGTGCCCGTCATCGCCAGCGGCGCCAGCAGCGCCGGACCCTTCGGGACCGCGGCCGGCCACGACGCCGCGGCGGCGAGGTCGTCGACAAGGACGTGGCAGCCGGCGGCGATCACCGACCCGAACGGGGTGCCCGCGATGGGTATCAGCGCACCGTCGAGCGTCGGTGAGGTCGGGGCCGTGACCTCGACGTGCAGTTCGCCGGTGGTCTCCTCGTACAGCAGGATCGCGACCAGCGCGCCATCGGCGACGTGACGGGCATGTTCGGCAACGAGTCGCAGCACGTCAGTCCGGTCGACGTGACCGACGAGCGTGTTGGTGATCTCGGCTGTCGCCTCCATCCACCGCTGCCGCCGCCCAGCCGCCGCGTACAGGCGCGCGTTGTCGATCGCGATGCCGGCGGCGGCCGCGAGTGCCACCACGATCTCCTCGTCGGCGTCGCTGAACCGGTCGGCGCCGCGCTTCTCGGCCAGGTACAGGTTGCCGTACACCTGGTCACGGATGCGCACGGGTACACCGAGGAAGCTGCGCATCACCGGGTGGCCGGGCGGGAACCCGAACGAACGGGGCTGGAGGCTGATGTCGTCCAGCCGGACCGGCTCCGGTTCGTCGATGAGCAGGCCGAGCACGCCGCGGCCGGTGGGTAGGTCACCGATGTCGTGATGTTCTGCGACGGTCAGCCCGTCGGTGATGAACTCGACCAGGGTCCGGTCCGGTCCGATGACACCGAGGGCGCCGTAGCGGGCGTCCGCCACCTGGCACGCCGAGACCACGATCCGGGACAGTGTGCTGCGCAGGTCGAGGTCCTCGCTGATCCCGACGACAGCCTGCAACAGCGGCGACAGCCGCTTGCGTGCCGCCATCACCGCACCGGCCGCTCACGAAGAGCGATCTGCAGGCCCACGTCGCGACTCCGACCCGTCGATGTCCACGGCGAAGGCTCGCTGCGGCGCGCCACCGGGGTCCAGGGCGACGCGTGCAGCCTACGCCTCCCGCTGGGCCGCCCACGAGGCGAAACTACACCCGGTCGATGATCTGGTCGGTCGGCAGCCGCGGCGCGTGCGGCGGTCCGGCCTCGGCGGCGTCGAAGTGGCCGAGCCGCACCACGAGGTACGGGTATCCGGTGCTGGCGATGATGACCCGCATCGCCTGGCGGGTGCTGATCATCTCGATCGGGGCGCTGAACGGCAGCAGCGAGATGCCGAGTTCGGTGGCGGTGAGCCACCCCGCGGACAGGGCCTCGCCGGCACGCAGCCAGCTGACCGGATCGTCGGTACGGCCGTACAACATGGCGAACATCGCGGCCCGGTCCCGTCCTGCGCTGATCGGCAGGTCGCCCGGGTGGCCGAAGGTCCGGCCGGGAACGGTGGTGCGGGTGGCCCGGTCGGGAATGGCGGCGTCGGGGATGCCGGTGCCGGCCGGTCGGGTGCCGCCGGTCCAGTACGCCAGCTCTGCCTGCCAGGCGGTCTCACCTGCCTCGGTGCGTTGCGCGTGGTCGGTGGCGCCGGCGAGTTCGAGGACCTGATCCGGGGTCAGCATGTGCAGCCAGGTGTCCTCGGCCTCGACGGACGCCGTGATGGCCTGCAGGTCCGCCGTGCCGACGGGTTCGCCGGTCACCGGGCGCCGGTCGGTGTGCCGTAGCCGGACCGTCTGCAGACGGCGCAGTGACGGCAGCTCGACCGGCACCCGCCGGTCCAGGATGAGGCGTGCGAGGTGGTCGGGGTCGCCCGGATCGGGCGTGCGGGTCACCGCGACGTGCCAGCCCTGCGCAGCCAGGCTGACCCGGGCATGATGCAGCCCGGCGCCGCAGCTCAGCGTCGCGAGCCGGGCGTCCGGATCGGTGGCTTCCAGGACACGGCTGCGCTCGATGTGCAGGTCCAGGAGGTTGTCGGCGAGCCGCCAACGCCATGGCTGGGTGTTGTGGATCGACGGGGCGTGCCCCGCCGCGGCGGCCGCCTCGACCAGCGCGTGTGTCACCGCGGCGCCGTCGGTGGGATGCGTGAGCGCGTCAGTAGGAATCATCGGGTTTCCTTTCCTGCGTGCCGCCGCTGCGTCGCTTGCTGCGGCGACCAGCTGGGTGGGGCCGGTAGGTCGTGGCATCCTCGATGGCCTCACGATGGCACTGCTACGGCGCAGACACCCGGGCCGAACGGCACCAACCGGCCGGGATTCGGCCCGCCCTGTGCACGAACCCCACGACCCGTCCCGTGACACAGGTCCAACGGCCCTGGTGGACGCGCAAGGCGCACGGTCGAATGAGGTCGGAGGTACCCGGGCGTGGTTGCTGTTTCCTGCGTAGCGCGCTCACCGGACCTGCAGATCGACAAGACCTGGAGAGCGTCATGAGAGTTCTGGTCAGCGCCGCGAGCAAGCACGGGTCCACCGCACAGATCGCCGACCGTATCGCCGAGGCGGTGCGCAACGCGCTGCCGGTCGGCGCGGTTGTCGAAGTGTGCCCGGCCGCCGAGACCGCAGACGTGGCCTCCTACGACGCCGTGGTCCTGGGCAGTGCCGTCTACATGGGACATTGGCTGCAGGAGGCGCGCCTGGCCGCGGTACGGATCGCCGCCCGGCCGCCACGGTCGGTGTGGTTGTTCTCCAGCGGTCCGATCGGTGATCCGCCCAAGCCGGACGAGGATCCGGTCGACGTGCGCGGCATCGTCGCGGCCATGAACGCCCGCGGGCATCGCGTGTTCGCCGGCCGTCTGGACCGGTGCCGGCTCGGCTTTGCGGAGAAGGCCATGGTGCGTGCGCTGCGCGTGCCGGACGGCGACTTCCGTGACTGGGACGCGATCGACGACTGGGCCACGCAGATCGCGGCAGAGCTGTGCTCACTGGCTCCCGCAGCCGCACATCATCCAATGGCAACCAGAGGTCCGTGGCGCGATGCCGCAAGGATCGACGCAGCTGCGGATCTACGCCCGGCAGCGCGCTCGGCGCCCTGATCGACGATGTCACCGCAGCCGCGTAGCCGGCGCTACCCACACACCACCGAACCCCGACCAGGGGCCGCAGTAGAGGAGCACGCCATGTCCGTCCAGCTGGGAGCACAACCACCACCGACGCACTTGACTGACGCCGAGCAGGTTGAGCAGGCCAACGCGACAGGCCGGACACCGGTCGTGTTCATCCACGGCCTGTGGCTGCTGCCGAGCAGCTGGGACCGCTGGGGTCCGGTGTTCACCGAGGCCGGGTACGCACCGATGTGCCCCGGCTGGCCCGACGACCCTGACACCGTCGCCGAGGCGATTGCCGAGCCGGCGGTCTTCGCCAACAAGACCGTTGGTCAGGTCGCCGAGCACTACACGACCATCATCGGCAAACTGAACAGGAAACCGATCGTGATCGGGCATTCCTTCGGCGGTCTGCTCGCCCAGATCATCGCAGGTCAGGGCCTCGCCGCAGCCACCGTCGCGATCGACTCCGCCCCGTTCCGGGGGGTGCTGCCACTGCCGATCTCCGCGCTGCGCGCCGCGAGTCCAGCCCTGGGCAACCCCGCCAACCGGCACCGCGCCGTCCCGCTCACCTTCGAGCAGTTCCACTACGCGTTCACCAACGCCGTCGACGAGGTTGAGGCCAAAGAACTGTACGAGACGTTCGCCGTGCCCGCCTCCGGCGCGCCGATCTTCCAGGCGGCGGCCGCGAACCTCAACCCGTGGACCGAGGCGAAGGTGAACAGCACCAACCCCGCCCGCGGCCCGATGCTGATCATCTCCGGCGAGAAGGACCACACGGTGCCAAGAGCGATCTCCGACGCCATATTCAACAAGCAGCGGCGCAACACCGCCGTCACCGAGTTCGTGGAGCTGCCCGGCCGCGGCCACTCGTTGACCATCGACAACGGCTGGCGACAGGTCGCCGACACGGCGCTGACCTTCGTCAACCGCTTCGCCCCGACCCCGTAGACCCGGACATCGACGGCAAACCGCACCGCTTGCGGCGTTGGTTACCTGCACGTGTCCCGACTGCGTGGAACCGATACCCAGACGCCGACCCAAGAGCGTCGAACCGGCGTACGCTGATCTCGTCGTCCTGGACCCGGCGATTGGCAGTCCGCCATGGACAGGTCACGTGTTCGCCGGTTCCGGTGAGCGCGATCGGGATGAGTCTGAGGAAGCGACATCGTCAGTCAGCAGCGGTCCGCGTCCAGGACCGACGGCTGTTGTCGACCTCCGAACGTGAGGGGGACACGGCATGCTCGCGGAAAGGGACCTGAGCGCCGCGCGTGCCGCGGGGATCCCGCGACGGGGTGTCGCCGGGAGTCGGTCCAGGAGGGAGCGGCCATGAGATTGGAACAGTTCGAAGCACTGCTTTTGGAACGCATGGTCGGACACGTGGGACTCGTGACGACGTTCGCTGCGGCGAACTATCCGAAACCGTACGGGCTGGTGGTGCAGACGCTCGATGGCGGGGTCGCCTACGTGCAAGTGGTTCGGGGCAATCCGCCGGGCACCGATCGGGAAGATCCGTCGGACCTGCAGGCGAACATCGCTCGGCTGGAGAACGCGCCGCGCGCGAAGCCGGGCACGGCGACGGTGTCGCAACTCGACGAGCTCGGACAGTTGCTGCTGCAGGTGCTGGCCGGTGGCCATGGGGAGATCGCCGGGGTGCAGAGCTATGCCGACGCGGACATGTCCCAGCAACCCGGCGTGGTGGTCACGTTCGTCGACGGATCGAACCTCTACGTGACGCCCGAGGTCTGACCGCCTACGACGCCGTGCGGGCATGGCCGGCGTCGCCGCGCGCACGAGCGGCGGGTTCGACCCGCCGGCAAAGCATCGCGAGGCGGACCACGCTCCGCAGGGACGTGCGGCTGTCCAGGTCGGACAACCAGTACCTGACGGGCTCGTCGACGCCGGGCGGCCACTCGGCGATCAGCCACTCCTCGGGCAGGGTGCCGTTGTCGTCACAACCGGCCGGGCGGCTCTGCAGGCGCAGAAACCGGGAATGCAGCAGCGTCGTCGGATTGCCGGCGGTGCGCCGGTCGCACTGCCTCCATGTCACCTGCTGGGTCGCGTCCTGACCGGCGTCCACGACTGTCTCCTTGAACGTGGCCACTGGGTCGGGCACTCCGGGTCGGTCCGGGTCGACCTCGACCGTGTAGCGCAGGTCGCGCTCGCGCAGGCCGCGCCGGAAGGGAATGCGGTCGCCGTAGCCGCAGCCCGCGGCCACCGGGAGTTTCGGCAACCTCCACCCCTGGATCATCTCGTCGAGCATGTCCAGCACGAGACGCCACTGCTCCCGGTATCGCACGTCGCCGCCGATGCCTGCGCGGGTGCGCCGGCCACGGACCGCGGCGGCTTCGGGCGGGTCGCTGATGGTCCTGTCGTCCCAGGACGCCGGGCAGAACAGCCGCCAGTCCGCGGCCACCGACGCGATGTCGGTCGCCAGTTGCACGCTCACGCCAGTCAACGAGCTCCCGGTCAGTGCCCGGGCCCTCGGAGCACCCGGCGACGCAGCGCCTGTCGGGAACCCGGAGTCGTCGATCACGTAAGCGATCGGGTCGATCGTGTCCACCGCCCACCGGGCCACGTCCGCGCGCACCGCCATGGCGTCCCAGGTCGAGGCAGTCAATGGCGGCCGCACCTGCCGACGATCACCTGCAGGCAGCTCCGAAGCCATGCCGAGCGACATCACGACCCTCCACAAAGGATGTTCGTCCTGCGTCACCTTTCGTTGCACCGGGCGGACGGGGAACTCGTGCCCCCGACGCGCTGGAACCTGCCCCGGGGCGGGCGTACCCAAACCCTGAGCGGTTCCTGGCTGGTCCCGGATCATCAACCCCCGGCTAACGGCGGCGCAAGCGGACGTGCCGGGGGCCGCGCAGGACGGGACTGTCGCGGTACGGCGGGGGATCCTCCTCCAGCGTCGCCGATGCCAGGATCGGGGCGAGGGCGGACAGCGCGAGCTGCGCCTCCAGCCGCGCGAGGGGGCGCCGAAGCAGTAGTGGATGCCGTCGCCGAAGCCGAGGTGCAGGACGGGCCAGCGGTCCGGGTCGAACACGTCCGGGTCGGGCACGTGCTCCGGGTCACGGTTGCCCGCGGCGAGGATCAGGGTGATCGGCGCGCCGCGCGGGATCGTCACCCCGGCCACGTCGAGGTCGTCCAGCGCGGTGCGCCAGGGCAGGAACTGCACCCGGCCGTCGTAGCGGACGACCTCCTCCGCGTCCAGGTCCCGGTGCTGCGGCAGCGTGGTGTGCGAGGCCGGTACCCAGCCGCTGAGCACCTGCTTGGACAGCGGCGGCCGGTCGTACGGGCGTCGGCGTCGGCGTCGGCGTCGGCGTCAGGGAACCGGTGAACCGCTCCTCGCGCAGCGCCTCCGCCGCCCGTAGCTCGGCCAGCGACGCCCCCACGATGACGACCCGCTCCGTCCGGTTGACGGTCTCACCGTGGACCGGCGGCAGGTCGTGGACGCCCACCCGGTCGATCTGGATCGCCTGGACCGGGCAGGCCGCGGCCGCGCGCAGCACCTGCTCCCGCTGCTCGTCGCTCGGCGCAGGGTCGTACATCAACGCCTCGTCGCCCTGCATCTGAAACGCACTCGGGCCAGGAACGCACACTGCGCGTAGCCCTGACACTTGGTGAGATCCACAACCATGTGCACAGCGGCTCCTCCTCGACACCATCACGTCCCCCAACACCGTGCTGCCGCCACGGACCACGGCCGTCATCCAGGCAGAGTGACCGGCCACCGGGTCCTGACTCGGTCCTGCGCTGCACCTCGCGGATCGGCCGCACGCTGAAGGTGAACGCGCTCGTACGCCCTGGTACGCCAGCTGCCGCTGGGACCGGAGCGACACGATCACGCTATCGCTGAGCGCCTGTGTCGTTCACGCGCGGCAGGATCATGTGCGAGTGGCCGGCTGCGGCATCGCGGTGCGCGTCGAAGTCGTCTGGCTGACCGGGCCGGATCAGGGCGCGCAACTCAAAGCGTAGGGTGAGGGCGCCGCTCCGGACCCTGGTGGCTGACGGCCTGCCGTCGATTGGCACGTTGCTGTCCAGGTCGCCGCTCCCGCGTGCCGCATGCACGCATCGTCGACCCGCTCCCGTTCCATTGACACCAGCGATGATCGGACCTACAGCGATGGCTGCAACGTTTAGGCTGCTCAGCACGCGTCCGCCGACCCGCTGCGGGCTGGCCTCCTCGACGGGCAGAGCCGATGGAGCACGCCGACACCGCTGCGCGCGCCATGTCACGACTGGGAACTCATCCAGGTCGGCAACTGCGGATCTGGCATCGAGACCGACGCCGGCTGGCTCGTGCTCACCCACGGCGCCGACCCGATGCGCCAGTACGCCATCGGCGCCCTCCTCATCGACCTGCACCAACCCGAACACGTCATCGCCGACCTCGCCGACCCCCTCCTCGAACCCGACGAAACCGAACGCCACGGCTACGTCCCCAACGTCGTCTACTCCTGCGGCGGCCTCGTCCACGACGGGGTCCTGTGGCTGCCCTATGGCGCCGGCGACGCCCGCGTCGGCTTCGCCACCATCGCCGTCGGCACGCTGATCGCGGCGATGGCATCGACCCGAACGCCCGCCCCGGCATGATCACGATGCCGGCGCTGAACTTCCGCACACTGATCAGGTCAAGGAGCGTGGCACCCATGGAGTTCGACGTGACGGTCGAGAGCCCGAAAGGAACACGCAACAAGTACGAGCTGGACCGCGACACCGGCCGGATCCGCTTGGACCGCACGCTGTTCACGGCCACCCAATATCCAGAGGACTACGGCTTCATCGAGGACACCATCGGGGAGGACACCGATCCACTCGACGCGCTCATTCTGGTGCGCGAGCCGACCTTCCCCGGTTGCCAGATCCGCTGCCGGGCATTCGGCATGTTCCGAATGCGCGACGCCAAAGGCCCGGACGCAAAGGTCCTCTGCGTCCCCGCCGCGGACCCGCGGATGGCCTACCTGGTGGACCTTCCGGACCTGGGCGCATTCCACCGGCTCGAGATCCAGCACTTCTTCGAGATCTACCAGGCCCTTGATCCGGGCAAGAGCGTCGAGGCCGAACGCGGTGTCTGGGCGAGCCGCGCGGAGGCCGAGGCGGAGGTCGCCCGATCCCGCCGGCGCGCCGCCCGCGCCCTGGCCGGACCGTCGCTCTAGCCCACGTCGTAGGTCAGGGTGACCGAGTTGTTGGTCTCGTCGTACTCGGTCCACCGGTAGCTGTCGACGTCGACGACGAACTGGTAGGTCCCCGGCACGCCCGGCGTCTCGAAGTAGTACGTGAACTGGCTGGCCGTGCCCGTCGGGAGGCTTTCGGCGTGGCAGATCACATGGCCCGCGCCGCTGCCCCCGCGGAAACAGTCGAAGGGCACCCCGCTGTCGTTGGTGAAGAGCACGTCCAGCTCACCCGGCGCCCGGCGCAGGTTCACGTACACCGGGCCCGAGTCCGGGCCGATCCCCGGCCGCGGCGCGGTGTTCCCGCCGACGCGCCAACCCGTGTTGGTCACCTGGACCGTGTAGCGGTGGATGACGCCGCCGATGACGGGCACCGGCGGGTCGACCGTCGCCGCGACGGTGATGTCCGCGAAGTACCGCACGCACGTGACGCCGGTGCAGGGGGCGGCCACGGCCGGGCCAGCGGGGACGATCGTCCACGCCAGCACGAGGCCGACGGGAAGGGCACGCCACAACCTCGGCAACCAGGACATGACCCGACGCTAGGAATCGACCACCGTCCAGGCAAGCGAGCGCAGGGAACCCGACAGACCTGCACGTCGTGCCGGTCAGAAGTGGTGGGCGGCGCCGTGCGGCAGCAGCCGGCGAACGGTCGGGCCTGAACTCTTGGTCATGTGGGTCCTAGCGTGAGACGCGACGTTCCGCCCTCATGCCAGGACCCACCCGTCCGAATAATTCGAATAATCCCAATCATGCCGAACCGCGGTGACCGCAGTCTGCGTGCCGACCTGTCCGGGACGGCACGCAAGTTCAGCCGGCGATCCGGCCCCGCTGGAGGGTGGGGCGCGCGAACGCGGCGTACCGGTCGGCCGGTGCGGCCGCGGCCCTGCTGGCCCCGGCCGGGTGCGGGCTCGACGCCGTGGTCTCGGTCGGGTCCCAGTTGCCGGCGCTGGTCACGCTGTCGCCGACGAGGCCAGTCAGAGCCGCGGGCAGCGCCAGCGGACCGCCCAGGACGATGCCCTCCTCGAGGCTCGCCGAGACTTCCGCCAGGTACTGCGACGGCCGCGGGTGCAGCGCGTTCGGCGAGGTGATCAGCAGCGGGCCGCCGGCCCGGCCGACCATCGCGCCGCCGGTGAGGGCGTCGTACCAGTTGGCGTTCGTGGCGACCGCCGCGACCGTCGGGGAGGTGAAGAACGACTTCGCGACGAGCGCGGCAGTGTGCTCGGCGTCTACACCGACCAGGCTGATGCCCAGCAGGTGCTCCCACGCCGGCCAGCCCGGCAGCTGCCCGCCGCGGACCGCCGCCTCCACCGCCCGGTACGCCCAGCCGCCGACGAGCACGAGGATCTGCCGCTCCGGGTCGACCCGCCGCAGGTACTCCACGGTCTCGGCGGGCAGCCGGTCACCGTCGCAGAACACGATCGTCGAGTCGTCGAGGTTGCCGACCCCGGCGCCCGCGGCGAGCGCGTCGTAATACATGTGGGCGGTCGCGACGGTCACCAGGATCGGGTCGGGTGCCGTCTCGTCGGCGATCCGCACGGCGGTGGCGTACTCGTTGGCGCCCTCGAGGCGGACCGCCTCGTATCCGGCGGCCACGAGCGCGGTGACGATGTGCTGCGGCAGGGCGAGCGGGCCGCCGAGGACATACACCCGGCCGCGCGCGGAGGGGCTGGTCGGCAGCACCCGCCTGATCTCGGCCAGGACGGCCGGGTTGAGCCCGGCGGGCTCGGTGATCAGCAGCGGGGCGTTGCGGCGGATGGCCAGCGCCGAGCCGCCGAGCGCGTCGTAGTACTGGTCGCTGCGCGAGAGCACGACCGCGCCGGCGGTGCCGTCGGCGAAGGAGTACCGCGACGCGGCGACCGCGGTCGCGATGTGGTCGGCGCCCCACACCCGCCGGACGGTGTTGCGGCGGCCCGGCTGCCAGCTCGGCGCGGAACCGGCGGTCATCATGGAGGCCGCACCACCGGAGATCCGGAGCTGGTTGACCACGCCCGGGTCGTTCGGCGAGGTGTTGGACCGGTACATCAGCGTCGCCCCGTCGGGCGCCCACGCCGGCTCCATGTTGATCGGGCCGTGGTCGGTGCTGTTGGTCAGCTGCGCCTGGCCGGTGCCGTCGGCCCGGGCCCGCCAGATCTGCAGCTCGGTCAGGTCGGCCTTGCCCCGCACGAACAGCAGCTGGGTGCCATCGGGTGAGAAGCTGGCCTGCCGGGCGTCGGCGATCAGCAGCCTCGACTCCCGCTCGCTGACCCACTGGCGCAGGTCGCGCTGTCCGCCGGGGACGCCGCGGTCGAACACGACCTGCCCGGTGACCGACACCGCCGGGTACTCGTCGGTGCCGGCGTGCGGCTCGGTGAGGAACACGGTGCCGAGGATCGAGCCGCCCTCGGCGGCGATGATGCGCAGCTGCCCCTCGGACTGGTAGATGACGAACCGGCCGTCCTCGGTGAACGCCGGCTGCAGGAACCGGCGCGTGTCGCTGCCCACCTCGACCGGCGACCGGAAGTCGGTCCGCTTCGACCACAGCTTGTCGCCGGCGGCGTGCACGTAGCGGCTGCCGTCGGGCGACCAGGTCGCGGCGAACGCCTCGGACTCGACGGTGTACAGGCTCTGGTCCAGGATGTGCAGGTGCAGCAGCCCGTTGCGCCAGTAGGTGGTCCCGCGCACCGGACCGGGAAGGGTCGCGCGGGCGGGAGACCCGCCGGCCAGGACCGGAGCGGCCGCCCCGGCCACGGCGACGACGGAGGTACGCAGCAGCGCTCGGCGTGAAATCACCGGCCGGAGTCTAGGCAAATGCCCCGATCCCTGCTGCCCCGTTACGGCCACGTCGGTGATGGGCCTGGTCGTCCGGACCGCAGATGTTCGCGCGTCAGGTGGTCGGCAGTTGCAGGGTCCAGGCGGCCGGGGTCCAGCCGCCCGGGCCCGGCCTCGCGCCGACCGCGACCGCGCCGGCCAGCCCGTACACCGCGCCCTGCCCGTCGACCCGGAACGGCCGCAGCGACGCCGGTTGCGGGCCCGCCCACAGGACCGGGGTGCGGCTGCCGTCCACTGTGGACGCGTAGCCGCCCGCGACGAGGCCGCCGGCGGTCCGGGTCAGGGCCCAGCCGGCGGCGACGGCGGCGCCCGGCGAGTCGAGGGTCGCGGCGACGGTCCAGCCGGTGCCGTCCGGTGAGGTCCACACCACCGGGCGGCTCACCCCGCCTTCGAGGCGGCTGCCGATCGCGACGAGGTCGCCGGCGCCGCCGGGCACCAGCCGGCGCAGGGTGCACGGTCCCGGGCCGTCCAGGCCGCGGGCGGTGACGCGTTGCCAGGTGGTGCCGTCGGCCGAGGTGAGCACCGCGCCGTCGCCGGACGCGCGGTCGGCAGTCCAGTCGGTGCCGACGGCGAGGAAGCCGCCGGGGCGCGCGACGACGTCGGTCAGCTCGCCGAGGTTGCCGGGGAGGCCACCGGCGGCCCGCCAGTCACGTCCGTCGGTCGACGTCCAGATCGCGGCGCGCCGTTCGGCCGGCGGCGGGCCCGGCGGGAACGCCGCGGGGTCGGCGGACGCGGGTTGCGTGACGTGCGGCGCGGTCCAGCCGACCGCGACGAGCCGCCCGCCCGGACCGGCGGCGATGCCCGTGAAGGCCCCGTCGGTGCCGGCGGGCAGGGTCGGTGCGGCACCGGCGGTCCAGGTGCCGTTCGCGTACCGCCACGCCCGGGGTGTCCCGTCGGCGCTCGACCCGCCCACCGCGTGCAGCACCGTGCCGGCGGCCGTCACCGCGGCCATCAGCTCCCCCGGGCGGCCCGGGACCTGCTGCTCGGTCAGCACCGCGAGCGGCGCCACCGGTGCGGCCGGACCGGTCGACCCGGTCAGCGTCGTCGGCCCGGCGGTCGGCGGTACCGACGGTGGGTTGCTCGTGTCACCGAACATCAGCGTGGCACCGGCGGCGGCGAGCAGCACGACGACGATCGCGGCGGCCATCAGGACGACCCGGCGGGTCTGGCCCGGCACGCCGGTGTGGGTCACCGCGAGCGGCACGTCGTCGGCGAGTACCGGCCACTTCGGACGGTCGGCCGGCGGCGCGGCGCGCACGACGTCGTCGAGGATCCCGCCGACGTCCGCGCGGACCGGGTCGACCCGGGTGGCCACCGGCACGATCAGCTCGGCCCCGTCGTCGTCCGGCGCGGGCGACAGCATCGGCACGGTCGCCGCTGCCGACAAGGCAGGCGCGGAAGGCACGGCGGGCGCAGTCGACAAGGGCGGCGCGGTGGGCGCGGTCGGCAAGGACGGCGTGGAAGGCGCCGTGGGCGCGGCCGACGAAGGAGGTGTGGAAGGCGCGGGCGGCGTGGGTGCCCACTCCTCCGGCCACACCGGCCGGCCCGCCGGCAGCCGCGACCCCGCCGAGATCGCCGCGCCCTGGCACACCGCGTACTTCGGGTGCGCGTCGACCGCCACCGGCACACCGAGCTCGGACGCGATGAGGCGCGACACGAGGGGTACCCGCGACGAACCACCCACCAGCAGCACGCTGTGCAGGTCGGTCAGCTCGATCCCGGCGCCGGCGACGCACTGCTCGAGGGCGCCGATCGTGCGCAGCACCGGGATCCGGATCGCGGTCTCGAACTCGCCGCGGGTGATCCGCACGTCCCGGCGCAGATCGGGCAGCAGCACCGGGATGCTCGCCTCGACGTCGCCGGACAGCGCCTCCTTCGCCGCGACCGCGTTGGCCCGGACCTGGGCGAGCGCGGCGCGGACCGGCCCGTCGTCGACCGGGTAGTCCGACCAGCGCAGGTCGAGGCTGGTCGCCACGTGCCGCATCACGATGTCGTCGAGGTCGGTGCCGCCGACGTCGTCGAGGCCTTCGGTGTGCACGACCTCGAACCCGCCGGGCACCTTGCGGACCACCGTGGCGTCGAAGGTGCCGCCGCCGAAGTCGTACACCGCGACGAGGGCGCCCGGTGCCAGTGCCGCGCCGGCCGCGTAGTGCACGGCGGCGGCGACCGGCTCCACGAGCAGCCCGATGTCGGACAGTTCGGCGGCGGCCGCGGCCTCCGCCATCCGTTCGCGAACGAACGGTCCCCAGGCGGCGGGGTGGGTGAGGGTGACGTGGGCGGGTGGCGCGCCGGCCTGTTCGGTCGCGCGGCGCACGACGTAGCCGATGAGGTGGCCGGTCAGCTGCGCGGTGGAGACCGGGACGTCGCCGAGGCGCAGCGGTTCGGCGTCGCCGAAGCGGCGCTTGAACTCCCGGGCGACCCGGCTCGGTTCGGTGATGCCGCGGCGGACGGCCTGGTCGCCGATGAGCAGCACGCCGTCCTCGCGCAGGAACAGCGCGGACGGCACGGTGTGGCCGCCGTGCCCGCTCTCGGCGAGGGGGACCGTGCTCGCCCGGCCGTCGCGATACGTGGCGGCCGCGGTGAACGTGGTCCCGACGTCGATCCCGAGCGCGTACCCGGTCACGGTGCCACGGCGAAGCAGTCGGGGGCGACCGAGCGCCGCTTGTTGCACTCGGCGAGGGCGGCCTGGAAGTCCGGGAACCCGTCCTGCAGCACCACCCACAGGCCACCGGTGCCGTCGGCGATCCGTTTCGACTCACGGCTGTCGACGAGCCGGGCCGGCACGCCGAGCGCCTGCAGCTTCGCCACAAGCTTCTCCGCGACCCCTTGCGCCGTGCGGTCGTCGATCGCGGTCGGCGGGGTGTAGATGACGTAGGCGCCCTTGACCGGTTCGGCGCCGGCATCAGCGCCCGCCGCGCCGGACGGGCCGGCGGGAGAGGACGGCGGGGCCGCCTTCAGCTCGACGCACTTCGGCTCGCTCGGCGTGCTGCGCCCGGCGGCGCCGACCGCGAGGACCCGGAAGCAGTGCTTGCCGGGCGCGAGCTCGGTCCAGGTCAGCGCCGACTGGTCCCGCTCGTCGACCTGCTTGCTGCTGCCGACACTGCCGTCGGCGAGCACCTCCTGGGCGACGTAGCCGGTGGCGTACGGGCTGCGCTGCCACACCAACTGCACGCTGGCGTCGGTGACCCGGGTGACGGAGGCGAGCGCGACGGGTGGCGGCGGCCCGGCGATCGGCTCGGGCCCGCCCGGCCCACCCGCCCGCCGCGCGAGGAGGACCGCGCCGGCGCCGAGCAGCGCGACGAGCACGACCGCGAGCGCGACGAGCCCCTTGCTGAGGATGGGCCGCTGCTCGAACACGCCGGCGAGCTGACCGCGGCGGACCCCGTCGGACGCCTCGTACTCCACCGTGAACGGGTGCTGCTTCACCGTGCCGAGCATCGCCGGCTGCCGCGGCTTGACCAGCAGGTATCCGGTGGCGGTGCGGCCGGGCGCGACGGCGAGCTCCTCGGGTGCGACGGCGAAGCGCAGGGCGCGCTTGGTGTCGGACGCGGAAAGTTTCAGGGTGACCGGCACGCTGCCGGTGTTGTCGAAGACCGCGCGGTAGCGGCCGGTCCAGCGGGCGCGCGGGGTGACCGGGTCGAGCCGGTCGCGCAGGCCGACGACGGCGCCGACGGTGACGTCGCCCTCCACGACGGCGCACCGCTGCGGCGACTCGAGGGAGACGCAGCGGACCCCGAACGGGACCTCGCCGGCCACGGAGGCGGGTGCCGGCGGCGGGCGGAACACGACCGTGACGGTCTCCTCGCGTGCCTCTTCGGGCAGAACTGAGACCTGCCGGGGCACGACGTCGGTCCACCGGCTGCACTCGCCGAGCACCTCGAAGCGGTACTGCTCGACCTCGGCACCGGCATTACGCACGGTCAATGTGACCCGGGCCTCGCCACCGGGCTGCACGGTGGGCCTCGGCTCGGTCAGCGCGAGCACCGGATCCAAGCGGACGCTCCCATTAACGCATTTGATCATCTCTATGTTGCGTGGCAACTCTACCGTAGAATTCGCGTCCGTCGACGAGGGGAACCGATGATTAGCGACATTGACGGGCGGGCCGACACCGCCTGGTTCGCCGAGCGTTTCGAGCGGCTCGCAGCGAATGTGGAATCGTTCATCAGGGGCAAGTCGGACGTGGTCCGGATGGCGCTGGTGTGCATGATGGCGGAGGGGCATCTCCTCATCGACGATGTGCCTGGAGTAGGCAAAACCTCGCTGGCGAAGGCGATCGCGCAGTCGATCAAGGGATCCATGCGGCGAATCCAGTTCACTCCGGACCTGCTTCCGTCCGATGTGACCGGTGTGCTGCTATTCGATGCCGGCCGCCGCGAGTTCGTATTCCACGAAGGTGCCGTCTTCGCCAACATCGTGCTCGGCGACGAAATCAACCGGGCCTCGCCGAAAACCCAGTCGGCGTTGTTGGAGGTGATGGCGGAACGTCAGGTCACGGTCGACTCGCAGCCCTATGCGGTGCCCCGGCCGTTCATCGTCATCGCCACCCAGAACCCCGTCGAGCACGGCGGCACGTACGACCTTCCGGAGGCGCAGCTCGACCGGTTCATGATGCGCACGAAGATCGGTTACCCGGACCATGACGCCGAGGTCGAGGTGATCGTCAACGGGGCGCGCGGCCGGACCAGCGACGAGGTCGGGCCGGTGATGGACACCGAGGAACTGGCCCGGATGACCCGGATGGTCACCGGCGTGCACATCGCGCCGGCGATCGCGAGCTACATCGTGACCATCTCCGACGCGACCCGGCGGATGGACGACGTCCTGCTCGGCGTCAGCCCGCGTGGCAGCCTCGCGCTCGCGCAGGCCTCGCAGGCGCACGCGATCTCCCGGGGGCGCGGGTTCATCACCCCCGACGACGTCAAGATCATGGCGCCGTACGTGCTGAGCCACCGCACCATCCTGCGCCCGGAGGCGACGTTGCGCCGGTTGACCCCGGAGAAGGTGATCGCCGAGGTGCTGCAGTCGGTGTACGTGCCGACCCAGCGGACGGGCTGAGGATGGCGACCCGGCTGACCGGCACCGGCTGGCGGGTCGCCGTCGCCGGCCCGGTCCTGCTCGCCGCCGGCTGGCTCGCCGACTACCCGGAGCTGCTGCTGCTGGGCGTCGGCTGCGTCATGGCGCTGCTGCTCGCGGTGCTGTGGACCGCGCTGCGGCCGAACGTGACGGTGCTGCGCAGCCTGTCGCCGTCGCGGGTGGCGCAGGGCGAGACGGCCCGCGGCACGCTGACCGTCACGAACCTCGCCACCCGGCGCAGCCCGCCGCTGATGGCGGTCGAACACGTCGGCACGCGCGAGGTGACCATCCCGCTGCCGAGCCTCGGTGCCGGGCACAAACACGTCACCGGCTACCCGCTGCCGACCGACCGGCGGGGCGTGTTCCAGGTCGGGCCGCTCAGCGTCGGGCAGACCGACCCGTTGCGGCTGATCGCGCTGACCCGCGCGTACGAGTCGTCGGCCGAGCTGACCGTGCACCCGCTGATCCACGACGTCGAGCCGCTGCCGACCGGCCGGTCCCGGGACATGGAAGGCCCGACGTCCGGCAGCGCGCCGCTCGGTGGGGTCGCGTTCCACAGCCTCCGCGAGTACATGCCCGGCGACGACCATCGCCTTATCCACGCCAAGGCCAGCGCCCGGTTCGGCACGCTCATGGTCCGGCACAACGTGGTGCCGAACGAGCCGCGCCTGATGGTGGTCCTCGACACCGGATCCGCGGCGTACGAGCGGCCCGACGACTTCGAGGACGCGGTCCGGGTCGCGGCGTCGCTGTGCGCCAGCTGCGCCGCCCGCGGGTTCCCGGTCGACCTGCGCACCACCGGCGGGCTGGCCGCGACCGCGGAACGCCGGCACGAGCTGGACCGGCTCCTCGACCTGCTGGCAAGGGTGCAGCCGGGCGAGCCGGTCGACGAGGGGCTGACCGCGCTCGGCGGCCTGACACCGAACCACGAGGGCTATTCGCTGGGCGTCGTCACCGGCCAGCCGGACCCGGCCCAGCGGGCCAACGTCAGTCTGGTCAGGGCCCGCTTCCAGATGATCTCGCTGGTACAGGTGGGCGAGCGGCACAACCGCCCCGGCACGCCCCTCGCCGGGGTGCTCGTGCTCAACGTCGCGGGCAGCGAAGACTTCGCCGCCGCCTGGAACCGGCTGGTCCGGCGATGAACAGCGGCCTCCTGCGCCGCCTGGCGGCCGCCCTCGAACCGGTCCTGCTGGGCCTGACCACGCTCGTCGCCGCGGCCGCGTTCGGCCCGCTCTACGACGACCTGCGCTGGCTGCCGGTGATCGGCGCGGCGGTCCTGCTCGGCACCGCGCTCGGCGTCGCCCGGCGCCGGCTGGGTCCGCTCACCCTGCCGGTCGCGGTGCTCGCCCCGCTCGTCCTCGTCGTCTACGGCTGCTACTGGCACACCACCAGCAACGGCCTGCCGGGCCTGGCCACCCTGCGCGCGCTCGGCACCGGCCTGACGTCCGGCTGGGCCCGGACCCTGACGGCGGCGCCGCCCGTCGACCCCGTCGGCGACCTGCTCGTGACCCAGACGGTCCTGGCGTACCTCGCCGCGCTGGCCACCGTCCTGCTCGCCGGCCGCTCCGAGCGGATCAGCGGGCTGCTGGTGCCGCCGGTCCTGTTGTACGTCGCGGCCTTGCTCGTCACCGCCCCCGACGCCGCCCCCCGGCTGCTGCACGCCGGGCTGCTGCTGGTGGCGCTGCTGCTCGTCGTGCTGCTGCGCGGCAACCGGTCGGCCGGCGGGACCTGGGGCGGTATGAGCGAACCGGACGCCGGCGCGGTCGGCATCGACCTCGCGGGGCAGCGGCGCCGGTCCGCGGTCGGCCGGATCGCCTTCGGGCTGCCCGCCGTCGCCGCCGTCGCCGCCCTGGCGCTGCTCGCCACGAACCTGCAGCCGCTCGTCGACGGCACCGGCCGGTTCGACCCGCGGGCGCACTACGAGCGACCGTTTCGCACCGCGCCCGCGCTCAGCCCCCTGGTCCGGGTGAAGCCGCAGCTGGAGACCGCGCCCGCCACCGCGCTGTTCACCGTCCGGGCGACGGCGTCGGACCCGGCGTACCCCCTCGACCGGGTCCGCGTCGCCGCGCTGGACGCCTTCGACGGTGCACTGTGGACCCAGTCCCGGGACTTCGTCATCACCGGCAGCCGGCTGCCCGCCGGGCCGGCGTTGCAGGGCTCCGTCGTCACCGTCGACCTCGACGTCGAAGTGTCCCGGCTGCCCGACCCGTTCCTGCCCGTCGCCGGCCGGCCGGTCCGCGTCGTCGGGGCGGACACCGCCTTCGACCCGGCCAACGGCACGCTCGTCAGCACCCGCACGGCGGTCGCCGGGTACCGGTACCGGCTGACCGCCGAGGCGCGCAAGCCCGACGCGTCGCTCGGCACCGCGCAACCCAGCCAGACGACGGCGGACCTGCCGTACACGCAACTGCCGAACGCCCCCGGCTGGCTGCAGAGCCTGACGAATGAGGTGACGGCCCAGTACCCGACGCCGATGACGCAGCTGCTGGGCATCGAGAAGTACCTGCGGGCGCAGGGGTACGCGGTGAACGTCCGGCCGGGGCACTCCTACGGCGCCGTGTACCGGACCCTGCTGGGCCCGCCGGAGGAACGCGCCGGCTTCGCGGAACAGTACGCGTCGGCGTTCGCCCTCATGGCCCGCGCGAAGGGCTACCCGGCCCGGGTCGCGGTCGGGTACCTGCTGCGCCCCGAGAAGCGCGACGGCGACCTGTTCCGGGTCGACACCGGCGACGTGCACGCCTGGCCGGAGGTGCACCTCGCCGGTTTCGGCTGGGTGCCGTTCGAGCCGACGAACACGAAGAACCCGGCGACCCCGGCGACCCCGCGGGAGAGCAGCGCCCCGATCCTGCCCGAGGACGACACACCGGTGCCGGCCGAGGGCGCCACGAACGAGGGCGGTGCGGCGAACACGCCCGGGGCGGGTGGCGGTGCCGGCAAGGCACTGCGCACCGCCGGTTGGTCGGCGCTGATCCTCCTCGCCGCCGTGATCGCGGCGCTGGCGCTGATCGTGCTGGCGAAACTCGCCCGCCGCCGGTACCGGCGCAGCCACGGCTCGACCGCGGACCGGATCGTGGCCGCGTGGCGGGACACCGCCGACCGGCTCGGCGAATGCGGCCGGCCGGTGCCGCCGTGGATGACCCCGGTCGAAGCGGCGGCGACGCTGCCGACGGCCCGGCTCGCCCCGACGGGACCCGCCCTCACGGAGCTCGCGCTGATCGTCACCGGCGCGGTGTGCGCACCGTCGCCACCACCCACGGAGGCGGTCGGGCGGGCCTGGCACCTCGCCGGAACGGCCAGCCGGACCCTCGGCCGGGCCGTGCCGCTGCACCGCTGGGTCGCCGCGCTGCTCAGCCCGCTGCCGCTGCTGCCACCCCGGTGGGCCGCCGCGCTGCGCTCCCTGCGCCCGCGCCGGCCCGCACCCGCCCCAGCTCCCGCCAGGACACCGGGCGGCGACAAGCCGGTCGTCCCGTCGCCGCCGACCGCGTTGGTCCGGTCGGCGACACCCGGGCCCGATTGATGCTGATCTACGAGTAGAGGAGCATGGAGCCGTGCGTTTCCTCAGGTCCGCCCGCGTACGTGCGAGCGCCCTCGCCGTCGCCCTTCTTGCCGTGCCGGTCACCGGCGCGCTGATGGGCTCCGGCTTCCCGGGCGCGCACGTCACGCTGTCCGGCGGCGCCGCCTGGCTCGCCTCCCCGCAGCAGGGCCTGGTGACCCTCATCGACGGCGCGTCCGAACAGGTCATCGGCTCGGTCCGGGCACCCGCGGCGAAGGCCGGCGACGACCTCACCGTGGTGCAGGCAGGCTCCGCCGCGCTGGTGCTCAACGCCGCGCAGGGCACGGTCGCCCGCGTCGACAGCGGCACCTACGAGGTGTCCGACGCGGTGAAGTTCGGCGAGCAGGACGGCCGGGCGCTGTCGGTGTTCGTCGGCGGGGACAGCGCATACGTCGTCGACGGGCAGCGCAGGGTCGCGTCCGTGACGGACCCGGTGTCGCTGAAGGTCCGGCAGCGGCTGTCGCTCGCCGCGCAGCCCGGCGCGGAGCAGTCGGTGGTGGACAAGGCCGGCCGGTTGTGGCTCATCGACCCCGCGACCGGCTCGCTGACCTGGTTCGACGACGGCAAGCAGGTCAAGCCCGGCGGCGCCGACGCGGCCAGCCGGCTCGTGCTCGTGCAGGGCCGCCCGGTGCTGGTCGACGCCGCGCACTCCCGCATCGGCGCACTCGACGACGACGGCGGCGTCGAGCACTGGAACTGCCTGGACGTCCGCTCCGGCGACCGGGCCCAGCTGCTCGGCTCCTCGACCGGCAACCATGTCTTCGCCGCCGTCTCCGCCTCCGGCACCCTGCTGATCAGCGCCGTCGGCCACGACGACTGCGGCCGCTCGGTCGACGTCGGCGCACCCGGTGACACCTTCGGCCCGCTCGTCGAGTCCGGCGGGTTCGTGTTCGTGCCGAACCGGACCAGCGGGCACACCGTCGTCGTCGACGTCGCCGCCGCCCGGGTGGCCGCCGACCTCAAGGTCGTCGACCCCGGCCGCCGCCTCGAGCTGCTGGCCAAGGACGGGTTCGTCTTCTACAACGACCTCGACGGCGACCGGGCCGGCGTGATCCGCCTCGACGGCGAGCAGTGGCGGCTCGGCAAGGCGCTGAAGAAGTTCGGCGCCGGCGACCCGCAGCTGCTCACCGGCGACGGCGACGCCGGGCAGACCAGCAACCCGAACCCGGGCGGCACCACCACGCCCGGCACCACGCCGACCACAACCTCGACCGGCACGCAGCAGCCGAAGCCGCCGACGACGACCCCGCCGAAGAAGACCCCCGGCCCGACGAAGACGACGGCCGGTCCGGCGCCGCAGCCGGTGATCCGGGACATCACCTGGGAGCCTGCGCAGGTGGTCCGGACCAGGACGGCGACGTGGACCGCCGCCGTCGACAACGCGGCCGGCGCCACCTGGGCGTGGGAGATCCTCGACCAGGGCGGCACGGTGCTGCACCAGGCGTCCAGCGCGGGCACGATGACGCACACGCTGCCGGCCGGCACCCCCGACAACCTGCAGGTGAAGCTGACCGTGCGCACCTCGGCCGGGCAGGCCGTCGCGACCCGCCCGTTCAGCACCGTCGCCGTCGGTCAGCTCACCGTCGACCTGCGCTGCTCGGTGACCGCACCGTCGCTCAACCAGCCGGTGTCCTGCAGCGGCACGGTCGGCAACGCCGGCTCCGGCGCGACGTGGACGTGGACCGTCACCGGGCCCGGCCAGAGCGGCGCGCCCGAGCAGGGCACGCCGGGCACCGCCCGCAGCGAACGGTTCACCGCCGGCGGTGCGTACGCGGTGAAGCTCGCCGTCGCCTACGACGGCCGCACCGTCGAGGACACCGTGAACCTCAACGTGTCCGACCACTGCCAAATCGGGTCCGTCAGCCCGAACCCTGCCGACGTGCGCCGCAACATCGGCGTGAACGGCGTCGAACAGCCCATCGTCAACCTGACCGGCTGCTTCGTGCACACCATCGAGCCGACCGTGACCGTGCCGTCGTGGCTGAAGACGTTTGCACCGACGATGTCCTGGGACGGCGCCGACTCCGGCACCGGCCGGTACTCCTTCGCCATGTCGAAGCCGACGGCGTCCACCCGCGCGCCGGCGGACGGGCTGAACAACGACGTCGTGACAATCGCATTGCCGAACGGACAGTCGGTCGCCTACGACGTGCTGGCGAACAACCCGCCGACGATCGAGGACACCTACGCCTGCGACAAGCAGGCGGACGGCCGCTACCGGTTCGTGCTGAAGTACGCCGACGCGGACCCGTCGACGACGACCGCCACGATCAGGGTCGGGTCGTACAGCGGGTCCATGACGAAGTTCAGCCACGGCGGCGCGCCGGTCTTCTTCGAGGCGGTGCTCACAGCGGCGCAGGTCGGCTCGTTCACCACCTGGACCGGCACGGTGTCGGACAAGTACAAGGAGACGGCGTCCGGCGGCGACAACCGCGGCAACTGCACCTGAGCCCTGCGGGCAATACGATGCTGGGGTGCTGCTGACCGATCACCTGATCACCGTTCCGCTTGACCATGATCACCCGGACGGACGGACCATCGAGGTGTACGCGCGGGAGATCGCCGCCGCGGACGGACGCGATCTGCCGTATCTGGTCTACCTGCAGGGCGGCCCGGGCTTCGAGGCGCCGCGGCCGTCGGCCTTGCCGCTGTCGCCCGGCTGGCTCGAACGGGCGCTGCGGGATTTCCGGGTCATCATGCTCGACCAGCGGGGCACCGGACGTTCCACCCCCTATGGTGATCCAGGCCCGGACGCCGCAGCGGACGCACAACGGCTGATCCATTTCCGCGCGGACGCCATCGTGCGGGACGCTGAGTGCCTGCGAGAGCACCTGGGCGCCCGCCGATGGAGCGTGCTCGGCCAGTCGTTCGGCGGTTTCACCGCCCTGCACTACCTGTCCGTCGCGCCGGACAGTCTTCGCGAGGTGCTGTTCACCGGCGGGCTGCCACCAGTCGGCCGACCGGTCGACGACGTCTACTCCGCCACCTTCGACGCGATGCGCGTGCTGAACCGGCGGTACCACCGCAGGTATCCGCAGGACGCGGCCCGGCTCCAGGAGCTGCTGGACCGCTGCGACGCGGGTGACGTCCGGACTCCCGCCGGTGCGCCGATCTCCCGGCGGCTGATGCGGACCATCGGCCACCAGCTCGGCGGGCACGGCGGAGCGGAGAACATCCACCACGTCCTCGAACTGGACCCCGGCTCCCCGGCGTTCCGGCACGATGTCACCGCGCTATTGCCGTTCGACGCCCGCAACCCGCTGTACTCGGTGCTGCACGAGTCGAGCTACGCCGACGGCGGGGCCACCCGATGGTCGTCCGAACGCGTCCAGCCCGACGACTTCACCGGCGATTCCCTGCTGCTCACCGGCGAACACCTCTTCCCCTGGCACCTCCAGGACACGCCGGGCCTGCGCCCGTACCGCGACGTCGCCGCCGCCCTCGCCGAGCACGTGTGGCCGCGCCTCTACAACGCCGACGTGCTGGCCCAGGTCGACGTGCCCTGCGCCGCCGTGATCTACGCCGACGACCCGTACGTGATCCGGCGGTTCTCGGAGGAGACGGCCGACCTGCTGCCCGGCATGCGCCGGTGGCTCACCGACGAGTACCTCCACAACGGCCTGCGCACGGATGGCGGCCGGGTCCTCGACCGGCTGATCACCCTGGCTCGCGACTGAGCCCAGCGGCCGTCGCCGTGCTGCCCGCGGCCGCCGCGGCTAGCCGAGGAGGCCTTCGCAGGTCCGGCGCAGGACGGCGGCGACCCGCCGTTCCGCCGCGCCGGCGACGGGGCTCTCCCCCGCCCGCTGCCACCGCCCGAGCGCCGTCAGCAGACCGGCCCGGACCTCCTCCGGCGGCGCGTCCGCCGGCAGGCCGAGCCGGGCCGGCACCGCGGTGCCGGCCGCGCCGAGCAGCGTCTCCGCCTCGTCGCGCAGGCCGGTGTCGGCGAGCTCGACGGCGCCGGTGCGCAGGTCGTTGAGCAGGCGCAGCTCGGCGAGCTCGTGCGCGCCGGCGAGCAGGCCGTCCAGGGCCCGGTGCAGCCGCCCGGCCGCTGGCACCGGGTCGGCGCTGAGCTGCACCTCCAGGGTGCGCAGCGCGGCGTGTGCCTTGAGTGTGCCGGCGCGTTCGGTGAACTGCTCGGCGAGGGCCCGGCGCAGCTCGTCGAGGCCGCTGCGGCGGCGCAGGTCCCGGGCGAGCTCGCCGGCGTCGCGTACCACGCCCTGGCGGAGCAGGGCGACGGCGAGCCGCACCCCGAACAGCCCGAGCAGGTCCAGCAGCTCCCGGCGGTCGTCGTCGGCGGCGAACCGGTCGGCGGAGCGCAGCGCCTCGGCCGGGATGTCCCGCAGCTGCGCGAAGTGCCGCTCCCCCAGCACCGAGCCGGCCTGCCCGAGCAGCCCGGCGACGGGGATGACGGCCTGCACGAGGCCGCGGACCCGGGCGTCGGCCCGGAAGCCGTCGGCGATGCGCTCGGCGAGCTGCAGCGCGTCGCCGCGCCCGGCGCCGATCTCGTCGGCGCGGGCGAGCACCCCGATCGCGTTGACCGGGGTGCTGCCGGCGAACCGCTGGTCGTGGAACGCCTCGAGGAGGTCCATGTCGGTCAGGTGCAGGTGCCGGATGAGGTACAGCACGGCGTCGGCGGCGCCGTCGTCGTCGGTCAGGAACGCGGTGGTCCGCGCCGACAGCTGCCGCGACATGGAGGCGATGCCGGGGGTGTCGATGAGGGTGAGCCGGCGCAGCCTGGCGTTGGGCACCTCGATGGTGAGCCGGGACAGGTCCTCGGCCCGCAGGTCGCCCAGGTCGATGACGGTCGCGTCGCCGTCGCGGTGGAAACGCAGCTGCCGTGGCTCCCCGCCGGTCGGGTACGCCCAGACCCGGGTCGCGACGCCGTCGCTGTACCAGGTGAGCACCCGCGTGCACTCGGTCGCGTCGGTGGCCGCGAGCCGCTCCCCGACCAGCGCGTTGAGCAGCGTCGACTTGCCGGCCTTGACCCGCCCCGCGACCGCGACCCGCAGCGGCTCGTCCAGCCGGGCGGCGACGTCGCGCAGCCGCTCCTCGGCCGGGCGTCCCCGGTACACCTCGACCGCCGAGTCCAACAGTGACCGCACCCGATCCTTCATGACCGCAACCGTTCCAGGAGGGCCTGGGCCGCGCGGTGCTGCTCGCGCAGGGCGGGCAGGTCCGCGGCGACCTCGGCGAGCCGGGCGGCGCGGGCCTGCTCGTCGCGCTTGAGGTCGGCGTCCAGCGCGGTGAGGGTCTTCGCGGTGGCCGTCGCGAGCTCCTTGGCCCGCTCGGTGAGGGTGTCCCGCAGCTGCTGGCGGGCGAGCTCGACCCGGTCGCGGGAGTCCTTGCGGGCGCTGAGCTCGACCTCCTTGAAGTACTCTGCGACGGCCCGTTCCGCGTCGGCGCGGACCATCCGCAGCTGCGACGCCTGCGCGCTGCGCCAGCTCTTGCGGGCCAGCAGCAGCGCGACGATCCCGGCGGCGGGCAGCGTCACCGGCAGCGACAGCCCGAGCACCACCCCGGCGGTGTGGGTGACGAGGGTGCCGGCCGAGACGTTGCGGGCCATCACGAGGGCGACCTGGAACCGGCCGGAGCGGTCGACGGGCAGCGCGCCGAGGGTGACGTCGGCGCCGGCCCGGGAACCGCCGACGTCGACGGCGACCCGCAGCTCGGCGGCGGCCGCGCCGAACACCGCGGCGACCTCGTCGACGACCCCGTCCGCGGCCCGGGTGACGAACTGCACGTGATCCAGCAGCGCCTCGTTGGTCCGCCGGTGCAGCCACGGCTGCAGGGTCGTCCACGCCTCGTGCGGCTGCTCGTCGGCGATGCGCTGGTGCACCTCCAGCTGCACCGCCCGCAGCCGGACCGTCAGGTCGTGGTCGACGTCGGTGGTGAAGGCGCGCAGCCGGTCGCCGAGCACCTGCTGCCACCGGGCGCCGCCGCTCTTGAGCTGCTCGGCGCGCTGCACGGCGACGGTCCACTTGGCCCGCTGCCGCTGCTGCCCGGCGGGGTCGAGCAGCGCCTCGTGCTCGGCGGTCAGCGGGTCGAGCAGCTGGTTCAGCGCGCTGCCCGCGGCGGCGACCGCACCGGCCAGCGCGCCGCGGGCGCACCCGGCGGCGGCGGTCCGCAGGAGGTCCGCCAGCCACGGGTACCCCGACTCGACGACGGCCTGCCGGTCCCCGCGGTGCAGCCCGTGCCGGCGCAGCGGCGCCGACAGCGCGACGACCGGCACGCCCAGCCCGGCCTCCGCGAGGCGTTCCCGGTCCCGTTCGACGATCCTGCGCCAGGACGGGTAGAAGTCGGTCTTGGTCACCGCGCACACGAGGCGCGTGCACAGCTGCGCGGCCCGCTGCAGGAACGCGAACTCGGGCGCGGTGAACTCCTGGCCGGCGTCGGTCACGAACAGCACCAGGTCGGCGCTGGTCAGCGCGCGCAGGGTGATCGCCGCGTGCGCCGCGGTCAGGCCGCCGCCGACGCCGGGGGTGTCGATGAGCACCACGCCGTCCTGCAGCAGCCGCCGCGGCAGGGTCACCTCGACGGAGCGCACGCCGTCGCCGGGCCGCTCCAGCTCCGCCGCGGTCAACGGTGCGCCGGCGGCACCGGAGGCGTCGACCGGGCGCGCCTCGTGCCGCTCGCCGTGCCGCACGACGATCGGGACCGTCGTGGCCCGGTCCGCGTCGGCGGCGCAGACCCGGGCGTTGAGCAGCGCGTTGACGAGGGTGCTCTTGCCCTTGTCGAACTCGCCGACGACGACCACCCGGCACACCGGGGCGAGCACCGCGTCACGTGCCCGGGCCAGGCGCGGCTCCAGGTCCGCCCGGTCGCGCCGGCGGACCTCGTCGACCGTCCGGTCGAGCAGCGCGACAACCTGCGGGTTGAGCTGCGTGTTGAGTGGGGCGTGAGTCCACGTTGACATGGCCGCCCCACTATATCGTCGGAGGTCGACATGGATGTTGATCAAAGTTTGCGGGTGTTCGTGTACGCGGCGGACCCGCTCAGCCAGGCCGGCATCACCGCGCTGCTGCGGGGCCGCGGCGGGCTGCGCCTCGTCGACGGCACCGAGGTCGACCTGGCCGACGTCGCCCTGGTCGTGGTCGACACCGTCGACGCCGCGACCGTGCGGGTGCTCGGCGCGGTGCAGCGGGACCGGATCCCGGGCGGGCGCCCGCGGATCGTGCTCGTCGTGTCGGAGATCGACCCGGCCGGCGCCGCCGAGGCGCTGCAGGCCGGTGCCGCCGGCATCGTCCGCCGGGCGACCGTCACCGCCGACGGCCTGGTGTCCGCGATCGGCTCGGTCGCCTCGGGCGAGGGCGTCGTCCCGTCCGACCTGCTCGACGGCCTGCTGCGGCGCCGCCCGGCCGAGCCGCCGGCCGCCGCTTTCGGCCGCCCGACGGAGCGTGAGGTCCAGGTGCTGCGGCTGCTGAGCGAGGGCTGCGACACCCGTGAGGTGGCCCGGATGCTGTCGTACTCGGAGCGGACGGTTAAGAACGTCATCCAGGACGTGACCCGCCGTTTCGGGCTGCGCAACCGGTCGCACGCGGTGGCGTTCGCCCTGCGGGAAGGCCTGATCTGAAACCCCTTTTCGTCTGACCCGGGAGCGACGTGTCCAGAGCACTCGCGACGTCTGGCTCAACGTCGGCACCAACTACGGGCTCCTGGCCGGACAACGCGCACCAGTTCGACGACTGCAGCCAGTATCAGCCGTCAGGAGAGGTCGGTCGGGTCCCAGGTCAGGTGCGCGGCGCCGGCGGCCAGGGGGTTGCTCGTGGAGATCGTCGGGTCGAACTTCGACTGGTACTCCACGCCGTCGAGGAAGCCGTCGCCGTCGGAGTCGGCCCGGGTCGCGTCGGTGCCGAGCAGCTTCTCCAGGGCGTCGGTCAGCCCGTCCACGTCGGTGTCGAGGGTGACCCGGGAGCCGTCGAGCACGCCGTCGCGGTCGGTGTCCGGCCGCCCCGGGTCGGTGCCGGTGGCCAGTTCCATGCTGTCGGCCACCCCGTCGCCGTCGCTGTCGGCCTTCGTCGGGTCGGTGTGCGCCACCATCACCTCGAAGCCGTCGGAGAGGTTGTCGTGGTCGCTGTCGGCGTCGCCGGCCGCGGTGCCGAGGCTCGTCTCCCGGGCGTCGGTCACCCCGTCGCCGTCGGCGTCGATGCCGGGCATGCGCACCCCGCCCGTCATCGGTACCAGCACCGGCCCCGTGCCGAACGTCGTGCCGGGCGGTACCGCACCCGCCAGGCCGGGGATGTAGGCGGCGTAGTTGAACCGCTTGCCGACCTCCCAGCTGCCGACACCCTTGGTCGGGTTGCGGGCCTCGATGGTGCGGCCGTCGCCGAGGCTGATCGCGACGTGCGCCCGGTCCGGCCGCGGGTGGCCGTTGATCGGCTCCTCGTTGAATGAGAACAGCAGCGCGCCGGGGGTCCGCGCGGCTTCCTCGACGCTCATCGTCGCGCCCTGCTTGTGCAGGTAGAGGTACTGGTACCAGGAGCCGTCGGGGATGTCGACGCCGGCCTGGTGCGCCGACCACTGCACCAGCTCGGAGCAGTCGAACGCCTCCGGGTCGGTGTCGTCGAGCTTGGTCTCGGTGCCGAAGATGTACCGGTCCCCGCTCTGCGCGAGGGCCGCCTCCAGGAACGCCTGGGTGGCGGTGCGCTGCGGCACCACCGCGTCGGCGGGCGACGCGTCGGCGAACAGGTCGGCGCCGCCGCCACCCGTCGCGCCGTGACCGGCGGACAGCGGATGGCCGTAGCCCGTGGTCGCGGTCCACACGCCGAGGTCGCCGGTGTCACCGCAGGCCCTGGCCGCCTCCTGCGCCTCGGCCCGGTACGCGAGGTACCGCGCGTTGCTGCCGTGCGTGGTCGTCCACGGGGACACGTCCTGCCCGCCGCCGGAGACCTTGAAGGCCGCCTTGGCGTTCTCCAGGGGGTCGTACAGGTCCGTGCGGGCCGCCCAGTCGCCGTGCGCCGCGACGTTGATCTGCCACAGGCCGCGGGAGTCCTCCCCGCGGGTCGCGTGCGCGTCGGCGTCCCCGTCGGACTCGGCGAGGGCGATCGCGGTCATCGTCGTCGCCTGGTCCGGGTCGAACCCGGCGAGGCGCGCATACCGGTAGATGTCCCGGGCCGTATAGATGGCCATGCACCGACAGTAGGCGGCCGCCGCCAGCGCGACCAGGGGCCCTCACCTCCTCCGGCCGGTGTGGCGCCCGTCACGGTGTGCAGCGGGCCGGGAATCGGTGACGTATCACCGAGGTTCGCGCTGGCATGACGACGATCGGACTCATCGGCAGCGGGAACATCGGCAGCACAGTGGCGCGGCTGGCGGTCGCCGCCGGTCACGACGTGGTGCTGAGCAACTCGCGTGGCCCGCAGACCCTGCAGGACCTGGTGTCCGAGCTGGGGCCGAAGGCGCGCGCCGGGACCGCCGCGGAGGCGGCCGCGGCCGGCGACATCGTGGTGGTGACCGTGCCGCTGCGGGCGTACCGGGACGTCCCGGCGGCGCCCCTCGCGGGCAAGGTGGTCATCGACACCAACAACTACTACCCGGACCGCGACGGCGTCTTCGACGAGCTGGAGAACGGCGCCAGCACCACCGGTGAGCTGCTGCAGCGGCATCTCCCGGAGGCCCGCGTGGTGAAGGGCTTCAACAACATCTGGTTCGAGCACCTGCGGACCCTGGCCCGCCCGGCGGGCAGCGCGGACCGCTCGGCGCTGCCGATCGCCGGTGACGACGCGGCCGCCAAGCAGGCGGTCACCGAGCTCTTCGACAGCCTCGGCTTCGACGCCGTGGACGCCGGCCCGCTCGCCGAGAACTGGCGCACCCAGCGGGACACCCCGGTCTACGTGCGCCCCTACGGCGCGTACGGCGTGGTTCCCGGGACACCGGCGAGCGCGCAGGCCGTCCGCGAGTTGCTCGCTGCGGCGAAGCCCACCGCCGTCTGAGCCCTTCCTCCGGCCGAGTCCCGCCACCGAGGCGGCGGGACTCAGTGCCCCTGACCGCCTCAGTCGGTGGGGGTCAGCCCGGTCGAGGCGCGGAACGAGCCGTCCATCTCGAACGGCACCGACTCGTGCTCGTGCGTCACCAGCCAGCGCCCGTCGATGCGGCGCAGCCCCAGCGTCACCCGGAACCACAGGGTGAAGCGCTCGGTCGAGCCGCGAGGCACCGCGCTCAGGCAGTCGAGGCTGGTCGCGAACGCCACGTCGCCGTCCGTCGTGATTTCCAACTGGGTGACCTCGCGGCGTGGCGGCGCCTCGAACGTGGCGATCCAGGCCTCCAGCGCGGCCGGGTTCCGGCCGTCGCCGGGCTGGCGCAGCGGCGGGGCGAGGGTGAACTCGACGAAGCTGGGCGCATAGTGCGACAGGATGGCCTCGGCGTCACCCTTCTGCAGCAGCGCGGCCTTGCCCTCGATGACTTCCCGGATCTCGTCCATGGCAGGTCCTCCATTTCTCTCTTTCCCGGGATGTCGAAGCCGGGCCGGCCAGTTTCGACATCCTGGGCAAAGAGAAGGGGAGAAGCCATGAAGTACCTGATCCTGATCCAGTCGAACCCGCAGTCCCTCGCCGTCTGGGAGACCCTGACCGACCAGCAGCGGACCGACCTCGGCGTCGGTCACCTGCGGCTGAGCGAGGAGATGCGCGAGGCCGGCGTGCTGGTGGTCAGCGAAGGCCTCGGCGATCCGGCCCTGGCCACCCAGGTCTCGGTGCGCGACGGCAGGACGATCACCTCCGACGGCCCGTACGCCGAGGTCAAGGAGCACCTGGCCGGCTTCTACCTGATCGACGTCGCGGATCTCGACGAGGCGGTCGCCTGGGCCGCGAAGGCGCCGGACGCCGCGTACACCCGGGTCGAGGTGCGCCCGGTCCTCGACATGAGCACATGGGAGCTGTGACCGCACTGCCGGACCTGCTGCGCGAATGCGCGCCGCAGGTCCTGGCCGCCGTGGTGCGCCGCTACGGCGACTTCGAGGCGTGCGAGGACGCGGTGCAGGAGGCGCTGATCGCGGCGGCCCGGCAGTGGCCGGACACCGGCGTCCCGGAGCAGCCGCGCAACTGGCTGATCACCGTGGCGAGCCGGCGGCGGGTGGAGCTGCTGCGCAACGAGACCGCCCGCCGGCGCCGCGAGGAGGCGGTCCAGCACGAGCCCGCGCCGCAGGTCCGCGGCGACGACGAGCTGGCGTTGCTGCTGCTGTGCTGCCATGCCGCGCTGAGCGTGCCGGCGCAGGTCACGCTCACCCTGCGGGCGGTCGGCGGGCTCAGCACCGCGGAGATCGCCCGGGCGCTGCTGCTGCCGGAGGCCACCGTCGGCCAGCGGATCAGCCGGGCCAAGCAGCGCATCCGCGACACCGGCACCCGCTTCGAGCTGCCCGCGCCGGGTGAGCTCGGCGACCGGCTCATCGCGGTCCGCCACGTGCTGTACCTCATCTTCAACGAGGGCTACACGGCCAGCTCCGGCGACGCCGTGAACCGGGTGGAGCTGACCCGGGAGGCGATCCGGCTGACCCGGCAGCTGCACCGGCGCCTGCCGGACGACGGCGAGGTGGCCGGGCTGCTCGCGTTGATGCTGCTCACCGACGCGCGCCGGCCGTCGCGCACCGGGCCGGACGGCACCCTGGTCCCGCTCGCCGAGCAGGACCGGCGCCGCTGGGACGCGGCCGCGATCGCCGAAGGCGTCGCGATCATCACCCGCACGCTGGCGCGGGCCCCGATCGGCCCGTTCCAGCTGCAGGCCGCGATCGCGGCGGTGCACGACGAGGCGGCGCGCGCCGAGGACACCGACTGGCCGCAGATCCTCGCCCTGTACGGGATGCTGCACGCGCTCGCCCCGAGCCCGATGGTCACGCTGAACCGGATCGTGGCGCGTGCCATGGTCGACGGGCCGCGGGCCGGGCTCGCCGCGCTGGACCGGGTCGCCGACGATCCGGTGCTGGCCCGGCACCACCGGACCGCGGCGGTGCGGGCCCACCTGCTGGAGCTGGCCGGCGACCGGGCCGGGGCGCGGGAGCAGTACCGGCTGGCGGCGCGGCGCACGCTCAGCCGGCCCGAGCAGCGGTACCTGGAGTCGCGGGCCGCCCAGCTCCGCTGAGTCCTCCAAGACGGCGATGTCGATGGGTCGGTGGACCCGGCGATAGGTCGGTATCGTTGCCCGCCATGATGTCCTGCCCGGCCTGTGGCGACAGCGACGTCCACCAGCTTCCCGACCCGCCGCCCAGGGCCGAATTCGCGTGGGGCGTGGCGGCCCTCACCGAAGACCTCCGGCGGCGGTGGACGCCCCGGATCGTCGGCGGCGCCGCCGCCGTCCTCCTGGTCGTCGGGCTGTTGCAGATACCGTTCACGCCCGGCGCGACGTCGATCTGGACGCTGATCGTCGATGTGGTGCTGGCCGTCCTGCTCGCACTGGCGGTGCTGGACCGGCTGCTGATGCCGGACGGCGACGACGTGTCCGCGCCGCACCGGGCCGCCTGGTCGTGCCGGCGGTGCGGCCGTTCCTGGCTCACGACCGGTCCGGCGGCGCCGGCCAGCGGACTCCATGACACCATCCTGCTCGCCATCAGCCGCGTTTCCGCGGTGGCGCGGATGATCGTCCTGCCCTGGAAGCCGGCCGCCTTCCTGTTCTCACCCCGCGACCGCCTGGTCCCGCCCGACCGCATCATCGACGTGTTGAGCCGGGTCCGGGTGGTGCTCGGCGCCGCCATCGTGGTCGGGGTCGCCCTGTGGTACCGCAGCTATGAGCAGCTCGCCGCGCCGGCCCTGTTCCAGAACTGGATCACGACCGGCCTGCTGGCCATCCCCACGGCCCTGATCGCCATGGCGGTGTTCGTCGCGCTGACCCGGGCCCCGCTGCGCCGGGCCGCCCTTCGCCAGCTGCGCTGGCCGGCGCTGTCGGTCCTCGCCTTCGCCGGCGTCGTGGTCCTGCTGTTCCTCTTCGGCGAGGGCGCCAACTACGTCAGCGGCAGGCTCCGGCACTACGCCCCGGATCTCCATATCCCCTTGGACGGGTTCATCTACGGCGGTGTCTTCGGGCTCTGGCTGGTCGTCTTCTGTCTGCGCAGCGCCTACCTGGTCGGTCAGCACTGGTTCAACACCGTTGACGGCCATCCGTTGCTGCCGCCGACCGTGGCCACCGGCATGGCCTGGCTGACGGCAGGAAGCGCACTGCTGGCCGGCGGCGCCGCCGATCACGTGCCCGGCGGGGTGAGCCTCGTGCTGATCCTCGGCGGCGCCGCGGCGACGACGGCCACGGCGGCGCTCGAGACCTGGCAAACGGTCCGCCGCCACCACGTCACCGTTCGGGACGGCCCCTGGCCCCGCGGCCGCTGACCGGCTTGCCGGCAGTGCTTGCCGGCAGTGCTTGCCGGTCGGGACGATGACCGGTCCCGACCGGCGTGGCCGCGGTCAGCCGGGGTAGCAGATCAGCGTGATCGGCCTCGACGCGAGCGTGACGGTGCGCAGCGCGCCGGTGTCCCGGGCGACCAGCTCGATCGATACGGCTCCGGCCGTGAACGGGTCGCTCCGGCTCGGCGCGATGTGGAGCAGCAGCGGCCCGTCCGCGTGGATGCCGAGGAGGTAGCGCGCGTCCGGCTGCCCGTACTCGACCCCGCCGTTCGTGGCGGAGCGCTGGGCGCCGGGGATCTGGTCGGGCAGCGGGTACCGCTCGGTCAGCCGTCCGGTGTCGATGTCGAACCCCACGAGGAAGCGTTGCTGCCCCCCTGCCGCCGCGGCCGCGGTCGAGCCCGGCGTGATCATGGCGCCGGTGGAGATGAACAGCGTGTGGTCGTCCGGGCCCAGCACCGGCGTGCCGAACTCGGCTTCGGTGGGGCGCAGCCCCAGGTTCGCGCTGGGGATGTCGCGGATGACCTGTCCGGTCGTGCCGTCGGCCAGGCGCAGGCCGGAGAACGACGACTCGGGCGACGGACACAGCACCAGCACGCCCGAGTTGCGCACCGCGCACACCCGGTCGGGACTCGTCGGGTCCAGCGGCACCGTGGCACGTGCTCCGGTGGCGAGGTCGACCAGGTACGTGACGACGGAACTCGGGGCAGCGGTCCGGTGCTCGATCTGCACCACCAGCCGCCGGCTGTCCGGCGACCACCTCGCGCCGGAGCTCGGGTCTCCACCGGCGAACTCGTGCCGTGCGGTGCCGGCCAGATCGCGCAGGACCTTCGTCCCGTCGGACCGCAGCACCAGCAACCACCGCCCGTCCGGCGACATCCCGTCCACGCGCAGCCCGTTCACCCGATACTGGCTGCCGTCCGCGGTCACCAGGACCCAGCTGTTCTCGTCGCCGTCGCTGTCGCCGCGCAGGTAGGCCAGCGCGGCGCGGCCGACACCGCGATCCTCGGGCAGTGTCGGCGGAGACGCCTGCGGGATCAGCCGCGCTGGCAGGCCCGCGGCGGCCGGCAGGGGGTCCTGATCGCCTCCGCCACCGAACGGCACACCGACCGCCAGCAGGCCGGCGACGACGAGCAGCGCCGCCGCGACCGGTACCAGCCGCGCCGTCATCCGCTGACGCCTGACCACCCGCACCGCGCGGTCGGTCACGTCGTAGTCGCGCGCGTCCTCCGCCGCCTCGATCAGCAGGTCCCTGAGCCCGGTCATGCCAGCACCTCCGAATCCTTGATGAGTTCAGCCAGTTCGGGTGCGACGGCACGCAACCGGGCCAGCGCATGATGGGTCTGGCTCTTGACCGAGCCCACCGAGCAGCCGAGCGCGTCGGCGGTCTCGGCCTCTGACAGGTCCTCGAAGTACCGCAGGACGATCACCGCCCGCTGTCCCGGCGCCAGCCTCGCCAGCGCGTTGCGCAGCACGATCCGGCGCACCGCCTCCGCCGGCTCGTCCCGCCCGGTGGCCCGTTCGGGCGGATCCGCGGTGGTCAGCTCCAGCACGCGCCTGCCCCGCCACGACGAGACGTGCTCGTTGTACAGCGCCCGCCGCACGTAGGCGTCCGGCCCGCCGGCCTGGGTCACCCGGCGCCAGTGCCGGGCCACCTTGACGAGCGTGACCTGCACCAGGTCCTCGGCCGCGTGATGATCGCCCGTCAGCAGGAATGCGATCCGCGACAGGCGCCCCAGCCGCGCCGACACGAACTCCCGGAAGCTTGCCTCATCGTCCACCAGCACCCCTCACGACGTTGTCTCACCCGGGTACACGAGACCTGCGGTGTCCGAGGTTGGCCCTCGATCGGAAGCTCGGTCAGACGGGATGGCGGCTCGGCACGCGCGCGATCGGGCGGCACCGCCGCTGGACCTTGGTCACGACTCCTCGAGCGGGAAGTCGGCCTGCAGGCTGGTGCCCCGGCCGGGCGGGCTCTCGAGGGTCAGCGTGCCGCCCAGTGCTTCGACGCGGTCGGTCAGTCCGATGATGCCGGTGCCGCGCCTCGGATCCGCGCCACCGATGCCGTCGTCACGCACCGTCAGGCTCAGGTAGCTGGCCCGGACCTGCACGCTGACGGCGACGAAGGTGGCGTCGGCGTACTTGGCGGCGTTCGTCAGCGCCTCCGCCACCACGTAGTAGGTCGCGACCTCGATCGGTTCCGGCTGCCGGCCGTCCACCTGCACGTCGAGCTCCACTGCGACCGGGGAGCGGCGGGCCAGCGTGCGCAGCGCGGGTCGCAGGCCGCCCTCGGTGAGGATCGCCGGGTGTACGCCGCGGGAGAGCTCCCGCAGGTCGTCGACCGTGCCGCTCAACCCGTCCACGACGGCGGACAGCTGCTTCCGGAGCTGCGTCAGCTCCGGCGGCACGTTGGCCTCGGCCAGGCGGATGTCCAGCCCCAGCGAGATGAGGCGCTGCTGGACGCCATCGTGCAGGTCGCGCTCGAGCTGCCGGCGGGTCTGATCGGTGGCGAGCACGAGCCGCGCCCTCGACGCGACGAGGCCGGCGCTCTGGATGAGCGTGACCGCCTGGCGGATGATCAGCAGCGAGATGAGCACGGTCTCGGCGATGATCTCGACGCTGTCCATCGGGATGCCCCGGACGAGCTGCACGATCAACAGCACTCCCGTGCCGGCGACCGGCACGTACGGCAGCAACAGGGGGCCCCAGCGGGCGTGCTGGCGCACCGCCCAGCGCGGCGTCTCCCGGGTCGGGGTCAGCGCGGCGACCGCGACGAGCGCGTGCCCGGCGACGAACCCGGCATTGGCCAGCGGCGGCATGCCCTGCGCGCCCGCCGACACCAGGTACGCGAAGACGCTGTCCGACAACGACAGGCACAACAGCCCGCCGCCGAGGATGATCAGCTGCAACCGGTTCGCCGCCGACGCGGTCGCGGCGATGAGCAGGATGACGATCACTGTCAGCAGCAGGTCAGTGACCGGGTAGGCGATCGCGATGGAGTAGGCAAACGGGCTGGCCGCACCGGCCCACACCACCGACCCGAGCGCGGTGGCCCAGGTGAGCACGAACAACGCACCCACGACGATGAGCCCGTCAAGGATCATCACCAGCTGCCCCGGACGGCGCCGCTGCGCGCCGTGCGCGGGCCGGTCGGCGGCCAGCGTGATGATCGCCATGAGCGCGAACACCGGCAGCGTCAGGTATCCGGCGTCCGCAAGCGACGGCGTCGGCAACCCCACGTCGCGGAACAGCTGATACCACGACCAGATGAACTGCCCGACCATCCAGCCGAACGACGCAGCACCCATCCACACCCGCCACCACCGCTGCGCGCCGGAATGCCGGGCGGCGGTGATCCAGCAGGCAAGGGCCGCGACGAGCGCGGCGACGAACTGCGCGGCGTCGTCGACGAGCAGCGACCACCAGGGGCTCAGCAGCCCCGAACTCGCCAGGCCGACGACAGCGGCAACCGACACGGCGGCGACTGCGAGTGGATCCGACAAGAGTCTTCGCGACAAATGGATCAATCCTGACCGAAGCTGATCAGAACGACACGCGGGCTACGCTACCGCATCAGCACGCCCTTCCGCCGCGTCTCGACCCCATCGCCGCGCCACGGCCCGTCCACCAGCGCCTGTCACCCTCCCTTTCACCTGCCACCCTTCCCCGGCACCTGGCAGGTCCAGACGTGGGTCGTCGGGGTTGCCTCTTTGGGCAGGGCCTGCCGTCGATGCCTTGTCGGGTGCGGCGCCGCATGCCACGGTGAAATGCAGACCCCTGCACGAGGGCGGAGCGGCACGATGATCCATGACGTGGACGCGTCCCTGCGCGAACTCATCGAGCAGGAGGCGCTCGCCGATGCGCAGGTCGAGGTCGTCTTCGACGCGCCGACGACCGGCTGGGCGGCCAAGCGCACCGGCCCGGCGATCGACGTGTTCCTCTACGACCTGCGCGAGGACGTGACCCGCCGCGAGGCGCAGGTGCGGCCGGCGAAGGATCACAACGGGCGGATCACCGGGCGGCAGCGGGGTGTGCGGTTCTTCCGGATGTCGTATCTGCTGACCGCGTGGACCTCGCGGCCCGTCGACGAGCACCGGCTCCTCGGCAGGCTGCTGGAGGCGCTGATCGAGCACGACCAGATCCCCGGCCGGCACCTGCAGGGCCGCCTCGCGGGCAAGGCGGTGCCGTTCACGGTCGCGTTGCCGGCGGCGCCGGACCGTTCGCTGTCGGACCTGTGGAGCGCACTCGGCGGCGAGATGAAGCCCTCCCTCGACCTGGTGTTGACGGTACCGGTGGAGCCGTCCCGCACGTACGAGGTCGGCGCGCCGGTCCTGCACCGGCCCGAGGTCACCGTGCTGCGCAAGGAGCCGGACGAGGTCACCCGATGAGGGCCGCCCTCGCCGCCGTCGAGCAGCGCGTCCGGCGGCTCGTCGAGCAGCGCCGCCGCGGCGACCCCGACCCCGACGACGCGTTCCGCGGCCTGTACCTGAGCGACACCCACGTGGACCGGCTGCTGTCCGACCCGCCGGCGGTGCCGGATCCGGCGCCGGAAGGCGAGCCCGACCCGGCGCTCGGCACGCTCGCCGACCGGTTCGGCCTGGACCGCCTCGATCTCGACATCCTGCTCGTCGCCCTCGCGCCCGACCTCGACCCGCGGTTCGAGCAGCTGTACGGCTACCTGCACGACGACCTCACCCGGCGGCGGGCGTCCATCGGGCTCGGCCTGCGGCTCGTCGGCGCGACCCCGTTCGACCAGGCGGCCCGGCACCGGTTCGACCCGGACGCCCCGCTGGTCGCCGGCGGGCTGCTCGTGGTCGACGAGCCGGACCGGCCGTTCCTGAGCCGCTCGCTGCGGGTGCCCGACCGGCTCACCGCGCACCTGCTCGGTGGTGGGACCGCCGGCCCGGTGCTGCGCCCGGCCCTGCGTGAGCCGCCGCCGCTGCCCGCACCCGAGGCCCAGCAACTCGTCCGCGCCTGGCAGGCGGGCTTCCCTCTGGTGTACTGCCAGCAGCCACCGGGCCAGTGGTGCGCCGCCCTGGTGCGGTACGCCGCCGGGCTGGCCGGGCGCCGCTCGCTCGCCGTGGACCTCACCGGCCAGCCGGCCGCGGGGGTGCCGCAGCTGCTCGCCCTGGCGGTCCGGGAGGCGCGCCTGCTGGACCGGGTGCTCGTCGTCGGACCGGTCGAGCTCGCCGACCACGCGACGCTGCGCCGCCTGACCGCGGCCGGCACCACCGTCGTGCTGCACGGCTCCGCGCCGTGGGACCCGTCGTGGAGCGACGACGGCGTCCTCGGCCTCGACCTGCACGACCTGACCCGCCGGCCACCGGACCGGCCGGTGCTCGGCGGGGCGAGCGGCGGCGCCGCCCTCGCCGGCTTCCGGCTCGGCCCGGAGCAGCTGGCCCGCGCGGTCACCGCGGCGACCGCCCAGGCGGCGGCGGAGGACAGCCCGCTGACCGGCCGGCACCTGCGCGCCGGCGCCCGGATGCAGAACGCGACCGGGCTCGGCCGGCTCGCCCGCCGGGTCCGGCCCGGCGCCGACTGGGACGACCTGGTGCTCGCCGGTCCGGCCGTCGCCGGACTGCGCCACCTCACCGACCGGATGCGCTGGCGGGACCGGGTGCTCGGCGAGTGGCGGCTGCGCCGCGGCGGCAACCGCGGCGAGGGGATCAGCGCACTGTTCGTCGGCGAGCCCGGCACCGGCAAGACCATGGCCGCCGAGGTCGTCGCCTCGGCGCTGGGGCTCGACCTGTACGTCATTGACCTGTCGACCGTGGTCGACAAGTACATCGGCGAGACCGAGAAGAACCTCGAACGGATCTTCACCGGCGCGGACGGGGTCAACGGGGTGCTGTTCTTCGACGAGGCCGACGCGCTGTTCGGCAAGCGGTCCGAGGTGAGCGACGCCCGCGACCGGTACGCGAACCTCGAGGTCGCCTACCTGCTGCAGCGGATGGAGTCCTTCGACGGGCTGGCGGTGCTCGCCACGAACCTGCGGGCCAACCTCGACGACGCGTTCGCCCGGCGGATCTCCACCATCGTCGAGTTCCCCCGCCCGGATCCCGTGCAGCGGCGGCTGCTGTGGACGAAGTCGCTCGCCGCGGTACCCCTGGCCGATGACGTCGACCTCGACTTCTGTGCGTCCGCGTTCGACGTGGCCGGCGGCGACATCCGCAACATCGCCGTGACCGCCGCGTACCTCGCCGCGGCCGAGCACGGGATCCTCGACATGCGGCGGCTCATGCGGGCGGTCCGCCTGGAATACCGCAAGCTCGGCCGGCTGTGCGTGGAGGCCGAGTTCGGCCGGTACTTCCCGCTGCTGGCCAACACGTAGGTCGACGTACCCGACGGAGTGCTCATGGGCGACGAACGGCAGCACGAGCACGGCACCGACGAGCGGGCCCGCGGCGCCGGCCCGGTGCCGCAGGACGTCGCGTCCGCCATCGACGTCGAGCGGGGCCGCGGCGCCGCGCTGCCGGACGGGGTACGCACCGACTTCGAGGCACAGTTCGGGGTCGGGCTCGCGGACGTCCGGCTGCACACCGGTCCGGCGCCCGAGCGGCTGAACCGGGCCGTGCAGGCGGAGGCGTTCACCACCGGCACCGACATCTTCTTCGGCGGTGGCCACCCGGACCCGACCAGCGGCGCCGAACGGGAGCTGCTCGCGCACGAACTGACCCACGTGGTGCGGAACCTGACCGGCGGCGGTGGCGAGGGCGGCATCAGCCATCCCGACGACGCGGCCGAGGTGGAGGCGCGTGACACCGCCCGCAGCATCGTGGGTGGCGGCACCGCGGCCGGGCGGGCGACGTCGCTGCTGGGCCTGCAACGCTCCGTCGGCAACCGCGCGGTCCAGCGCCTGGTCGCGCCGCCTCGCGGTGGGGCCGGCACCGCAACGGCCACCGAGGAGCGGCCGACGGCGACCGACGAGCAGACCGCCACCGGCGAGCAGGACGTCATCGACCTGGACGCGGAACCGGCAACAGCCGACAGCGACGTCATCGACCTCGACGCAGCACCGGCAACAGCCGACAGCGACGTCATCGACCTCGACGCAACACCGGCAACAGCCGACAGCGACGTCATCGACCTCGACGCGGAGCCGGCGGCGACGACCGACGCCGGAGAGCAGACCGTCCTGGATCTCGACGCCGGACCGGCGCCGGGCGGCGGCGGCGCCGACGGGACGGTCATCGACCTCGACGCCGAACCGCCCGCCGAGTCCGACGGGTTGGACGGGTTGGACGCGACGCCCGCGGCTGCCCAGGCCGACGTCGCGGAGCCGGGCGGCGGCAGTGCGCCTGGCATCCCGACGGTCGAGGGTGCCGAGCCGATCGCCGCCGCGACCGCCGCCGGCCTCGCCCAGCTCGACCAGGTCGAGTCCGGTGCGATCGCCGCCGTCAACCAGGCGTTCCAGGAGCAGAGCCAGGCCCTCGACAGCACCGCCGAGGCGCAGGAGACCCGGGTCGCCGGCATCGAACGCCAGGCGCGGCAGCGGGTCCAGGGCAGCGTCGCCGCCGCGATCGGCACGCTGCAGGCGAAGGGCGCCGCCCACAAGGCCGCGCTGCAGGCAGCCGAGACCGAGCAGTCCGCCACCGCCGAGGCGGCCGTCACGGCGGCCGTCGACCAGGCGAACAGCAACGCCGCCGCCCGCGGCGAGGAGGCCGTCACCCTCGCCGGGCAGAAGGCCGACACCCAGCGCGGCCAGGTCGCCGACCAGGCCCGGCAGGCGGAACAGGTGGGCGCGCAGAAGGCGGCGTCCGCCCGGGCCGCCGACCAGGAGGTCGTGGCCGCGATGCGGCAGGCGGCCCGGGAGGTCGCCGGGCAGACCTCCCAGCAGATCCGCGACGCGCTCGGCGCAGGCGCCGACGACCTGCGCAACGTCGGACCCGAGGTACAAGGCGACATCCTGGCCAACGGCGAGAACCTGGCGGTCAAGCTCAGCGACACCCTCGGCCCGTTGCAGACCGCGCTGCGCGACGACATGGGACAGACCGCCGGCTCGCTCGACCAGGTCCTCGCCCAGGGCGTCACGGCGCTGACCGGCACCGGCACGGCGATGGCCGCCGCGCTCGACCGGATCCGGACCGAGAGCAAACAGTCGATCCGCCGGCACAAGGCGACGGCACAGGCGGCGCAGCGGTCCGCGGCGGACCGCAGCATCGGCTCGATCCAGGGGTACGCGACCGCGATGCGCACCACCGGCCAGGGCAACGCCGCCGCGGTCCTCGGCGAGCTGCTGGGCCGCAAGGGCCGGCGGGAGCTGTCGCGGGCGATGGCGGAGGAGGCGGCCGCGACCCTGCGACAGAGCTTCGGCGTCTCCGCGCAGCAGGCGGCGCAGGCCGGCGAGCAGATCGCGGCCACGTTCCGCTCGACCGCGGCCGCGCTGCTGCAGTCCCTTGTGGACGTCGGCGACGAGGCCGACCGGCAGAGCGCACAGACCGTCACCGCGGCCACGACCGGGATCAGCGGTACCCAGCAGACCCTGCTCGCACAGCTGCAGGAGCTGCTCGACGGCGCCGTCGAACGCGGCGAGGAACGGCTCGGCACGCACGGCGACATGCTGTCGCAGGCGCTGCTGGACGCGGACACGGCCCTCGCGGACTCGCTGGGCAAGCTCGGCGCCGAGCTCGACCGGCGGATGGGTGAGACGACCGCAAACGCCGGGCGGCCGCTCGGCGACCTGGGCGGCCGCATCGACACCGCCATGAACCGGGCCCGGCAGCGGGCCGAGGACGGCTGGCTGGTCGACCAGCTGCGACAGGTCGGCGCGGCGCTGACCGACCCGGGGTTCCTCGCGGGGCTGGTCGTCGGGCTGCTGGTGACGATCGCGGTGGTGGCGATCTGCGGTACCGGCATCGGCGCGCTCATCCTCGCCGGGGCCCTGGCAGGCGCCGCATCGGTGGCCGCGACGACGGCGACCGAACACCTGACCGGCAAGCGCCAGGGGCCCGTCGACTGGGGGCGGCTGGGCCAGGAGATGCTCATCGGCGCGGCGTTCGGCGCAATCGGCGGCGCGGTCGGCGCGGGCACGACCGCGGGTGTCCTGGGCCGCCAGGTGCTCAGCGGCGCGGTCCGGGCGACCGCCACCCAGGTCGTCGTCAACCGGGTCGCGCAGGTCGTCGTCGGCACCAGCCTCGGGGTGGTGCAGAACATCCTGCAAGGGCCCGGCGTGAGCCTGTGGGACCCGGGCACGTGGAGCTGGGGCAGCTGGGACCGCGGCCTGCTGCTGAACATCGGCATCAACGCGGCGATGTCGAGCAAGTTCGCCGAACGGGTCATCGGCAGCCTCGCCGAGGGCGCCCGGGGCGCGGCCGTCGACCGCGGGCTCGCGTTCAACATCACCGAGGCCGAGACCGCGGCGGCGATGGCCCGGATGGAGGCGAGGGCGGACGCCGACATCCCGCTCATCGACCTGCCGGAGGCGTCCAGCGGCATGCTCGACGGCGCCGAGGCCTTCGACCCGGCCGCCAACCGGGACTTCTTCGAGGGGTTCCTGCGCGACTCGCCGACCCGCGAGGCGGCGCTGCTGCGCAACGACGCGACCGGCCAGCACGTCGTGGTGCAGGGCGCGGAGGACCACGTGCCGCTGAACCTCGCCGACCCGAACTCGCTCGTCCCGCCCGAGCTGCAGGGCCAGGGCAACTGGGTCCTCGACGCGCACAGCCACCCGGTGGACCCGACGCTCGGGCACACCGTCGAGGGCGCCTACTTCCCGTCGGGCGCGGGCGCGGACTTCGGCATCATCGCGTACGAGGCGCAGCGGCAGGGCAAGCCGTTCACCTCGGACATCCGGGTGGAAACCCCCACCGGGCCCGACGTGACGCACTTCGGTTACGAGCCCGGGGTCGCCGAGCCGTACCTCATCGACCTGCCGGGCAACGCCGGCGGGCGGGAGACGCACCGCTTCGCCACCATCGAGGACTACCACGACTTCTACCGGGACCGGTTCGGTGTCGACCTCGGGCCGATCCCGGACGGGTTCCCCGGCGCACGCAGAGGCCGCCCGGCACCGGCCGCACCGGGGACGGCGGGTGCCCCTGAGGTCGCGCCCGCACCGTTCGAGCCGTCGGTCGAGTCGCCGGGCCGGCGGGCCGCCACCGACGAACCCGGCCGGCACGCGGCGGTCGACGAGGCCGACCTGGCCGAGCACGGCCTGAGCGTGCACGACGAGCCGGAGGCGGTACCGGCGGGCAACCTCGACGAGGCCGTCGCCGGCGTGCGGGAGGAGCTGGCCGCCCTGAGACGCCGGCCGGGTCAGGGCGACACCGCCCGCAAGCTCACCGCCGCGCTCGACGAGGTCGTCGCCACCGGCGACCCGGTGCTGATCCAGGACACCGTGGACAGCATGCTGGAGTCCCTGGAGAGCGGGCGGTCCCCGGTCCGCGACGAGACCGTCGGCGTCGTGCTGTCCGAGCGGCCGGAAGCGCAGGCGGCGCTGCTGGAGGCCCTGCACGACGGCGCCCTCGCCGGCTATCCCCCGTGGGACACGTTCATGGAGCTGGTAGGCGAGAAGTACCTCGCGCAGGACACCCTCGAGATCGGCGCCTCGCCGCGCAGCGAGGACCCGGGCGCCGTCGCCGGCACGGACCTGATGCGCGCCGAGTTCCTGGACGCCATGCCCAGCGGGGTGCCCGAGAAGGCGGCGCAGCTGGTCGCGGACCACCTCAGAGAGGTCACCAAGCGCGCGGGCAGTGAGGCCGGCGCGGTGGCGGCCGGCGACGCGGTGTGGCTGGACCCGGCGACCGGTGCCACCTCACAGGAGCACCGGGCCGGCCTGGTGCTGTGGCCGGCCGACCCCATCTGGGGTGTGTGGCGGGTCGACCACATCGTCGAACTGCGCCACGGCGGCGCCGACAACCCGAGCAACTACGCCCCGGTCCCGGAGCGCATGCACACGATGAAGACCCAGGCGATGCGCAAGCTCGGCGACCTCCTGCGCTCGCTCGCCGGCGGCGACTGACCCCCGGTTGCGCGAAAGGGCAGCGTTGGTGCGCGTTCGGCCAGGCGTCCGCCGTTTCGCGAGCGCCCCCACGGCCGGGACCCTGTGAACCGACGGCCTGATGGAGGAGTGACATGCCCAACTACCGTTCCCCCGGCGTGTACATCGAAGAGGTGCAGGCCGGTTCACGCCCGATCGAGGGCGTCGGCACCGCCGTCGCCGCGTTCGTCGGCATCACGAAGGACGGCCCGTACAACAAGCCGGTCAAAATCGTGAACTGGGGCCAGTTCGTCAAGACCTTCGGCGAGTGGGTCGACGGCGCGTACCTGCCGCACGCGGTGTACCAGTACTTCAACAACCAGGGCGGCGCCTGCTACGTCGTGCGGGTCGGCGAGGACGCCGCCGCCGAACCGCAGCGCGCCAGCGCCGAACTGACCAGCGCCGTGCGCGCCGGCCAGGCCGTGTACCAGCTGGAGGCGGTCGAGCCCGGCGCCGCCGGTGCCGGCATCAGCGTGCGGGTCGAACGCTCCGGCGGCGCACAGGCACCCGCCGAACCCGCCAAGGACGGCGACGCCGAGCCGGCCGACGGCAACTACACCGTCGAGGTCCGCCAGGGCGCGAAGGTCGAGCGGTATGAGGTGAGCCCCCGCAAGGGCCGCCGCGACCTCGTCACCGAGCTGCAGCGCTCCGAGCTGGTCCGGGCGACCGAGATCACCGCCGTCCCGGTCGCCGAACGCACACCCAGCACCGGCGAGGTCGTGCTGCGCGGCGGCGACGTGCTGCCGGTACGCCTGACCCCCGCCGACTACCTCGGCAACGAGATCGCCCGCTCCGGGTTCGAGGCGCTGACCGCGGTCGAGGACGCGACGATGGTCGTCGTGCCGGACCTGATGGCCGCCTACGAGAGCGGGCACATCGGCCTCGACGGCGTGAAGGCGGTCCAGAACGCGCTCGTCACCCACTGCGAGACGATGAAGAACCGGATGGCGATCCTGGACGCGCCGAAGGGCATGAGCGCGCAGGACGTCGTCGAGTGGGTCCGCGACGAGGCCCGGTTCAACTCGGCATACGCGACGGTCTACTGGCCCTGGTGCACGTTCTACGACCCGTCGCTGCGGGAGAGCCGGCTGATGCCGCCCAGCGGCGCGATCGCCGGCATCTGGGGCCGCAACGACGACACCCGCGGCGTGCACAAGGCACCCGCCAACGAGGTCGTCGCCGGCGCCACCGACCTCGAGGTGCACATCAACCGGCGCGAGCACGACGACCTGAACCCGGCCGGCATCAACGTCATCCGGGCGTTCCCGGGCCGCGGCATCCTGGTCTGGGGCGCCCGCACCCTGTCCGCCGACAGCGCCTGGCGCTACGTCAACGTGCGCCGGCTGTTCAACTACGTCGAGTCGTCGATCCTCGCCGGTACCCAATGGGTGGTCTTCGAGCCCAACGACTACGACCTCTGGCAGCGCATCAAGCGCACCGTGTCGGCGTTCCTGCTCGGGCTGTGGCGCGACGGCGCGCTGTTCGGTGCGACGCCGGCGCAGGCGTACTACGTGAAGTGCGACGAGGAGACCAACACCCCGGAGTCGATCGAAGCCGGCTACGTGGTCATCGAGGTGGGCATAGCGCCGGTCAAGCCGGCCGAGTTCGTGGTGTTCCGGATCGCTCAGCTGCCCAGCGGTGGCGGAGTCGACGAGTAGGAGGACGGCTGCTATGGCCATCGGTGAAGACGCAATCGGCAACTACGCCTTTCAGATCGAGATCGACCGGGTCACGATCGCCCAGTTCAAAGAGGTCACCGGGCTCAGCGCCGAGATCCAGGTGATCGAGCACCGGGAGAACAAGGCGAAGGGCATCCCGGTGATCAAGAAGCTGCCCGGAGCCCGCAAGTGGGGCGACATCACGCTCAAGCGCGGCAAGACCGACAACCCCGCGTTCTGGGCCTGGATCAAGGAGGTGCAGGACGGGAAGATCGACAGCGCCCGCCGCAACGCCTCGGTGGTCCTCTACGACTACGAGCGGGGCGAGAAGGCCCGGTTCAACATCATCAACGCGTGGCCGTCGAAGGTGAGCATCGGCAGCCTCCAGGCGGGCGGCAGCGAGATCATCCTCGAGGAGATCACGCTGGTCCACGAGGGTCTCGAGGTCGCGTAGGCCATGTCCACCGTTGCTGAGACCGGGTTGCGCACCGAGTTCGCGTTCGAGCTGCCGGTCGGGTACGTCGACGACGACGGCCAGGTGCACAAGCACGGCACGATGCGGATGGCCCGCGCCAGGGACGAGATCGCGCCGCTGCGCGACCCGCGGGTCCGGGACAACGAGGCGTACCTCACCGTGCTCCTGCTGTCGCGGACCACGACCCAGCTCGGCACCGTGCCGTCGGTGACCCCGGCCGTCATCGAGGGGCTGTTCACCCCGGACCTGGCGTTCCTGCAGGACCTGTACCGCCGGATCAACCAGGAGGGGCACACCCGGGCCGCGGTCGTCTGCCCCGCCTGCCGGCACGACTTCTCGGTCGACGTGGCAGGTGGTGCGGCGGGGGAATCGTGACGTACGCGACCGCCCAGCTGCTCGACGAGGTCGCGTACGTCGCCGCCGCCCTGCACTGGTCGATGGACGACATCCTCGACCTGGAGCACCGGGACCGCCAGCATTTCCTGGCCGCCGCACGGCGGCTGCTGAACGAGGAGTGAGTCGATGTTCGCCAGGCTGCGGGAGCGGTTCGGCCGGTCGCCGGCCGGCCCGTCGGCGTCGGTACCGGCAGCCACGCCGGCCGCGGCACCGCAGCGGCCTGGACAGCCGGCCTGGGCGACCCTGCCGCCGCTCGCCACGACCGTGCGCGCCGCGCCGACCGGCACCGACCCCGGCGGGTTCGCCCGCGGGCTGGTGAGCCGGTCCGCGGCGCCGACCGCGCTGCAGCCGCTCGGCCACCAGGTGTCCGCCGACGTCGGCGGGGTCGTGTCGGGCCTGGCGACGGTCTCGGTCCGGCACACCAAGGCCCCGGCCGGCCCGAGCCCGCTCACCTCCGCCCGTGCCGCCGAAGCGCCCGCGGATCCTGGCGCGCCGGCGGGGCGTCCGGCCGGTATCGGCGGACGGCTGCGCTCGGCGTTCGGGATCGAACGGACCGCCGCACCGGACAGACCCGCACCGGACACAGCGGCTCAAGGTTCCTTGCGAGCGCCTGGTTCCTCGGGGGACGTGGTGGCCGGACCGCCCGCTGCCGAGCCTCCGGTGGGCCTGCCGGCGCTGCCCGCGCCGCGGTCGTTGCCGGCAATGGTGCACCGGTCCGCACAACCGATTCCGACGACCGACCTGCCGACGCCGGCGGCGGATGTGCCTGCCGGGCTGCCGCTCAGCGAGTCGGGTGGGCACACGGAAGGATCCCGTGGGCACACTGCGGGGTCTGCAGCTGCCGGTGCCGAGGCGGCGGCGAGCCGATCGTCCGGCGGTTCCGACACGGCGGCGGTGCACCGGCAGGCGTCCGTGGATGCCACCGCGTGGCCTGCGCCCGCCCGTGGCACTCAGCCGGACGTTGAGCCGACCGGCGGGACCTTCATGCCGACCGGTCCGCAGCCGGTGGCCGGCATCCAGCCCCCACGGCTCGGCCTCGGCCGGCCGGTGTCCGGACCCGGCCACCCCGTTTCCCGGTCCGCTGCCCCCGGTCCAGGGCACCTGCCGACGTTTCTGGCGCCGCCCCGACCTGATGCGACGCAGGAACCTGCCGCGCCGTCGGGATCTGATGTGCTGGGCGGACCTGATGCGCTGTCTGGACCTCCTGCGCGGTCGGGACGTGCTGCGCCATCTGGACCCGCTCCGATGTCCGGGCCTGCGGCCCTGTCGCGGGCCATTGCGCCGCCCGCACCCGACGCACCAGAGACGCCCGACGCTTCCTCGAAGGCCGATGACCTCGACGCGCCGCCCTCGCGGTCCTCCGGATCCGTGCCGCCGTCGGTGCCGGTCCGCCGGCTGGCCGTCGCGCCGCCGGCCGGCGAGGACACCCCAGCGCCGGCTCCCGCCCGTCCCGGCGCCGCCCCGCTCACCCGGTCGGACGTGCCGGTGTCCCGCTCCCCCGCCGGCACCGCACACCGGCCCGCGGCCGCCCCGGACTCCGGCCGGCCGGCCGCGGAACACCCGGCAGACGACGACCCGCCAGTTGCCACGCCGACAGGCACCCGCCCCGTCGCGACAGGCCCGACGATCCCGGTCACCCTCGCCCGGACCGCGACCGCGACCGCGACCGCGACCGCGACCACCACCAGTCCGTCCGAGCCGGCCCCCGCGGCGACGATCGCCCCGGCCCACATCCCGGACGTCGGAGGCACCGACACGACCGGCAGGGTCCTCGCCCGGACCGCCGATCCGACCGCCGGTGGTCCGACCGGTCGCACCGCCGGGCCGGCCGCGCCCGCCGGCCTCGGACTACCCGTGCACCGGTCACCGGCGCCCCCTTCGGCGTCCACAGTGGACGTGCACGTCGCGCGGGCGGCAGCGGTACCGGAGCAGCAGGACCCGGGCGAAGTCGCGGTCGCCGGCGGGATCGCCCGTCGGGACCCCGACGGCAGCGTGGTCTTCGACCCGCCACCCGACGACGCCACCCCGGCCGCACAGTCGTCCACAGTGGACCGGCCGGTCGACCTCGCGGCCATGGCCGACGAGCTGTACGACCGGATCGAGCGCCGGCTCCGCAGCAACCTGCTCCTGGAACGCGAACGCCGCGGCATCCTGGCCGACCGATAGGAGGCACGACGACATGGGCAACCCGGCCAACACCCTGCGGTTCAACGTCACCATCGACGGGCAGGACCTCGGCTCGTTCACCGCGCTGGACGGGCTCACCGCCGAATACGAGGTGAAGACCTACCAGGAGGGCGGCGAGAACGGCTTCGTCCACCAGCTTCCGGGCCGGCTGAAGTTCGGCAACATCAAGCTCAGCCGCCCCGTCGACCTGCAGTCCAAGGCCCTCGGCGCCTGGTTCCACCTCCTCGCCAAGGGCATCGGCACCCGCCGGCACACGGCCACCGTCGTCGCGTTCAACGACAACGGCGAGCCGGTCGCGGAGTGGACGTTCGTCGGGGTGTGGCCGGTGAAGTACACCGGGCCGAGCTTCTCCACGGAGACCGCGAAGGTCGCCATCGAGGCGTTCGAGTTCGCGCACAACGGGCAGCTGGGCTGACGTCATGGAGCTGCCCAAGGCGAAGTCCTTCCTGCAGGAGGTCCGCAACCCGCTGTCCCGGGTGGACTTCCACTTCAACCCGACCACGATCAGCTTCAGCCGGCAGGCGGAGTTCCGGCGGGAGCCGACGCAGGGCGGCGGCGGTGACCCGCCCGCCCAGTTCCGCGGCACCCAGGCCACCCAGCTGCGGCTGCAGATCCTGCTCGACGCGGTCGAGAAACAGCCGGCCGGCAGCGTACTGTCCGAAGTGGAGCGACTGCTGCGCTGGACCGGGCCGGACGACGACCCGGGCGAGCACGCGCCCAGCCCGCCGGAGCTGCAGTTCACCTGGGGGCAGCTGACCATCAACGGCGCCCACACGTTCCGCGGGCACCTGAAACAGGTCGACGTCACCTACGAGCTGTTCGCCCGGGACGGCCGGCCGATCCGCGCGTCGGTCAGCCTGACCCTGGAGTCGACGGCGACCCCGCCGGCCCGGACGAACCCGACGTCCGGCAGCGACCGGTCCCGCCGCAGCCACCTGCTGCGCAGCGGGGAGGCGCTGCAGTCGGTGGCGTTCGCGGTGTACGGCGACGCGGCCCGCTGGCGGGACATCGCCCGCGCCAACGGCATCGACAACCCGCTGCGGGTGCCGGCCGGCCGCGAGCTGCTCCTGCCCGACCCGACGGAGCTGCGATGATGCCGGGCAACGGCCGGACGTTCGGGGCCCGGCCCATCATCAGCGTCGACGGGCGGCAGCTGGAGGCCGCGGTGCAGGCGTGCGTGCGGCAGGTGACCGTCGACAGCGACGAGGGCGGCCCCGACTCCTGCCGCGTGGTGTTCGACGACCCGGCCCGGGACCTGCTGCGCCGCAGCGGCATCGACCTGCACGCCACCGTCGAGGTGTCGGCCGGCCGGACCGGCGAGCAGGTCGGCGAGGCGGTGTTCGAGGGTCTCGTGTACCACCTGGGCTTCGAGTACGACGACCGTGGCGCGTTCACCACCCTGGTCGCCTACGACGGCTCGTACGGGCTGTACAACGGGGTGCACACCACGACGTATCAGAACGTCGCCGACTCGGACCTGGCGACCCAGCTGGCCCGCGCCGCCGGCCTGAAGGTCGGCACGATCACCCCGACGTCGGTCGTGCACGACCACCTCGCCCAGGTCAACGAGACCCACTGGCAGTTGCTGACCCGCCGGGCCCGGGAGATCGACTTCACGGTCCGCGTCGTCGGCGGCGCCCTGGACTTCATGCAGTCGGCGGAGGCGGACGGCGCCCCGGAACCCGGCGACTACCAGGGCACGGACCGGCTGGCGCTGGTGCCCGGCGGCAACCTGGAGCAGCTCAGCGCCCGGGTGAGCGCCGCGCAGCAGGTCGCCGAGGTGGAGGTGCGCGGCTGGGACCCGGAGCACAAGCGGGCCCTCGTCGCGACCGCGCCGGCCCGCACCCGCTCGGCGAAGCTCGCCGACGAGCCGGACACGACCGCCGGACGGTTCGGCACCTCCCGGCACGTCACCGTGGACCTGCCGCTGACCGACCAGGCCGAGTGCGACGCGGTTGCCGCCGCCCAGGCCGAACGGCTCGCCAGCACGTTCGTGCACGCCGAGGGCGTGGCCCGCGGTGACCCGCGGATCGTCGCCGGCGCCGCGGTGAGCCTGGGGCGCACCGGCGGCCGGTTCGACGGCAAGGTGACCGTCTCCCGGGCCCGGCACATGTGGGACCACCGGGGGTACCGCACCAGCTTCACCGTCAGCGGCCGGCACGACCGGTCCCTGCTCGGCCTGGTCACCGGCGAGGACCGGCGGCCCGGCGGGCAGCCGGTGGCGGGTCTGGTCGTCGGGATCGTCACCAACGTCGCCGACCCGGACGCGCGGGGCCGGGTGAAGCTGCGGCTGCCGTGGCTGTCCGACGACTACGAGTCGGACTGGGTGCGGGTGCTGCAGCTCGGCGCCGGCGCCGACCGTGGGCTCGTCCTGCTGCCGGAGGTCGACGACGAGGTGCTCGTCGGCTTCGAACAGGGCGACACCCGCCGCCCGTACGTGCTCGGCGGCCTCTACAACGGGGTCGACCCGCCACCGGTCGAGGCGGTCGACACCGGCGCGGGCGTGGTGAACGTCCGCGCGTTCCGCAGCCGCAAGGGCCACGAGGTGCTGTTCACCGACACCGACGGGACGGAGTCGATCGCGATCAACGCGGCGGGCAAAAAGGTCACCCTGGTGCTTGACGCGGCGAACAAGGCGCTGCGGATCGAGGCCGAGGGCGACGTTGAGATCCACGCCAAGGGCAACGCGAAGGTCACCGCCGACAAGGACTTCACCCTGCACGGCGACGGCAAGGGCACGGTCAGCGCCGGCCGGGGACTCACCCTCGACGGCGGCTCCGGCGACGTGGTCGTCACCGGCACCACCATCAAACTGAACTGAGGAGCATCCATGGGCGCGGCCGCCGTGGTGGCGAACGACCAGATCGTCGGGCAGTGCGTGCTGCACCAGGTGCCCAGCCCGTCCGGGGCGCCGATGCCGGCACCGGCGCCGCTGCCGTTCACCGCGCCGCTGACGACCGGGCTGGCCACCAGTGTCCAGATCAACGGGCGGGCGGCCGCGGTGCAGGACAGCGGCGGGCTCAACCAGCCGCCGCACCCGGGCCTGCACGCCAGCGACCCGTTCCTGCTGCCGAACGCCCAGCAGGGCAAGGTCGTGACCGGCAGCGCGACAGTGCGGTTCGAAGGCAGGCCGGCGGCCTATTCCGGCTGCCTCGTCACCGGCTGCGGCAACGTCCCGGCGCAGGTCACCGGTTCGGCCGCGACCGTCCAGATAGGACTGTGAAGATGCGGGACAACAGTTTCGTCGGCACCGGCTGGAGCTGGCCGGTGGGCACGGACCCGACCGGTGCGATCGCCGTCGTCTCCGGGCCGGACGAGCTGGAGCAGGCGATGTACCTGGTGCTCGCCACGGCGCCGGGCGAGCGGCCGATGCGCCCCGAGTTCGGCTGCCGGCTGCAGGAGTTCGTGTTCGCGCCGGCGAACGCCTCCACGGCCGCGCTGATCGCCGCCGAGGTGGTCACCTCGCTGGTGCGCTGGGAGCCGCGGGTCGTCGTCGACGACGTCGCCGTCACCGCCGACCCGCAGGAGCCGTCGACGCTGTGGATCGACGTGCGGTACACGGTGCGTTCCACCAACGACCGGCGCAACCTGGTGTTCCCGTTCTACGTGATTCCCGAGCACCCCGAGCACCCCGCGCACCCAGGGGGCCGTCCGTGAACCTGCCCGCGCCGAACCTCGACGACCGCACCTTCCAGCAGCTCGTCGACGAGGCCAAGCACCACATCCAGCGGCGCTGTCCGACGTGGACGAACCACAACGTGTCCGACCCCGGCGTGACGCTGGTCGAGACGTTCGCGTGGATGACCGATCAGCTGCTGTACCGGCTGAACCGCGTCCCGGACCGCAACTACGTCAAGTTCCTCGAACTGCTCGGGGTGACGCTGTTCGAGCCGGCGGCGGCGCGGGTGGAGATGTCGTTCCGGCTGTCGTCGCACCAGCCGGTGCCGGTGCGCGTGCCGGCCGGCAGTGTCGTGTCGACGCTGCGCACCCCGGGCCAGCCGGCGATCTCCTTCGCCACCACCGACGAGCTCGTCATCGTGCCGGCGGTGTCGCGGATCGTGGCGACGTTGCCGGCCGACGGCGGGTTCGCCGACCGGACCGCGGCGATGGGCGTCGGGGCGCCGTTCCCCGCTTTCGCCGAGCGCCCGCAGGTCGGCGACGCGCTGTACGTCGGGCTCGACCGGCCGGCGCCCGGCGCCATCGTGCTGCTGCAGTTCGTCTGCCGCATCGGCGGGCACGGCATCGACCCGAGCGCGCCGCCGCTGCGCTGGGAGGCGTGGACTGGCACCGAATGGAGCGAGTGCACCCTCGAACGCGACGACACGAAGGGGCTCAACGTCTCCGGCGGGGTCGAGGTGCACGTGCCGGCCGGGCACACGATCACCAGCGTCGGCACCGCGACCGCCGCCTGGCTGCGCTGCACGGTCGTCGAGGCGACGGGGCGGCGCCCGTACCGCTCCTCGCCGCTGATCGTCTCGTGCACCGCGGCCACCATCGGCGGGGACGTCGCTGCGGTGAACGCGGACCCGGTAGCGGCCGAGGTGGTCGGGGTGTCCGACGGGACCTCGGGGCAGACCTTCGCCGTGCTGCACCCGCCGGTGCTGCGGATGCCGGACGACCAGGTCGTGCTGGAGGTCCTCGATGGCGCTTCGGTCGACCCGGCCGAGTGGCAGGAGTGGGCGCGGGTCGACACGTTCGCCGAGAGCACGGCCGAGGACCGGCACTTCGCGGTCGAGCCGACGACCGGCGAGCTGACCTTCGGGCCGGTGGTGCGCAGCGCCGACGGGACGCTGCGCCGCTACGGTGCCGTCCCGCCGAAGGGCGCCGTGCTGCGGGTCCGCCGGTACTGGACGGGCGGCGGCGCCCGCGGCAACGTGGCGCCCCGGATGGTGGGTGTGTTGCGCTCGTCGATCCCGTACGTGGCGACGGTGTACAACCGGCTCGCGGCGACCGGCGGGGTGGACGGCGAGACGGTCGAGGAGGCGAAGCTGCGCGGGCCGATCGAGCTGCGCTCCCGCAACCGGGCGGTGACGGCGGAGGACTACGAGTACCTGACCCGGCAGGCGGCACCGTCGTTGGCCAGGGTGCGGTGTGTGCCGGCGGGCGGCGCGGCGGCGGACGGTCTGCGGGTGCTCGTCGTGCCGGACGCGCCGAGCCCCGACGGCCGGATCGCGCTGGGCCGGCTGCGCCTGCCGGAGTCGGTGCGGGACAGGGTCGTCGCGGCCCTGGAGGAGCGGCGGATGGTCGGCGTGCGGGTCAGCGTCGAACCGCCCAGCTACGTCGGCATCCGCTTCGACGTGCGGCTGCGCACCCGGCCCGACGCCGCCCCCGAGCGGGTCGAGCAGGCCGCGGCGACCGCGCTGTACGGCTACTTCAACCCGCTGACCGGCGGCCCGCGCGGCGACGGCTGGCCGTTCGGCCGGCCGGTGCAGGTCGGCGAGGTGTACGCGGTGCTCGGCCGGGTGCCCGGCGTCGACTTCGTCGAGGAGGCGGTGCTGTTCCGGGCCAACCCGCTGACGAAGGAGCTCTCCCCCGCTGGCGACCGGATCGACCTGGAGGCGACGCACCTGGTGTTCAGCGTCGAGCACGACATCGTCGCCACCCCGTCGGAGGTGGCCGCATGAGGGCCGGGGTGCCGGGGCTTGACTCGCCGCATCCGCTGGCGACGGGCCTGCCGCCGGCGTTCTTCGGCAGCCGGTTCACGAGCGAGTTCGTCGCCGCGTTCGACGACGTCCTCGCCCCGGTCTTCGCCACCCTCGACCACCTCGACGCCTACCTCGACCCGCGGTACGCACCGGAGGACTTCCTGCGCTGGCTGAGCGGCTGGCTCGGGGTCCCGGTCGACGAGCGCTGGCCCGCCGACCGGCTGCGGGCGCACCTGACGAAGGCGGTCGAGGCGGTGCTGTGGCGGGGCACGCTGCGCGGGGTGGCCGCCGCCGTCTGCGCGTACACCGGGGAAGAGCCGGAGGTCACCGACACCGGCGGGGTGGCGTTCTCCACCCGCCCGAACGGCCCGCTGCCGGGCGCGCCGGCGACCGCGCTCACCGTGCGGGTCCGCGCCGACCCCGCGATCGACCGGGACGTGCTCGACCGGATCGTCGCCGCCGCCAAACCGGCCCAGGTGCCGCACGTCATCACGTACGCCTGACCCACGCCTCAGACGGCGAGTTCCGCCAGCATCGTGCGGTACGCCGCCTCCGCCGTCGTCGCCTCCGCCGGGTTGCCGGACTCCTGCAACGAGGCGATCAGGCGGCGCCACAGGCCGTCGCGGTACCGGTCGTGCACCAGGCCGAGACGCGCCAGCCGGGCAGCCTCGGCGTGCCCGCCCGCACCGGCCAGAGCCCCGGCCACAACGTCGCAGGCGTCGGCGAGGTCGCCGTGCAGCCGGTCCCGCTCCGGCACCACCCAGTCAGCCGCCCCGTCGTCGGGCAGCAGCTCGCCGGTGTGCAGCGCCAGGGCCACGTCCAGGGCGGCGACGGCGGCGCCCGGGTCGCCCTGCTGCGCGGCGCGCCGGGCCTGCCGGAGCTGGTCGTCGATGCCGCGGACGTCGCAGTCCTCGTCGGCGTCGAGCACGAGGCGGTACCCGGCGTGCTCGCGGCGCAGCCGGGCCCAGTCCCCGCGCTGGGTGTCCGGTTCGAGGAGCTTGCGCAGGTCACTCACGGCCACCTGCAGGCTGTGCAGACCCCGTTCGGCGGCCCGGCCCGGCCACAGCCACTCGACGATCTGCTCCCGGTGCACGGTCCGGTTCGCGTTCAACGCGAGCAGCCGCAAGAGCTCCTGGTGGCGCGGGCGCAGCGCGGCGAGGTCCAGCTCGGCGCCGTCTGCCTCGACCCGGAACGCGCCGAAGCACCGCACCCGCAACCCACCTTGCAGACCGCCGCCGCGGGCGCCGACGTCAGCGGGTCCCGACAGCCGGTCGGCGATCGCCGCCACGAGGGCGCCGGCGCCGCACTGCTCCGCGATCCGCACGGCCAGTTCCCTGGCGCGCGCCGCCCCGCCCGCCGGTTCGCCGGCGCCGCCGGTCGGGTCGGTGGCGAGCAGGGTCAGCGCGTACGGCAACGGACCCAGCGCCCTGGCGGCGACCTCGATGGCGGCGAGGCGGTCCCGGTCCGGCGGCTGCCCGGCGATGGCCCCGGCCGCCGCACCGGCCGCTGCTGCCCAGGCGGCGAGGGCCGGCGCGGCGAGGGCGTCGAAGCGTCCGGCAAGCTCGGCGAGGGCGGCCACCCGGGCGTCGCCGGCACCGACCAGCCCGAGCGCGGCGACCTCGGCGAGCAGCCGCAGCACCGCGCCGCCCCACGGATCCTCGGCCTGCCGGCACTCGCCCTCGATGTAGCGCACCGTGTCGAGGTCCGCGGCGGCGATCGCCTGCAGCCCGTGCGCGAGCCTCGTCGCCAGGGGCATGTCGAGGCGTTTCGTCGCGGCGGTGAGCTGCTCGTACACGAGGGACTCGGCGTCGGACGCGCCGGACAGCACCGCCGCGATCGCCTCCCCGAGCAGCGCACCGACCTGCACGGCGGGGGTGAGCGGGCCGTGCTCGTCCAGGGCGGCGAGCGTCGCGCGGGCGGCGGTCAACTCACCCGCCAGCAGCTGCCCAGCGGCCTGCAGCAGCCCGGCCGTCGCCGTGCCGTCCGCCGGCACCGCGGGCAGGTGCCGGCGCGGGTCGCTGAGCAGGCCACGGGCGACGGACGCCCAGTCGCTGACCACCCCGGGCGCCGGGCGCATCCAGGCCCGCAGCCGGCGCAGCTCCGTCTCGGCCCGGGCGCCGCTGACCGGCCCGAGACCGTCGACGGCCCGCTGGTACATCTCGGCCGCCCGCTCCAGGGCACCCTCGGCGAGCAGCCGCCGGCCGAGGGCGAGCAGCACCCACGGGTCCTGGTCGCGGATCGACTCGGGCAGCAGGTCGACCCACGGGCCGGGGGCGCTGGCGAGGGTCGGGCCACCGGTCGCGAGCAGCCGGCGGACGTCCTGCCACGACTCGGCCCGGCAGTACGCGCGGACGGCCGCGGTCAACGCTCCCTCCGCCTCCAGCAGCTGACCGGCGCGGCGGTGCAGGTCGCGGGCGTGCCGGCGGCCGTGCCGGACGGCGAGCTCGTCGAGCAGGTGCGCGCGGAGCACGTCGTGGTAGCGGAACACCTGCCCGTCGATCTCGGCGAACGTGAACAGCCCGTTGCGCTCCAGCTCGACCAGGCGGGCCGCCGAGTCGTCGCGGCCGAGCAACTGGTCGCAGCGGCGGGCGGTCAGCTCGTCGAGCACACTCGTGGCGACGAGGAAGTCCCGCACGTCGTCGCCGACCCGGTCGAGGACGTGCCGGGTCAGGTACTCCTGCGTCAGCCGGGAACCGGCCCGCTGCCCGGCGAGCAGCTCGGCGCGGGTCGAGGCCGGCTGGCGGCGGGTCGCCAGGTGGAACAGCTGCAATCCGGCGGCCCAGCCCGCGGTCCGCCGGGTCAGCTCGGTCACCTCGCGCGGCCGGAGCACGACCGCGTGGCAGCCGCGGAACAGCTCGTCGACCTCCCAGGTGCGGAACCGCAGCGCGTCGGCGTCCAGCTCGACCATCGAACCGGCCAGCCGGCGCCGGGTCACGTCGAGGTCGGGCGTGCAGCGCGAGCCGAGGGCGATGCGCAGCAGGTCCGGCTGATACTCGATGAACGGCTCCACCGCGACCCGCAGCACCGGCTCGCGGGCGCTGTGCAGGTCGTCGATGACGAGCAGCACCGGCACCGTGAGCAGCGCGTCCAGGTCGGCGAGGGCCGCGTCGGCGGTCGGCCACTGCTCGGCGAGGCCGGGGACGGCGCCGGCGAACGCGGCCCGCAGCTGGGCGAGGACCGGGCCGGGACCGCCGTCGTCGGGCCGGAGGGTGAGCCAGGCGACCGGACCACCGGCCGCCTCGGCGACGTGCCCGAGCAGCGTGGACTTGCCGGCGCCGGCGGGCGCGACGATCAGGGTCAGCTGCGGCGCGGCCGGGCCGACGAGCGGCTGGACGAGCCGGCGCCGGCGCAGACCCTGCGGCTGCGGCGCCCGCACCCTGGCCCGGACGAGCCGGGGCGCCTGCGCGGCCGTGCTCAGCGGATCGATCAAGTCCCGGTTCCCCCACGGTCCAGCCGCGCTCCCCAACGCGACCTTGCGAACGATATCCTTCTATCCGGCGTGCGGTGTCCACGGTACGGCCGCAACGCCACTCCAGGTGCATTTCCGTCTGACGATCGAGGAGCGAGGCGACGCGGAGCGGTGACGACTGATCCGACCGACGACGCGGACGACCTGGCCGCCCTCCTCGCGCCCGGCGCACCGGCGGCCGTCCGGCCACGTCCGCGACCGGTGGTGCCGTCCCACCCGGCGGCTGTGCCGGCCGCGCCCCGGCCGCTCGCCGGGACCCACTTCCACCCGTTCGCCGGGGTACCGGTCGCGTTGCCCGCCGCGGACGGTCTGGTCCGGTTCGACACGGCGCCGGGCGCAGCTGTGCACGCCGTCGAGGCCGGGACGATCTCCTCGCCGCCCGGCGACGCGGTGCTGCGGCTGCGGACGGCGGCGGGTCTCGAGTACGGCTTCCATGGCGTGCGGCCCGTGGTCCGGGAGGGTCCGGTCGCCGCCGGTTCGATGATCGGCGCCGTCACCGGGCCGGCCGTCGATCTGTCCATCGTGGACGCCGCCGGCCGGCCGGTCGACGCCGAGGCGTTCCTCGCCGGGTTCGCCGACCCGGACGAGCTGGGCGGGGTCGCCGACCCCGACGCGCTGGACGAGGAGATCGCCCGTGACCCGCAGGTCCGGCCGCCGTGGGAGGTGACCGGATGATCGAGTGCCCGCGGTGCCACCGGGAGAACGCCGACGACGCGCTGCACTGCGCGACCTGCCGCGCCTACCTGGGCTGGGCCCGGTCCCGGCGCGAGCCGGCCACCCCACCGCCCACGCCAACGGTATCGCCGGTCTCGCCGGTGTCGCCGGTCTCGCCGGCGGAGGCCACCGGCCGGTCGGAACCATCGGTGGCGGGGGCCGCCGCTGACCGGTCCGCGCCGGCGCCCGAGCCCAACCCGTGGGCGCCGCCGCCGCGGACCGGCGGGTTCGGCACGGTCCGCCGCTCGGCCGAGCCGTTCACCGTCCGGCGGGTGTCCCAGCCGACCCGGACCTCACCGTGGGGGCGGCAGCCGGCGCCGTCGGGCGCCGACGTCGGTGCGGTGCTGCCGCAGGAGACCGGCCCGGCCGCCCCGTCGACCTGGGCCGCGCCGAGCGACTTCGCGCCGTCCGGCTCCGGCGGGACCGTGTGCCCGCGCTGCGGTCACGGGGTGCCCGACGGCCGCAGGTTCTGCCGCTGCGGCGCGTCGCTGGTTCCGCCGGCCCCGCCGGCGCAGGACGAGCAGGCGGAGCGCCGCCCCTGGTACCGCAGAATCCGCGACGCATTCGGCACCGACCGCAGCTTCAAGCAGGCGATGCTGCAGGCGAACGGCGGCGCGCGGTGGGTCTACGACGCGGCGGTCTCGGCCCGGGCGCAGTTCGTCCGCCTGACCTTCGTGCTCGCCGCGGTCGGCATCGGGGTGTCGCAGTTCGGCCCCTGGAGCCCCGACCTGCGGACCAAGGCGAAGCAGCAGGCCGACCGCGTGCTCCCGCACCGGTACGGCGAGGTCGCCGTCGAGTCCGTCGGCACCGAACCGAAGACGGCCGACCCGCCGGGGTTCGAGGTCCGGTTCGCCACGGACGGCAACACCAGCCGGGCGTGGGGCACCCCGTGGCAGCCGGCACCGGCGGCCGGCCCACCGTGCCAGCGGCCGGGCGGCGCGCCGGCGCTGGTGATCGCCTTCCGCAAGCCGTCGGACCTCGACCAGGTCGTCATCCGGGCCGGGCTGCCCGCCGACAACGACCGGCGGACGTCGCAGGCCCGCCCGCGGATCATCGACCTGCGCCTCGCCGACGGCAGCTGCCGGCAGCTCGACCTGACCGACACGGCCGGCCCGCAGACGTTCGACCTGAAGGCCCGCGGCGCGACCTTCGTCCAGCTGCTGATCGTCGACGTGTACCCGCCGGCCGACCAGGGCGACGGCCTGGTGAGCCTCGCGGAGGTCACGTTCAAGGCCCGCACGTAGCGGAGCTCGCCACTACGCTGATCTGGTGACGGATGCGCAGCTCATCGCCGTTGCCCGGGCGGCCGCGTCCGAGCTGGGTCGCGAGTCCTTGCCGGACGCCGAGGTGCTCACCCGCGAGCCGGCGGCGGAGGTCCTGCTGAGCGACCCGAGGTACGCCCGGGGCGGCGGCCTCCTGGTGATCATCGACACCGCGACCGGCACCGTCCTGCGAGTGGTTCCCCAGTTGTAAACGCACACCGTCCAGCTGGGCGGGATCGCGCTCCGGCTTGACGCATACCGTTATCGGAATATGATGGCGGTCATGGCACGAGCAGCGACGACGTCGGACGTCTTCAACGCGATCGCGGAGCCGCAGCGGCGGGAGATCCTGGTGCTGCTGCGGGCGGGTGAGCGGCCGGTGACCGAGTTGGCTCAGGAGCTGGGGATGAGCCAGCCGGGGGCGTCCAAGCACCTGCGGGTGCTCCGGGAGGTCGGGCTGGTGCGGGACCGCAGGGCGGGCAAGCAGCGCCTTTACGGCCTTGACGCCCGCGGGCTGCGGCCGGTCCACGAGTGGGCCGGCGGGTTCGAGCAGTTCTGGAACGAGAGCTTCGACCGGCTGGACGCGTATGTGCAGGACCTCAAGCAGGCAAGGCAGGAGAAGTAGCTGATGAGCACGACGGCCGACCGCGAGATCGTCATCTCCCGGGTCATCGACGCCCCACCGGAGCTGGTGTTCGAGGCGTTCACCGAGGTGCGGCACCTGTCGCGGTGGTGGGGACCGGAGGGGTTCACCACTACCACACGGTCCTTCGAGTTCCGCGTCGGCGGAGCCTGGGACTTCGTGATGCACGGGCCGGACGGGACGGACTACCAGGAGTGGATCTCCTGGACCGAGATCGCCCCGCCGGAGCGGATCGCGCTGCTGCACGGCGAGTCCAGCGGCGACCCGAACACCTTCGAGTCGGTCCTGACGTTCGCGCCCGACGGGGCGGCGACCCGGATCGAGATGCGCACGGTGTTCCCCACCAGGGAACTGCGCGACGAGGCGGTCGAGAAGTACCACGCGGTCGAGGGCGGCCAGCAGACGCTGGGCAACCTGGCTGCCTACGTCACCGAGAACGTCCGGAAGGTCAATTCGGAAGGAACTGAGGGCTGATGGCCGCCAAGGTGTTCTTCAGCGTGTCGATGTCGCTGGACGGGTTCGTCGCGCCCGGATCCCTTGACGACCTGATGGGGCCGCAGTGGATGGAGCTGCAGCAGTGGGTCTTCCCGCAGCGGTTCTTCCGGGAGAACCTGAAGTTCGGCGAGGGCGGCGAGGAAGGGCGCGACAACGACATCCTGCGGGAGACGTATCTGCGCACCGGCGCGAGCGTGATGGGCAAGCGCATGTTCGACGCCGGCGAGCACGCGTGGCCGCAGGAGGCGCCGTTCCACACGCCGGTGTTCGTCGTGACGCACGAGAAGCGTGACCCGTGGGAGCGGCCCGGCGGCACGACGTTCCATTTCGTCAACGACGGCATCGAGGCCGCGCTCGACCAGGCCCGCGAGGCCGCCGGCGACCGGGACGTCCGCGTCGCGGGTGGCGGCGCGACGATCCTGCAGTACGTGAACGCCGGCCTGATCGACGAGTTCTCGATCGCGCTGTCGCCCGTGCTGTTCGGCTCCGGGGTCCGCCTGTTCGAGGGCGTGGACGCCGGCCGGGTAGCCCTGGAGCAGGTCCGCGCGGAGCACTCCCCGAAGGTGACGCACCTGACCTACACCGTCCGGGAGCGGTAGGAGCGCGGTAGCAGCACGACGGACGGACACCGGTCACCAGCCGCGAGGCGTGCCGAGTGTGCAGCGGGCAGGCACACTGGAGCGGTGGCGAGGTCTGCGGTGACGGCGTGGCGGCGGGCCCGTGACGTCGCCGCAGGCCTGATGACGGTGGCACGGCGGGTGCGGCAGGTCGCCATCGGCCTCACGCCCGGGCAGCGACGTGCGGTGGCGTTCGGGTTGCTGATGGTGACGACACCCGTGTGGGGGGTGGCGTCCGCGGTACTGCCGGCGATGGCGCCGCCCGTCGAACCACCGGTGCTCGAGGCCGTCGCCTCGATCGAGGCGGGACGTCCAGCGGGGTTCCCGGTCGGCGGGATCGACGTGTCCAGTCACGACCACCGGCGGTTCGGCATCCACTGGCCGACCGAGGTCGCCGCCGGCAGCGAGTTCGTCTACATCAAGGCCACCGAGGGTGGCACGTATGTCAACCCGCACTTCGCCACGGACTACGCGGCGGCGCGCCGGGCCGGGCGGTATGTGGGCGCCTACGTGTACGCCCGCCCGGACCGTGGCGACCCCGTCGGCCAGGCCGAACACTTCCTGCGGCACGCCCGCTTCACCCGCGACGCGCGAACGCTGGTGCCGTTCGTCGACCTGGAGTGGCCGTACGCCGGCGTGCGCACCGACGACTGCTACGACCTCACCCCCGCCCAGCTGCGCGCCTGGATCCGCGCGTTCATCGGCCGCATCGAGGCCGGCATCGGCCGCAAACCGATGATCTACACGAACACCCACTGGTGGAACCCGTGCACCGGCAACGACACGTCGTTCGGCGGCTACCCTCTCGACATCGCCGGGTACACCGCGAAGAGCCCGGCGCTGCCCGCCGGGTGGAGCACGTTCGCGCTCTGGCAGTACCAGCCCGGCGACCCCGACCGCCGGCACAGCCACGACCGGGACGTGGTCAACGGCGGCCCGGCGGCGCTGCGGGCTCTCGCCTGGCCACCCCCGCCGGGCGGCTGAACGCCCGGTGGCTACGCCTTATGGGCGCGGGGCGGGGCCGGTGGAGGCGCGCACGATCAGGCGGGTCGGCAGGGACGTGCGGGCGCTGCCCGGGCGCTCCCGCTCGTTGAGCAGGTCGGCGAGCAGGTCGATGCCCGCCCGGCCGCACTGGTCCTTCGGCTGGCTGACGGTCGTCAGCGCGGGGCTGACGAGGGCCGAGGCCGGGATGTCGTCGAAGCCGACGATGCTGATGTCGCCGGGCACGGTGACGCCCCGGGCACGGAACTGGCTGACGAGGCCCAGCCCGATCATGTCGTTGTAGGCGATGACGGAGGTGACGGCGGTGGCCAGGACCAGGTCGGCGACGGCGACGCCGCCCTCGAAGTCGGGCGACACGTTGCCGGCCTCGACCACCTCGAGGTCCAGGCCGGCCGCGACGGTCCGCACGGCGCGGAGCCGCTCCCGGTTGACCCATGAGGTGCGCGGGCCGGCGACGTAGGCGACGCGGCGGTGGCCGAGCGCGGCGAGGTGGGCCAGGGCCTGGCGGATGCCGTCGGCGTTGTCGAAGATGATCGACGGCAGCTGGCCGACCCGGCGGTTGAGCAGGACCACCGGCAGGTCGCCGCACACGGAGCGAAGGTCGTCGTCGCCGGCGCGGGGCGCGCACAGCACGAAGCCGTCGACCTGTTTCGTCAGCGTCCGGATGAGGTCCAGCTCGGTGGCGGGGTCTTCGTCGGAGTCGGCCAGGAGCACCGCGAGGCCGAAGTCGCGGGCCCGGCGCTGGGCGGTCTTGACGATGCCGGCGAAGAGCGGGTTGGCGATGTCGGGCACCAGGAAGCCGATGGTGCCGGTGCGGCCGGTGCTCAGACCCCGGGCGATCCGGTTCGGCTCATAGCCGAGCTGCGCGACGGCCCGCTCGACCCGCGCGCGGGTTTCGGCGCGCACCTGGTCCGGCGCGGCGAGCGCGCGGGACACCGACGACTGGGAGACCCCGGCCAGCCGGGCGACATCCTTGATCGTCGCTGCCATCGGCGGCTCCTCATCGCGTCACGGCCGCTGGAACCGGTTCCAGATCTTGTCAGTTCGCCGACCGTAGCACGAGATCCGTCGATACGAAACCGGCCTATTGCAAGGTATTGACAAAACTGATTCGGGCGGCCCACTGTGGGAACCGTTTCCAGGCGCTCCAACCGCCAACCCGCCTGGAGACCCAAATCGCCGCGCGCTCTGTTGCGCATCAGACACCGCCACCAGCGCAACGGATTCGCCCGCACCTGTCGAGGAGAGTCGATGCGATGAAGAGAAGAAACGTGCTCGGCGTGGCCGCCGGGCTGTCGATCGGGGCCGTCGCCGGCGCGCCGTCCCGGGCCGACGCGGCAGTCGGGGAACAACTGGGCAACTACGCCGGCCACGTCACGGACGCCCGCAGCGTCACCGTCACCAGCAACACGGGCCAGCGGTTGAGGATCACCGCGTACGGCAACCAGATCGTCCGGGTCCGCGCGATCCGCAGTGGCGAGACGTTCTTCGCCGACACGCGGTACGAGATGGTCGTCCCCGCCAACCACGCGGGCATGGGCGGCAGCCTCAGCGTCACCGACGACGGCACCACCCTGACCGCCGTCACCGGCGCGGCGGACGGCATCCGGATCGTGCTGCAGAAGAACCCGCTGCGGCTGGAGTTCTACCACCGCGGCACCGGCGCGCTGCTCGCCAAGGAGGACGCGACCCGCAGCATCACCTGGGGCGGCACCAACAACAGCGTCGTCACCGAGGCCTTCGTCCCGCCACCCGCCGACGAGCACTTCGTCAAGGCGGGGCACGGCCTGTACGGGCGCTCACCCAAGCTCGACCGTACCGGTGACGTCGTGTCGCACAACTACGGTGCCGCCCGCGGCGACCAGGCACCCGCGATCGTGCCGCTCTACCTGTCCACCAAGGGCTACGGCGTCTTCGTCAACACGACCTTCGACACCACCTTCGCCTTCGCCAACGGCACCGCCCGCGACTACGCGTTCTCCGCCGATGACCACGGCACCGCCGGTGCCCGGCCGCAGCTGGACTACTTCCTCATCAACGGCCCCGAGTTCGCGAAGCTCCTCGACCGGTACACCCAGCTGACCGGACGTCCACGCCTGCCGCAGCTGTCCATCTTCGGCCTGCACATGTCCGACAAGGGCTTTCCCGATGTCAGCGACCAGAACTGGTGGCGGACGAAGATCACCCAGCATCGCAACGCCGGGTTCCCGTTCGACCACCACGTCAACGACAACCGCTGGCGGGCCGGCACCGGCGCGTGGGGCGGGTCGTGGTTCGAGTTCAGCTCCGTGCGGTGGCCCGACCCGGCCGGCTACCAGGCGTGGGCCGCGGCCAACGGCGTGACGATGACCCTGGACTACAACCGCAACAACTCCAACCTCATGGCCGGCTGGGTGGGCGGGCCACCGCCCGGCTACAGCTTCAAGGCCGCCGACCTCACCGGGGTGGCCGACAGCGGCTCGGTGCCCGACTGGAGCAACCCCGCCACCCGCGTCTGGGTGTGGAGCGTCTTCTGGTCCAAGGCCCTCAACCCGGCCCTGCACTACCCCGGCGACGGCCTGTGGCTCGACGAGGTGGACGAGCTGGGCCCCATCCCGTTCAACGCCGACAGCGCCGGCGGCAAGAAATGGTCGGAGCTGCGCAACGCGTACTTCTTCTACCTGCACAAGGGCGTCGGCGAGGAGGGCTGGGACCCGCAGACCGCCGGTCACGTCGGCGTCGCCAAGCGCCCGTGGACCTGGAGCCGAGGCGCGTCGGCCGGGCAGCAGCGCTACGGCCACTACTGGACCGGCGACATCGCCTCCACCTACGACGAGATGCGCCAGCAGATCAGGGGCATGCTGGTCGGCGGGCTGGGCGGCTTCCCGTTTGCCAACATCGACGGCGGCGGTTTCCACGGCGGCGCCGGTGGCCTGATCTCCGAGCCGTTCTACCGCAACTGGCCGGCCGCCTGGTCGAGCCTGTCACCGATCTGGCGCCCGCACAGCGGGGCCAGCACCACCTCCCAGGGCGCGATCGCCTCCCGCTGGCCACTCGACCAGAACGCGACCATCCAGGCCGACTTCCGCAAGTACGGCGAGCTGCGGTACACCCTCCTGCCGTACATCTACAGCATCGCCCACGAGGCCGCCGCCACGGGCATGCCGATGGCCCGCGCCATGGTCATCGACTACCAGAACCGGGCCGCCGCATACACCCACGACCTGCAGTACCTGTGGGGGCCGTCGCTGCTGGTCGCGCCGTTGACGCAGGACGGCGGGGGCACCCAGAACGTCTGGTTGCCGGCGGGAAGCACCTGGTACAACTTCTGGGCCGACATCAAGCACGTCGGCACGGACGCCGTCGACCTGCCCTACGTCACCTCTACCGGCGAGATCATCCTGTTCGTCAAGGCCGGCGCGATCCTGCCCCGGTACCAGTACGCGCAGAGCACCGCCTTCCTGAACAAGCAGCAGCTGGAGCTGGAGGTCTACGCCGGCGCCGACGGCAGCTTCAACCTGGTGGAGGACGACGGCGTCACCGAGTCTTACCGCGTCGCCGGCGCCAAGAGCGTCACGACCCTGACCTGGACCGACGCCGCGACCCGGACCACGATCAGGCACCCGCAGGGCACCTACACCGGCGCACCCGCCACGCGCCGGTACGTCGTGCGGGTCCACGGGCTCGCCGCCGCCATCGGCATGCGGGTCAACGGCGGCGCCACCCTGCCGTCCTACACCAGCGAGGCGACCGCCATCACCAGCGGCGGCGGCACCGTGTGGGACGCCGCCAGGAAGATCCTGACCGTCGTCACCCCGTCCATCCCCACCGTCGTCGGCGGCGGCGTGGCCGCCACGGTCGAGCCGAGCGGATCGCCCTTCCCGGCCGCCACCGGCGGCACCGTGTACCAGGCGGAACGGGCCGTGCTCAGCGGCGCCGTCATCGACACCCGCCACCCCGACTACACCGGAACGGGCTTCGTCGACTTCGCCGACACCGCGGCCAGCGGCGCCTACGTCCAGTGGACCGTCAACGTCCCCACCGCGGGCACCAGGACGCTGACATTCCGGTACGCCAACGGCGGCGGCGCCAACCGCCCCCTCGCCATCTCGGTCAACGGCGGCACCGTGAACAGCGCGCTGGCGTTCAACCCGACCGGGTCCTGGGACACCTGGGGCACCACCTCGTTCACCGCCGCCCTGCCCGCCGGCAGCCAGGTCGCGGTCCGGGCGAGCACCACGGGCGCCAACGGGGCGAACCTCGACAGCCTGACCATCACCTGACACACCGGCCGGGGGGCGGGGGGGCGCGCGGGGCCCGCCGCCGGCCCC